>JBKPRU010000068.1:0-21639 GCA_046734675.1 Acidobacteriota bacterium
CCCATCTGCCTCGACGAATCGATCCACACCGTCCGCCACGCGGAAGAGGCCATCGAGCTGGGCGCGTGCCGCGTCATCAACATCAAGCCCGGGCGGCTCGGCGGACACGCCGAGGCCATCCGCGTGCACGACGCTGCCGCGGCGCACGGCATCCCGGTGTGGCACGGCGGCATGCTCGAGAGCGGCATCGGGCGCGCGCACAACATCCATTTGTCGACGTTGCCGAACTTCACGCTGCCCGGCGATATCGCGGCGAGCCGCCGCTACTACGCGCCGGATCTGATCGAGCCGGGCATCGAGGTCGCGCCCGACGGGACCATCGCGGTCCCGCAACAGCCAGGCATTGGCGTCACCGTCGACTGGGAGCGCGTGCGCGCCGCCACCATCGAAACCTACGAGTTGAGGGCCTGACAGGATGCTGAAGAAGTCGTCGATGCTGATCGCGCTCGCGTGGGTCGCCACCGGGTGCGCGAGCGCCCCGCCGCGGCCGGTCGCGCCGGCAATCAGTCTCGAACAGAAGATGACGTGGATCCTGCAGCTCGAGGATCAGCGGATACTCGCAACCCCTCCGCCTCCGCCGCCGCCGGTGACCACGCCCCCGCCCAAGCGCAAAACGCCTCCGCCGCCGCCGGTCGTGCTGCCGGATCTCGTCAAGCTGGCCGCGGATCCCGAGGCGCGCGTCCGCCGTCGCGCGGCCCTTGGAATCGGCCGCGTCGGATTGCCCGAGGGGGTTGCGCCGCTCCAGACGCTGCTCGGAGACGTCGATCCTGAAGTACGCGAGATGGCGGCATTCGCGCTCGGACTGCTGCGTGACAAGTCGGCCACCGCGGCGTTGACCAAGGCGCTGCAGGATCCCGATGCGCGCGTGAAGGGGCGCGCGGCGGAAGCGCTGGGCCTCGTCGGCGAGAGCGTGCCGCCGCCCGAGCAGGCGCGGCTGACCGCCGACGAGCAGCGCGCGGCCGCGACCGCGATCGGCGCGATGGTGAAGCCGTTCATCCAGCAGGGCGCGCTCGCGCAACTCGCGCCAGACGACGAGCAGTGGCCGAAGACGCCGGAGATCGAGGCGATTCGCCTTGGCCTGTTTGCGCTCGTGCGATTGAAGGGCTGGGATGCGCTCTCGTCGGCGGTGCTCGATGCCTCGGGCCGCCCGGTCAGCACGTGGTGGCCCGTCGCCTACGCGCTGCAGCGCATCGGCGACCCCCGTGCCGCCGCGCCGCTGCGCGCGCTGCTGCAGACGCCGGGCCGCTACACGCGTGCGTTTGCCGCACGCGGCCTGGGCGGCGCGAAGGACGCGTCATCGAGCGGCGCGCTTCTCGCGCTGCTGCAGCAGGCAAAGGGGGACGTAGCCGTCACGGTTTCGGTGCTGCGCGCGCTCGCGCAGATCGACGCGCGTGATGCCGCGGCGCCGATTGCCGCGCTTCTGACCGCAGACGGCGTCGATCCCAACGTCCGCCTGGAAGCGGTGAATGCCCTCGGCGCGCTGAAAGCGACCTCGGCGCTGCCCGCGATCCAGGATTTCCTCACGGACGATTGGCCGGCGCTGCGGGCCGCGTCGCTCCGTGCCGCTGCCGCCGTCGACCCGGACTCGTTCGTGTTGCTCTTGTCCGGCCTCGAACCCGACCGGCACTGGACGGTGCGTGCCGCGCTGGCAGACGTCCTCGGCACGCTCAAGGCCGAGACCGCCGCCGAGCAGCTGCGCGCGATGCTGACCGACACGGACCGGCGCGTCGTCCCGTCGGTCATCCAGGCGCTCACGCGTCTGCGTGTGGCCGGCATCGACGAGATCCTGCTGACGCAGTTGAAGGACTCCGACTTCGCGATCCGCGCCGCCGCGGCGCGAGGCGTCGGCGTGGTCAAGCCGGCGGGCGGCGCGCAGGCGCTCCGCGCGGCATTCGGGGCGGCGGCCGCCGACGCGATGAACGACGTGCGGATCGCGGCGATCTCGGCGCTCGCGGAGTACGGCGCGACCGAGGCGATCGACACCGTGAAGGCCGCGCTCTCCGACAAGGACTGGGCGGTGCGGGTGCAGGCGGCATCGCTGCTGCATCGGCTCGACGCGTCCGCCGACGCCGCGCACGCGATACAGCGGCCGGTCGGGTCCGCCCCGATCGTGCCGTATGACGCGCCGTCGATGCTGACCCCGGAGTACTCACCGCACGCGTTCATCGAGACCGCGAAGGGGACGATCGAGATCGAGCTCGCCGTGCTCGACGCGCCGCAGACGACCCAAAACTTCATGGCGCTGGCGCGCAAGGGCTACTTCAACGGCCTTCAGTTCCATCGCGTCGTCGCGAACTTCGTGATTCAGGACGGCGACCCGCGCGGGGACGGCGAAGGCGGTCCCGGCCACACGATTCGCGACGAGCTGAACGAGCGTCCGTACCTTCGGGGTGTCGTGGGGATGGCGCTGTCGGGGCCCGATACCGGCGGCAGTCAGTTCTTCATCACGCACTCACCGCAGCCGCACCTCGATGCGAAGTACACGGTCTTCGGGCGCGTGGTGAACGGGATGGACGTGGTCGATCGGGTTCAGCAGCTGGACGTGATTCAGCGGGTCCGGATCTGGGACGGGAAGAGTTTCGAGTAGGTGTGTACGCAAAAACGGGGGCGACCGACGCCCCCGTTTTTGGCGGGCGCGGCAGCTTACCGCTTCTTGCCGCCCTTCTTCTTCCCGCCCTTAGCAGTCTTCTTTGCCATTGCGCTTTATCCCCCCCTTCGTGTGGGATCGTTCGCGAAGAGCCTTCAACCGCACATCGCAGCGTCGCGGCCAACCGGCACGCCGACGGTGCGCCTGCCGGCGCTCTCGCCTCGTTGCTCACTCCCGCACCCGGTGGCGCGAGAGGTTGCAGCTCGTTGGAAAAGAACTCTCTCGCCTAAAAAAATCGGGGGTGCGCAAGTTCCCTTGAGACACCCCCCGGACCGGCGGCGGCTACTTAGCGCTTCTTCCCGCCCTTTTTCTTGCCGCCCTTCGCAGTCTTTTTCGCCATTAGTTCCTCCTTGGAACGTGGCAGCTCAGCTCGTTACCGGATCCAGGGGTTACAACAGGTGGGCTGAGCGATCCACCCTCATACAAGATGTAGATTATGGACGAGAAAGTTGAAGTGTCAAGCACAAACTGTTCGGAAAGTCAAAAAATTGCATCTTGAAAAAGGTCTCGGATCGAGCTGTTGCGAACTGTAGTGCGCGAGTTGCGATCGATCGCGCGCGTCGACGATCTGCTGCGCGATCGACGACGGCGAACGTGCGTCTGTGGTCGCGCGCAGGCGAGTTGGCCGCGCTGACGCGCGGTTATTTCGTTGCGCGAAGGCGGGTGAGCGCGCGGTTCGCGGCCGCGCGCGTGTCGCTCCCGCCGCCGAACCACGTGCTCGCGGCGCGGTAGTAGGCGATCGCCTGATCGCGATGGTTGAGACGCTCGTGAATGCGTGCCGCCTCGAGATACGCGGCCGCGGTAATCGGCGCCGGGCACTCCTTCGCGCCGCGGATCGTCAGCTCGAACTCGGCGAGCGCGGCCGCGTCCTGGCGCGCGGGCAGCAGCGTGCGGCCGTGACGATACCGTGCGACCGGATCCTTCGGATCGAGCGTGAGACTGCGTGCGAGCAGCGCCTGCGCGCCGGCCAGGTCGGATCGCTCGAGTTTGCGGAAGGCCTCGAGCGACAGCCGAAACGCTTCGGCGCGGATCGGATCCGGCGCGCGCCGCATCCGCGTCGTGGCCCGCGTGCGCACGTTGTGGGCATCGGGTGACGGGGCCGCCAGGATGGCGAGCCGATACGCCGAGATGGCCGCCTCACGATGGCCCAGCCGATCTTCCGCCTCTCCCATGGCGAGATAAGCGGACGCGAGCGCGCCGTGTGGGCGCGACGGCTTCGCGTCGATGACCGCACGCAGCTGCTCGAGCGCGTGATCGGTCTGATACAGCGCGTCGAGCTGGCGCGCGATGCCCATCCGCGCCTGCACTTCGGCCAGCCCCGGCTCGTTGACGCGCTGTTCGCGCGCCGCCGCCAGCAGCGCGCGCCACGTGTCGAGGCTCGCGCCGAGATCGTGGCGATAGGTGTCCTGCACCTCCGCGAGCTGTGCCACGAACAGCGGATTCCCCGGATAGCGATCGTGCAGCGAGTCGAGCAAGGCGATCGCCTGATCGATGCGATGCTCGTACCACAAATAGATGATCTGCAGCTGGTAGTCCGCTTCCCCCTGCAGCAGCCTGCCGTGGGCCCGAGCCCTCAGCATGCGCGCGAGTCCTTCGGTGCGGTTCCCGCCCGGGAGCATCATCAGGAAGCGCAGCACCTTGGCCGCGGCTGGCGCCACGTCGGCGTAGTACTGATACATGCCGATCCCGAAATACGCATCGTCGAGGTCGTCGTCCAGCTCGATGGCGCGTTCGAGCACCTGCTTGATGCGTTTGCCGTCGCGGACGGCGGCGAGCTTCTCGTCGCGCAGCACGCGGAACTGTACGCGCGCGGCGTAAGCGGCCCCTGTGTAGAAATGCGCTTCCGCGCTGTCGGGGGTGCGTTCGGCCCACGCTTCCGTCGAGGCGATCGCCCTGTCGACCGCGTCGCTGAAGTCATCGTCGAAGGTGCGGGTATCCGGGTCGAGTTGTATGCGCCACCACAACGCGGTCGCGGCAAGCACGTCGCAGGCTTCGCGCGGCGCCGGTCCGCACGCACGCTGCAGCTCCGCGTCCGCCTGATCGAAGTCGGCGTCGAGGATGGAGTCGTAGACGCGGACCAGTGCGTCGACGCCGGTGAGCTCGCCGCGGCCGGCCGTCGCCGACCCGTTCGGGATCCAGAAGAGGAGGACGATCGCCGCGAAGCACGCCACGCGGCGGTGCCCGCGGCGGATCATGCCAGGGTGGTGCGCAGCTGCTGCTTCTCGGCGTGGCGTTCCTGCGCGAGCGCAATCAGGCGATCGAGCAGCACCGGATACTCGACTCCGGACGCCGCCCACAGCTTCGAGTACATGCTGATCGTCGTGAACCCGGGGATGGTGTTCACTTCATTGACGTAGAGCGATTCGTCCTTGCCGCCACTCAGGAGGAAGTCGACGCGGGCCATGCCGGCCCCGTCGATCGCCTTGAACGCTTCGATCGACAGCTTCTTGATGATCTCGGCGAGCTTTTTCGGAATGTCCGCCGGGATCACCGTCTTCGATCCCTCGCCGATGTACTTCGCCTCGTAATCGTAGAACTCGCGCGACGGAATCACCTCGCCGGGAACAGAGGCCTGCGGGTCGTCGTTGCCGAGCACGCCGCACTCCAGCTCGCGTGCGTTCGGCACGGCCGCCTCGATCACGATCTTCCGGTCGAAGTTCGCGGCGAGCGCCATCGCGTCGCGCAGCCCCTGCACGTCCTTGGCCTTGGAGATGCCGACGCTCGATCCCAGGTTCGCCGGCTTGACGAACATCGGGTACTTCAACGAGCGTTCGAGCTCCGGCGCGATGCGGTCGGGCTGCCGCTCCCATTCGTGGCGCAAGACGACGCGATAGGGACAGACGGGGAGGCCGCGCGCGGCGAACATCACCTTCATCGCCGCCTTGTCCATGCCGACGGCGGATCCAAGCACGCCTGAACCGACGTAGGGGACGTTCGCGAGCTCCAGCAGGCCCTGGATCGTGCCGTCCTCTCCGTAAGGGCCGTGGAGCATCGGGAAGATCACGTCGAGTGCGAGCCCCCGCACGATCGCCGACGGCAGGTCGTCGCTCTTCGCGCGCGATCGGTCGATCGAGAGAATCGTCTCCTCGCCGGGATGCGCGACGAGATGGACCTCGCGCCCTTCGCGCACCGGGCGCGCCGCTTCGAGTCGTGCCTGTTCGATCACCTCGCCGGCGGACATCGTGGCCGGCGGCTTGTCCGCGAGCGCCCAGCGGCCGTCTTTTTCGATTTTGATCGGGACCGGTTCGTAGCGAGTGCGGTCGAGGTGGGCGAAGACGGCGGCGGCGGACGCGAGCGAGACTTCGTGCTCACCGGATCGTCCGCCGTAGAGCACGCCAATGCGAAGGCGCTTCACGGAGTCAGAATACAGGAGTCAGCACGCAGAATACAGAAGTCAGAAGGCAGAATGCAGAAGGTCGCCGCGAAGCGCGTGAAGGGCGTGAGAGCCTTCAGCCGCCGCGAGCGCGGATGTGCGCAGCGGCAAGCGCCGGGGGTGGGGCCCCGGCGCCATTGAGAGAAGTGGGCCCCACGCGCATTGATAAAAGATGACACAGTCGTTCGCGTTTGAAGTCGTTCAGAAAGACGGTCGCGCGCGGCGTGGCGCGCTCACCACGCCGCACGGCGTCGTGCAGACGCCCGCGTTCATGCCCGTCGGCACGCGCGGCGCGGTGAAGGCGATCACGCATCGTGATCTCGAGGACGCTGGCGCCGAGATCATTCTTGGCAACACGTACCATCTGCATCTGCGTCCGGGCGACGCGCTGATCGCGCGCGCCGGCGGGCTGCACCGCTTCATCGCCTGGCCGCATCCGATCCTCACCGACAGCGGCGGATACCAGGTGTTCAGTCTGGCCGCGATGCGCAAGGTGACGGAAGAAGGCGTCACGTTCCGGTCGCATCTCGACGGCGCGCTGCACACGCTGACGCCTGAGAGCGCGGCGGACATCCAGGCGCAGCTCGGCTCGGACATCGCCATGGTCCTCGACGAGCTCGTCGGCCCCGCGCCAGGAAGTGGGACACTCACAGTTTCCGAAAGCGTGACAGTCACGGTTCCGAGAACTGTGAGTGTCCCGGTTCCGAGGGCCGCGATGGAGCGCTCGGTCCGATGGGCGCGGCGCGCGCGTGCGCGGCAGCTGCAGCTGCGGCACGACCCGCGCTCCGCCGGCGACGTCCTCGTCACCAATCCCGGGCAGGCGCAGTTCGGGATCATTCAAGGTGGCACCGACCGCGCGCTCCGGACCGAGAGCGTGCAGGCGACGATCGAGATCGGCTTCGAGGGGTATGCGATCGGCGGCCTCAGCGTCGGCGAACCAGTCGACGTGATGTACGACGTCGTCGCGCACACGGCTCCGCAGCTGCCCGACGATCACCCGCGCTACCTGATGGGAACGGGCATGCCGGACGACCTGATCGAATGCGTCGCCCGCGGGATCGACATGTTCGACTGCGTGCTGCCGACCCGGAACGCCCGCAATGGGCAGCTCCTGACCCGGCACGGCGTCCTTGTCATCAAGAACGCCCAGTACGCCGAGGACGAAGGCCCGCCTGACCCCGGCTGCCGCTGCTACACCTGCCGGCACTTCAGCCGGGCCTACCTCCGTCATCTATATATGTCCGGCGAAATGACCGCCGGAACCCTCAATACCATCCATAACCTCTGCTTTTACCTTGACTTAATGCGCCAAATCAGGGACGCTATCGGTTTCGGCACGTTTGAACGACTCCGCCAGGAGTTCCATCAAACCTTCTCTCGCCGATCTCAGCATTAGTTCATGTTGGCAGTCGATCTGCGGTACGTGTCGTTCGTCGTCGCGATGGCAAGTCCGGGGCAGGGAGCGGGAGGGCTGATTCAATTTCTTCCGTTCGCGCTGATCCTCGGGATTTTCTATTTCGTGATCCTGCTGCCCATGAAGCGGCGGCAGAAAAAGGTGCAGGAGTTTCAGTCCGCTCTGAAGCCGGGCGACAAGATCGTCACGACCAGCGGCATCTACGGCCAGATCACGAAGGTCAACGATCGATCCGTCCAGCTGCAGATCGCGGACAAGGTGCGGATCGAGGTCGCCCGCGCGGCCGTCGGCGGTTATCAGGGGCAGGAGCCCGTCGTGCCGGATAACGGGAACGTTTAATCATGTACAAGAACCTTCGCTGGAAAGTCCTCACCATCGTTATCGTCGTCGGGCTGTTCTTCGCCCTGGGCGTCTACCCGCTGTTCGCCGAGCGGTATAACCTGCCGGTGCCCGGGGTGCTGAAGGCGCACGCCTTGAAGCTCGGCCTCGACCTGAAGGGAGGCGTGCACCTCGTCCTTCGCGTCAACACCGACGATGCGTTGAGGCTGACGACCACTGCGGCCAGCGAACAGCTGCGCGAATCGCTGCGCACCGCCAACATCGCCACCAAGAACATCGTTGTCGACAGTCCGACGAAGTTCCGCGTCGAGGGGGTGCCGCAGGATCGCGACGCGCAGTTCCGCCAGTCGGCGGACGAAGTCGCGGCGACCAATTACGATCGCAACCCGCTCGCGGGCGGCACCTACGAGTTCACGATGAAGCCGACTTCCGAGCGCGATCTGCGCGAGCAGGCGGTGGACCAGGCGCTGCAGACGATCGATCGGCGCGTCAACGAACTGGGCGTCGCCGAGCCGAGCATCGCGCGGCAGCCGCAGGGCGATCAGATCCTGGTCCAGATGCCCGGTCTGACCGACGTCGCGCGCGCGAAGGAAATCATCCGCTCGACGGCGCTCCTCGAATTCAAGCTGGTCGAAGCGGGTCCGAACTCGTCGAAGGAAGACCTGCTGAAGCAGTACAACGGTCAGCTGCCCGGCGACATGGAGATTCTTCAGGGCTCGGCCGAGCGCGGGAGCGGTGACAGCGGCGGGGTGTACTACGTCGTTCGGAAGATCGCGCCGGTGACGGGGCAGGATCTGCGCGTCGCGCGCCCCGGGCTCGACGAGAACAACCAGCCGGCGGTCCATTTCGAGCTGAAGTCGGCGGGCGCGGCGAAGTTCGGCAAGCTGTCGGGCGAGAACATCGGCCGGTATCTCGCGATCGTCCTCGACAACCGCGTCGTCTCGGCGCCGCGTCTCGAGGGGCGCATCACGGACCAGGGGCGCATCAGCGGCGGCTTCACGACGGAGCAGGCCAACGATTTGTCGCTCACGCTGCGTTCGGGCGCGCTGCCCGCCTCGCTCACCTATCTCGAAGAGCGCGTCGTCGGTCCGACGCTCGGCGCCGATTCGATCCGCGCCGGCATCATCGCATCCGCGACCGGCCTGCTCCTGATCATGCTGTTCATGCTCTGGTACTACAAATTGTCCGGCGTGAACGCGATCATCGCGCTCATCTTCAACCTGGTGATCCTGCTCGGCCTCATGGCCTACGTAGGCGCGACGATGACACTGCCCGGGATTGCCGGCTTCGTGTTGACGATGGGCGTCGGCGTCGACTCGAACGTGCTGATCTTCGAGCGCATCAAGGAAGAACTGGCGGCGCAGCGCGGCGTCCGCGCCGCGATCAACGCCGGCTTCAGCCGCGTGTTCCTGACGCTGCTCGACACCCACATCGCCTCGCTCATCTCGGCCGCGTTCCTCTTCCAGTTCGGCACCGGCCCGATCCGCGGCTTCGCGACCACGCTGTCGATCGGTCTGCTCGTCAATCTCTTCACGTCGATCTTCGTGTCGAAGACGATTTACGAGCTGGAACTCTCGGCGCGCCGCGAGCCGGTGATCAGCATCTAGCCACCACGGATGGACACCGGATAGACACGGACTAGCCACCACGGGACTGACAGGACCTGACACGGATTAAGGCAATGCATATTTTCAAGAACCCCAACTTCAACTTCGTCCGCTGGCGGTGGCACGCGATTGCGCTGTCGTGGGTCGTCATCATCGCGGGGCTGCTCGTGATCTGGACGAAGGGGATGCCGAAGGGCGTCGAGTTCTCCGGCGGCACGATCGTCATCCTGCAGTTCGATCAGAATCCGAACATCGAACAGGTGCGCAGCGCGCTCGACCGCGCCATGGGCGGTGGCGGCAACGCCATCGTGCAACAGTACGGACCGCCGACGGCGCGGCAGGTGATGATCCGCGTCCACACGGCCGGCGCCGAAGCCGGCGGATCGCTGAGCACCACGGCCGAGCAGGTGACGAGCGCGATCAAGCAGGGGAATCTCGGCAACTTCCAGGTCGTCGGCACGGAAATCGTCGGCCCGACGGTCGGCAAGGAATTGCAGACGCGCGGGACGATGGCGACGATCTTCGCGCTGGCCGGGATTCTCGTCTACATCGCGATCCGCTTCCAGCTCAGTTTCGCGGTCGGCGCCGTCGTCGCGACCGTGCACGACCTGCTGATCACGCTGGCCGTGCTCGCGTTCTTCCGCTACGACCTCACGCTCAACGTCATCGCCGCGATCCTGACCATCACCGGTTACTCGATGAACGACACGATCGTCATCTTCGACCGGATCCGCGAGAACATGCGCGCGATGCGCCGCGACAACATCGAGCACATCGTGAACACCGCGGTGAACCAGATGCTGGACCGGACGCTCATCACCGGCGGCGCCACGCTGCTCTCGGTCATCGCGCTCTACTTCTTCGGCGGCGAAGTGCTGAAGGGCTTCGCGTTCACGATGATCGTCGGCATCATCACCGGCACGTATTCGAGCGTGTTCATCGCGGCGGCGATCGTGATCATCTGGCAGGGGCGCAAGCCCGTGAAGGCGGCGCCGGCGGCCCCGGTGGCGCCGGCGAAGAAGCCCCGCCGCGCCCGCGCGTCGTAACGAGCGTTCGTGAACTGGCTCGTCGCCGCGCTGCTGGGGATCCTCCAGGGGCTGACGGAGTTCCTGCCGGTGTCTTCGACGGCGCACCTGCTCATTGGTGCGCACGTGCTCGGCTTCGACGATCCCGGCGGCGTGTTCACGGTCATGATCCAGCTCGGCTCGATCGTGGCCGTGATGTGGCTCTACCGGCTCAAGATCCTGCGCGTCATCACCGGCTTCCGCTCGGATGCCGAGTCCCGGCATTTCATCCTCATGATCCTGGTGGCGTTCATGCCGGCGGCGGTGGCCGGAGCGCTCCTGTCAGGGTTCGTCAAGCGCGTCCTCTACACCACGCCGGCCGTGATTGCGGCGAGCTTCATCGCGGGCGGGATGGTGATGTTGCTGGTCGAGCGGTATCGACCGGAGCCGGAGGTCCTCAACGCCGACCACACCTCGCTCGGCCGCGCATTGGGGATCGGTCTCTGCCAGGTGCTCGCGCTCGTGCCCGGCGTATCGCGCTCGGGCGCGACGATCGTCGGCGCGATGCTGATGCGGCTCGATCGTCCCGCGGCCGCGGAGTTCTCCTTCTTCCTCGCCATGCCGACGATGACGGCGGCCTTCGCGCATGACCTCCTCGAAGTGCGCCATCATCTGAGTACAGAGCGCGGCGTCGAGATTGCGATCGGCTTCGTGATGGCGTTCATCGCGTCGGCGCTCGTCGTCGAGCCGTTTCTCAAGGTAGTGCGCCGCGCGGGCTTCGTCCCTTTTGCGTGGTACCGGATTGTGGCCGGCGTGGCGCTGCTGGCCGCGCTGGCGATTGGATGGTCCTGGTAAGCCGCCGCCTCTGACGTCATGCAGTGGCTCCGCCGCAGTTTCATCGCCGGCTTCTTCGTCACCGTCCCCCTGTTCATCTCCGTCGCGGCGCTGGTCTGGCTGTTCAGGCTCGTCGACGGCTTCGTCGGGCCGTTCTACGCGAAGTACCTCGGACGCGAAGTGCCGGGCCTTGGGATCCTCACGACCGCCCTCGCCATCCTCGTCGTCGGCGCAATTGCCACGAACGTCGTCGGCAAGCGGCTGCTGCAGCAAGCGGAGGCGCTGCTGCTGCGGGTGCCGCTCTTCCGCAGCATCTACGCACCAGTCAAGCAGCTGGTGGTTGCGTTCTCGCCGGATAACGAGTACGGATTCAAGCGTGTGGTGCTCGTCGAAGATGCAGCGCGGGGCTTCGTGCTGGGATTCCTCACGAAGGAGTTCACCGTCGATCGCGGGCAGGGACCGGAAGCGCTCGTCGCGGTGTACGTGCCGACCAATCACCTCTACCTCGGCGACATCATGATCTACCCGCGCGATCTCGCGGCGTATCCCGACATCACGGTCGAGCAGGGGATCCGCATTTTCTTGACGGGCGGAATGGCGATGGGCGGTCGGATCCGCGCGCGCCGCGGCGACGATCGGGTCGGAGATTTCCGGGTATAATCCGATGTTTTCTTGTCATCAAAGGAACCAATGATCGCCAAGACTCGCGCCGCCCTCCTGCTCTTCGCCCTCATCGCGTTTCTTCCTGCTCTCTCACACGCGGCGCAACCACCGGCCGGGGTTCCTCAGCAGGAAACGCCGCGGCACCATGCCGGAGGCGAGGCGAACCTCGTACTGCCCGACCTCAGCACCGAGACCTTTCAGGGAATCAATGGCCGCACGCTGCTGATGGGCGGCCTGGTGATCTGCCTGCTCGGCCTCGCGTTCGGCATGGCGATCTTCGTCCGTCTGAAGAACCTGCCCGTCCACCGCTCGATGCTCGAGGTGTCGGAGCTGATCTACGAGACCTGCAAGACCTACTTGATCACGCAGGGCAAGTTCATCCTGATCCTCGAAGTCTTCATCGGCGTGATCATGGTGTTCTACTTCGGCGTGCTGCAGCAGTTCGACGCGATCAAGGTCGTGATCATCCTGCTCTTCAGCCTGATCGGCATCGCCGGCAGCTACGGGGTTGCCTGGTTCGGGATCCGCGTGAACACGTTCGCCAATTCGCGCGCTGCGTTTGCCGGCCTGAAGGGGCAGCCTTATCCCATCTACGCCATTCCGCTGCAGGCGGGCATGAGCATCGGGATGCTGCTCATCAGCGTCGAGCTGTTCATGATGCTCTGCATCCTGCTGTTCATCCCGGGCGATTACGCCGGCTCCTGCTTCATCGGCTTCGCGATTGGCGAGTCGCTCGGCGCCGCGGCGCTCCGGATTGCCGGCGGCATCTTCACGAAGATTGCCGACATCGGCTCGGACCTGATGAAGATCGTCTTCAACATCAAGGAAGACGACGCGCGGAATCCGGGCGTCATTGCCGACTGTACCGGCGACAACGCCGGCGACTCGGTCGGGCCGAGCGCGGACGGGTTCGAGACCTACGGCGTCACCGGCGTCGCGCTCATCTCCTTCATTCTCGTCGCGGTGTCGACGCCCGCCGTGCAGGTTCAGCTGCTCGTGTGGATCTTCGTGATGCGCATCATGATGATCATTGCGAGCGGGTTCTCCTACGTGCTGAACGAAACGCTTTCGAAGTCGCAGTACGGCAACGCCGCGACCATGAACTTCGAGGCGCCGTTGACGCGGCTGGTGTGGATTACGTCGATCGTCTCGGTCGTCCTGACCTACGCGGTCTCGTACTTGCTAATACCGAACATCGGTGGCGATCCGACGCTGTGGTGGAAGCTGTCGACGGTCATCACGTGCGGCACGCTGGCCGGCGCGATCATTCCCGAGATGGTGAAGATCTTCACCTCGGTCGACTCGCACCACGTGCGCGAAGTCGTCACCTCGTCGCGTGAAGGGGGCGCCTCGCTCAACATCCTCTCGGGGTTCGTCGCCGGGAATTTCAGCAGCTACTGGCTCGGCATGGCCATCGTCGCGCTGATGTCCATTGCCTACATCGTCAGCACGTTCGGGCTCGCGCAGCTGATGATTGCGCCGGCGGTCTTCGCGTTCGGCCTCGTCGCCTTCGGGTTCCTCGGGATGGGTCCGGTCACGATCGCGGTCGACTCCTACGGGCCGGTCACGGACAACGCGCAATCGGTCTTCGAGCTGTCGGTCATCGAAACGCTCCCGAACATCCGGCAGGAGATCAAGAGGGACTACGGCTTCGATGTGAACTTCGAGCGCGCGAAGCACCTGCTCGAGGAGAACGACGGCGCCGGCAACACCTTCAAGGCGACGGCAAAGCCGGTGCTGATCGGCACCGCCGTGGTCGGCGCGACGACGATGATCTTTTCCATCATTGTGGTGCTCACCGACCGTCTGCAGCCGGAATACCTGCGCTACCTGTCAATCCTCCATCCGCCGTTCCTGCTGGGCCTCATCACCGGCGGCTGCATGATTTACTGGTTCACCGGCGCGTCGACGCAGGCGGTGACGACGGGCGCGTATCGCGCGGTCGAGTTCATCAAGCGCAACATCCGACTGGACGGTGTGGAGAAAGCGTCGGTTGCCGACTCGAAGAAGGTCGTCGAGATCTGCACGCAGTACGCGCAGAAAGGCATGTTCAACATCTTCCTCGCCGTGTTCTTCGCCACGCTCGGGTTTGCGTTTCTCGAGCCGTACTTCTTCATCGGCTACCTGGTGTCGATCGCGCTGTTCGGCTTGTTCCAGGCGATCTTCATGGCGAACGCCGGCGGCGCCTGGGACAACGCGAAGAAAATCGTCGAGGTTGAGCTAAAAGAAAAGGGGACGCCGCTTCACGCGGCGACCGTCGTCGGTGATACGGTCGGCGACCCCTTCAAGGACACGTCATCGGTGGCCATGAACCCGGTGATCAAGTTCACGACGCTGTTTGGCCTGCTGGCCGTGGAACTTGGCGTGCAGCTGGCATCGGAGTATGGGGCGCGGCTGAGTCACATTCTCTCGGCCGCGTTCCTCCTCGGGTCGGCGATTTTCGTCTGGCGCTCCTTCTACGGGATGCGCATCCGGACCGAGGCGCAGAATGCGGAGGGGCGTGGCCGTTTAGCGAGAAGCGGTGTCTAAGTCGAGGGGAAGGTTCGTTGACACTGGTTTTTGCGTCTGACTATAATTCGCGGTCTTTGCGCCGCACTGATGGTGTAGGAGGAGTGAGCCTTGCCGCGTGACATGTTCGGCGACGTGGTCGATCCGTCAATCAAAGTCGGATCGCAGAAGTGGTACACGGTCCCGCTGTCGATCATCGTACACGTCCTGATCTTCGGCGCGATCATCGTCATTCCGCTGATGGCCACGGACGTGTTGCCGAGCCCGCCATCGATGCTGGCGTTCGCGGCGGCTCCGCCGCCACCGCCACCGCCGCCGCCGCCACCGCCGGCGCCTGCGGCGCCGCAGCCGAAGGTGCAGCCCACGCCCGTCGCGAATCCGAATGCGGCGCCGATCGAAGCGCCGAAAGAAATCAAACCCGAGTCGACGGTCCCGAGCGTGGGTGAAGGCGTGCCCGGCGGTGTTGAGGGTGGCGTGCCCGGCGGCGTCGTCGGCGGCGTCGTCGGCGGGTTACCGGATGCGCCTCCGCCTCCGCCCCCACCACCGCAGGCGCCGATTCGCGTCGGCGGCAACATCAAGACGCCGACGAAGACGCGCGATGTCAAGCCGGTGTATCCACCGATCGCCCAGTCGGCGCGCGTGCAGGGCGTCGTGATCATCGAGGCGACGATCGGTCCCGACGGTCGCGTCAAGGACGCAAAGGTTCTGCGCTCGATTCCGCTGCTCGACCAGGCGGCGCTCGACGCAGTGAAGCAGTGGGTCTATACCCCCACGCTGCTGAACGGCGTGCCGGTGCCGGTCATCATGACCGTCACGGTGAATTTCACGCTGCAATAGCAAGGAGCGGGTCGCCGGATCCGCGTTGTCTCCATTCGGAGGATGGACGCATGAATTTCATTGAAATGTGGCAGCAGATGGGGCCGATGGCGAAGGGTGTCGGCGTGATTCTGATCATCATGTCGATGATCTCCTTCGGCGTCGCGATCGAGCGCATCTATACCTTCACGCAGGCCCGCAAACAGTCGAAGCTGTATGCGCCGCAGGTGGCGAAGCACCTGAAGGAAGGCCGGCTGAAGGACGCGATTGCGATCTCATCGTCGAAGAACTACCGCTACAGCCATCTCGCGAAGGTCGTGCTCGCGGGGCTGCAGGAATATCAGTTTCAGCAGGAAGCGGGCGGCACGCTCAGCCGTGAAGACCTCGTCGACACCGTGCGCCGCGCCATTCAGCGCGCGTCCGCACTGACCGCGAACGATCTGAAGAAGGGCATCTCGGCGCTGGCGACCATCGGCGCCACCGCACCGTTCGTCGGCCTGCTCGGCACGGTCGTCGGCATCATCACCGCGTTCCAGGGCATCGCCGCCACCGGCTCGGGCGGTCTCGGTGCCGTGTCGGCGGGGATCGCCGAGGCGCTCGTCGAAACCGCGCTCGGCCTGCTCGTGGCAATCCCCGCGGTGTGGTTCTACAATTACCTCACGGGCCGAATCGAGTACTTCAACGTCGAAATGGACAACTCGTCGTCGGAGCTCGTGGACTACTTCATCAAGAAGACGGCGTAAGAACGTTCGCGGGGCGGGCCGTCCGGTCCGCCCGCACCGGACATCGAGGTAATTTTCATGGCAATGGATGTTGGCAGCACAAAAGGCGGACCCAAGTCCGACATCAACGTCACGCCGCTGGTCGACGTCATGCTGGTCCTGCTGATCATCATGATGCTGATCGCGCCGATGCTGCAGCAAGGCGTCGCGGTGGCGCTGCCGGAGACGGTCAACCGCACCGACAAGCCCGACACCCAGGATCAGACCGTCATCGCAATCGACGCCGTGAACAAGTACTACGTCAACGCGATTCCCGTCTCCAAGGACGATCTCGTTCCGCGCGTCCAGGCGGCGCTCGAGGACAAGAAAGAAAAGATCGTCTATCTCAAGGGGGACAAGGATGCGCGCTACAGCGCCATCATGGAAACGATGGACGCGCTTCGCAAGGCGCAGATCGAGAACGTCGCGCTGATCACCGAACGCAAGCTGCGGCCGGGTGAAACGGCGGGAGGGCAGTAATGGCGCACGCACACAAGCACTTCGGCGCCGAGCGCGTGGTGCGCGGCGAGATGCCGCACGCCAGCGCCGACATGAACGTCACACCGCTCATCGACGTCCTCCTCGTTCTGCTGATCATCTTCATGGCGGCGCTGCCGTTGACGCAGAAGGGCGTGGACATCAACCTGCCGCTCGAAGCGGACGCCAAGGCGCCGACCGACACCACCAACACCCAGATCGTGCTGGAGTACTCGGCTGACCGGGCGATCGCGGTCAACCACCAGCCGATCCAGCTCGCGGAGCTCGAGAGCAAGCTGCGCGACATCTTCGAAACGCGCAAGGAGAAGACGATGTTCATCGTCGGCGATCCGACGCTGCGCTACGGCGACATCGTCAACGTCATCGACGCCGCGAAGGGCGCGGGCGTCGAGAAGGTGGGGATCGTCACGCTCGGCATGCGCGAGGAAGCGACCGGGCAGCGGCCGTCGGGTCAGTAAACGCGGCGACTGCATCGCAAAAAGAAAGGGCCATCCGCGCGGATGGCCCTTTTCATTTGTACGGACTCGAAAGGCCGTCAGCTCTTCTTCGCGGCCTTCTGCATGTCCATGACCTTGTTGCGCAGCTTGTCGGCCTCGTTGATCAGTTCCTTCTGCTTGGCCGGATCCTTTTCGACGCGCGCCTGGAGGCGGAGCAGGATGTTCTTGTAGGTCATCGCCTCCAGGTAGTTCGGATTGAGCGCGAGCGCCTTGTCCTCCATCGCGAGCCCCTTGAGGATGTAGTCGCGCTTCACCGCGTCGGTCAGGCGGAAGTCCTTGTTCGCCTTGTCCCAGTAGTAGGTCGCGATCAGGTGCCAGCCTTCCGGGTTGTTCGGATTCATGTTGGCGGCCTGCTCGAGCGCGGCAATCGTCTTTTCGAACTCGCCCTGGCGGTTGTAGAAGGCGGCAAGCGCGACGTAGACGGCCGGGTCGTTCGGCTTCGCGTCCTTTGCCTTCTGGAGCTGCGCCTCCGCTTCCTCGTAGCGTCCCGCGTCCTCGTACAGCTTCGAGAGCGCCAGATAATTGCCAGGCTCTCCGGGCTCGAGCTGAATAATCTGCTGATAGACCGGCTCGGCCTTCCCGGGATCCTGCAGCTTGTCCACGTAGGCGGAGGCGAGGTATTCGAGCGACGACTTCTTCCACTTCGGATCGGCGTTGCGCTCGGCCGACTTCTGATAGTTCTCGATCGCCTTCTGGATGTACTGGTCGTTCTGCGGATCGCCCTGCTTGCCGGGCTTGTACAGCTGGTCGTAGCTGTTGCCGAGGAAGAAGAACGCCGTATTGAGCGTCGGCGTTGTCTGCAACGCGCTTTCGTTGTGGACGACTTCCTCGTAGCGCTCCGCGGCGCGCTTGTAGTCCTTTGCCTGATAGGCGGAGTTGGCGTCCTTGAAGGCCTTCACCCCCTTCAGATTCGTCCATGAATACTTGCCGCAGCCCGCAGCCATCACGCTCAGCCCGACGACGAGGGCTACAGGTGCAGCCGAAGCTGCGCGGATTCGGATCGTCATGCTCTCCCCTTCTCGCGCCGTTTACAATGGATCAAGGGGGTCAGTATATTGGCGGCAAAAACCGCCGTCAACCGCGCTCCGGCAGGGCTTCGCCCCGCCGGTTCCCCACGTTCTTCGACGTTTAGACACCGCAACCCATGATCCGGTTCGAGGACCTCGTCGAGAAGGTCCGCGCCTCCAATCCTGACGCCGACATCGAGCTCTTGAGGCGCGCGTACGTGTTCTCTGCCTTCGAGCACAAGGGACAAGTGCGCCATTCCGGCGAGCCGTACCTCGTGCACCCGCTCGAAGTCGCGAACCTGCTCGCCGACATGAAGCTCGATGCGGTGGCGATTGCGTCAGGCTTGCTCCACGACATCGTCGAGGACACGCAGACATCGATCGAACGGATCCGCGAGTTGTTCGGCAGCGACATCGCGCACGTCGTCGAGGGCGTCACTAAACTCGGTGCCATCCAGTTCTCATCGAGCGAGGAGCGGCAGGCGGAAAACTTCCGCAAGATGCTGCTCGCGATGGTCGACGACATCCGCGTGATTCTCGTCAAGCTGGCCGATCGCCTGCACAACATGCGGACGCTGCACCACCTGCCCGAGGAGCGCCGCCTGGTGATCGCGCAGGAGACGCGCGACATCTACGCGCCGATCGCCAACCGGCTCGGGATGAGCAAGGTGAAGAACGAGCTCGAGGAGCTCGCGTTCAAGTACCTCGAGCCGAAGGCGTACGAATCGCTGCGCCAGCGTGTCGAGGGGCGCCGCCGCGCGACCGAAGGGCTGATCGAGGATCTGACGAAGACGATCTCCGCGAAGCTCGCCGACGCGCAGGTGCCGGTCATCCTCATCGACGGGCGCATCAAGCGTCTGTTCAGCATTCACCAGAAACTCAAGAAGCAGAAGATCGATCTCGATCAGGTCTACGACTTCATGGCGCTGCGCATCGTCACGCAGTCGGTGAAGGACTGCTACGCGGCGCTCGGCATCATCCACCAGACCTGGTCGCCGGTGCCGGGGCGCATCAAGGACTTCATCGCGATGCCGCGGCCGAACGGGTACCAGTCGCTGCACACGTCGGTGATCAGCGAGCGCGGGTTTCCGTTCGAGGTGCAGATCCGGACCGCAGAGATGCATCGGATCGCCGAGGAAGGGATCGCCGCGCACTGGAAGTACAAGGAAGGACGCGTCGGCGCGGATCGCGACGAGCAGTATTTCCTGTGGCTGCGCCAGCTGCTCGAGTTCCAGCAGGAGGTCCGCGATCCGCAGGAGTTCCTGCAGAACCTGAAGATCGAGCTCTACCCCGAGGAGGTCTACATCTTCACCCCGAAAGGGGAAGTGAAGGCGTTGCCGCGCGACGCCACGCCGGTCGACTTCGCGTACTCGATCCACACCGACGTCGGCCATCAGTGCGTCGGCGCGCGCGTGAACGGCAAGATGGTGCCGCTCAGGACGCGGCTCCGCAACGGTGACATCGTCGAGATCGTCACCGCGCCGGGACATCAACCGAGCCGCGACTGGTTGAACTTCGTCGTCACGTCGCGGACGCGCAACAAGATCAAGCACTACATCCAGGGCGAGGAGAAGCAGCGCAGCCTCGAGCTCGGACGCAAGCTGTTTGAAAAGGAAGCGCGCCGCTACAACTTAAACATCAAGTCGCTCACCGAGGGCCCGGCCTTCGCGGCGACGCTGACCGAGTACGGCTACGGCAAGGCCGACGAGCTGTTTGCGGCGATCGGCTACGGCAAGGTCGCGGCGCGCATGATTCTCACGAAGCTCGTGCCGCAGGAGCAGTTGAAGGAAGCGCCGGAGAGCGGCATCGCCTCGGTGGTGCGGCGCGTGCTCGGGCCGGCGGACGAAAAGATCAAGGTGCGCGGCTTCGACGATCTGATGGTGTTCCGCGCGCGCTGCTGCAATCCAATCCGCGGCGAGAAGATCGTCGGCTACATCACGCGCGGCAAGGGCGTGTCGGTCCATTCGGCGAGCTGCTCGAACGTCGTCAACCTGCTGTACGACCCGGAGCGCCGCATCGATGTCGAGTGGGACAAGGGGGCGGACACCTCGCCCTACACGGTGCGTCTGAGTCTCCAGGTCGAAGACCGCAAGGGGATCCTCGCCGACGTCACGTCGAAGATTGCCGGCATCAACACCAACATCCGCAACGTCGAAGCGCGCTCCGACGATGACCAGACGGGACGGATTGACATGACGGTGGAGATCAGCGACGTGAAACACCTGCAGAAGGTGATCAAGTCGTTGCGGAGTGTCGATGGTGTCGTGGACGTGGAACGGGCGAGTCGTTTGGCGCGCACGGCGCGCCTGCGAGGGAGCGGAGCGGGGCAAGGGGCCCCCGCGAGCGACCGAGCCGGGGTTCGGGGCGGAGCCCCGATTGAAGAAGCCATGACGGTGGAGATCAGCGACGTGAAACACCTGCAGAAGGTGATCAAGTCGTTGAGGAGCGTGGACGTGGAGCGCGCGAGCCGCTAGGCCGTCACGGCGATTACGTCGATCTCAATCTTCGCGTCTTTCGGCAGACGGGCGACTTGCACGGTCGCGCGGGCCGGCGCCGGCGACGCGAAGTAGGTGCCGTACACCTCGTTCATCTTCCCGAAGTCGTTCATGTCCAGCAGGTAGACCGTCGAGCGCACGACGGCGTCGAACGACGTCCCCGCCGCCTTGAGGATCTCGCCGATGTTCTGGAAGACGCGGTGCGTCTGGGCGGCGATGTCGCCGCTCACCAGGTTGCCGGTCGCAGGATCGATCGGCACCTGCCCGGACACGAAGAGCAGGTTGCCCGCCTTGATGGCCTGCGAGTAGGGGCCGATCGCCTTCGGGGCGGAAGGCGACGAAACCGCCTGGCGCATCACAGATCCGTCAGCCACGCTCGGTTTTGTAATCGAAGGTGGGCGCCGCTTACGCGGCCTTGACGACCTTGCCGGAGCGGAGGCAGCGCGTGCAGACGCGCAGCCGCTTGATGCCGCCGTTCACCATCGCGCGGACCCGCTGCAGGTTCGGCTCGAACCGCCGGGGGGTCACGTTGTGCGCGTGGCTGATGTTGCGCCCGACGACCGGGCCTTTTCCGCAGAGTTCGCAGCGCTTCGCCATGGAGTCAACTCGTTGCTTCTATTAATGGTACTGCCGGCCTGAGAAGCGCGGCACAAACGTCGAATTATACCACGGCCGAAGGCTCTGCCCGGCGATGGGGGCGCTTCACGGGATGATGATGCGCGGCTCGTCCTTTTGCGCCGGCGGCTCTCCTTCGGCCGCGCCGGGCGGGCCCATCATGCGCGCGGCGATTCCGAGCCACGTCGTACCCGGGCTCTCGGGCGCGGGTGTCTCAATCGCGGCTTCACGCGCGAGGCGCTCGAGGCGCCGCAGCGCGACGGCGGCGTCCCGCTCGATCCGCGACGCGTTCGCACCGCCGCGCCCGGCGACGTCCATGAGCCCCGCGCCCAGCACTGATGCGAGCCGCTGGGCGGGGACCGCGGCCGCCTGGTGCTGATAAATGATCCCGCTTTGCGACGTCTCGAACGTCGCCGCGACCGCCGCGGCCGCCTCCGCGACATCACGATCGAGGAGCGGCGGCGATGCCGTCATCGCGTGCTCGAGCACCTGCGCCTGACAGAAGAGGAACAGGCGATATTGCCCTTCCGAGAGATCGCTGATGCGCGGCAGCACGAAGGC
>JBKPRU010000069.1:0-13831 GCA_046734675.1 Acidobacteriota bacterium
TCCTTCCGCGTTGTTCTCGCGCCCGAACGCAGGGGCCCCGCCAGGGCCGCCGCGTGCGCCCGGGCAGGTCGGGCATGGCGCGTCCACGCCCGGAGGCAGCCCGCGTCCTCGCCCGCGGCCGTTGCTTGCGCCCGGAGCATCCGCGCCAAGCAGCGTGACTTCGGCGCCTTTGAGCAGCGCCGCCCGCTGCCACGACGGGCGCGCAGCCTCCGCGATGCGATCGAATACGGTCTGCACCGACGCGTCATCGGCACCCGACACGATTGTCGCCGCGAGCATCGTGATCGCGTCGCGGCGCTGCGGCGTATCCTCCGTCGCGCGCAGCAGCGCGTCGACGACCGCGATCTCGCTGCCCTTGACGCCGCTCAGCGCAGCATCCGTCGCAATCGGGTCGCCGCCGTGCTGCTCCAGGAACGCGGCGATCGCCGTGACCTTCTCGGTTTGCGGCAGCTCGCCGAGCGACGCCCCGAGCTGATCGCGCACCGCCCAGTCGCCGTCGGTGATCAACGCCGATACCGCGCGCGCCATCGCGGCGTCCCCTTCGCGCAGCCATCGCTCCGAGAGACGGATGCCGGCGACCCGCACGTCGCGCGACCTGTCGGTCAGCGCGCGCGTGACGCTGGCCGTGTCGAGACGATTGAGGCCGTCGAGCGTCCAGAGCGCGTGCAGCCGCGTGCGGACCTCCGACGAGCTCGCCGCCAGCTTCGTCAGCGCCGGAACGGCGTCGGTCAGGTTGCGCTCGATCATCAGCCGCTGCGCCGTGTCGCGCCACCAGCCGTTCGGATGCGATAGCAAGCCAACCAGCGTGTCCGGCGTCGCCCCCGCAATCGAGGTTTGCGTATCCCGCTTCGTCGACTCGTGCACGACGCGCCAGATGCGGCCACGCGCAATCGGCTTTTCGAGATTCTGCGCGAGGATCTGATCGCGCAGGTATTCCGTGATGAAGCCGCGATGCTGGATGATCCCGCGATACATGTCGACGACGTAGAGCGTGCCGTCGGGCGCCGTCGACAGATACACCGGGCGGAAGCGCTCGTCGGTGGATGCAATGAACTCCCCGCCCTGGTACGCCTTCTTGCCGCGCAGCGTCGACCCGGTGTCGGTGAGGAGGATGCGGCTGACCAGGTTGCCCGCGGGTTCGGCGACGAACACGTTTCCATTCAGCTCCGATGGCAGGCGATCGCCGCGATAGACGATCGGCGAGCAGACGGAGGTGAAGCGCGCGAGCGAGCCGTCGGGACGCAGGACGCCCACTTGATAGCCGCGGTTGACCGCCGGCGTCGGACGGACCGGCCACACCGCATTCAGGTCCTCGTCCGGCGCGCCGAGGAACTCGTCGCTGCCGCGGGTCCGCGTCAGCGCCGGGTTGCGGCTGTAATAGAAGGTTGGGACGAGATCGACGTGCAGCGCCGACTCGTTGGTGTTGCGATAGACCCGTCCCACGTCATCCTGCGACGCGCCCCACTGGCCGCGCGAGAGCGTCTTGCGCACTTCGGGCTTTGCTCCCGTGAACCGCAGGAACACATCCACCTCGGACGTATAAATCCAGTTGTCGAGCGCCCACAGAAGGGTGTTGGCGTTGTGCTCGACGTTGGCGTCGCGGCGTCCATAGCTGTCGGTGACCAGCTCCTTCGTGTCCGCCTTCAAATCGCCGTCGGTGTCTTTCATCCACCACAAGTTCGGCGGCTCGCCGACGAGCACGCCGCGATCGAGCACCTTCAGCGCGCGCGGCAGCACCAGGCCGTCCGCGAAGACGGTGCGCTTGTCCATGCGGCCATCGCGATCCGTGTCCTCGAGGACGACGACGCGGCCGGTGGGATCGTGCTCGTGACTGGCTTGGATGTCGTTCATGTAGCCGGTCATCTCGACCGCCCACAACCGCCCCTGCGGATCCCAGTCGATGACGACCGGATCCTCGATCATCGGCTCGCTGGCGACGAGCTCGAGCCGATAGCCCGGCGCGACGAAGATGGTCTTCAACTCGTCCGCCGGCGAGAGCACGGGCGCCTCGGCCGGGACCTTCTGCAGGCCCGGCGGCCATGGACGGCGCTCCTGGAAGCTGAAGCCCGTCGCGACGCTGATGATGATGAGAAGCCCCGCAAGGAATGTCCGTCGGTGCATGCGCTTTCAATCATAGTGCTTCCGCCTGAAGGCGGACGCGACGGTTCAACCGCAATACAATGCGGCGCGTGAAGATCGTCGACGCGAAAGTCTTCGTGTGCAGCCCGGGGCGGAACTTCGTCACGCTCAAGATCCTGACCGACGAAGGCGTCTACGGTGTCGGCGACGGCACGCTGAACGGCCGCGAGCTCGCGGTGGCGAGCTATCTCTCGGACCATGTCGTACCGTGCCTCATCGGGCGCGATCCATTCCAGACCGAAGACATCTGGCAGTACCTCTATCGCGGCGCGTACTGGCGCAAGGGGCCGGTGACGATGACCGCGATCGCGGCGGTGGACGTCGCGCTGTGGGACATCAAGGCCAAGGCGCTCGAGACGCCGCTCTACAACCTGCTCGGGGGCAAATCGCGGACCGCCGTGATGGTGTACGGGCACGCGAACGGCAAAACCCTCGGCGACACGATCGAGGAAGTTGGTCGTCACCTCGACCGCAAGTTCCTCGCCGTCCGGGCGCAGTGCGGCATTCCCGGCTTGAGCGGGGCGTACGGCGTCGCTGCCGGCAAGGAGCCGTACGAGCCGGCACAGAAGGGCCTCCCCTCCGAGCAGGCGTGGTCGTCGGAGAAATATCTGCAGTTCATCCCGACGCTCTTCGCGGAGCTGCGCAAGACGTATGGCGAGGACGTGCATCTGCTCCACGACGTCCACCATCGCCTGACCCCGATTCAGGCGGCACGGCTCGGGAAGGCGCTCGAACCGTTTCACCTGTTCTGGATGGAAGATCCCGTCACCGCGGAATTGCAGGAAGGCTTCCGCATCATCCGCCAGCACACGACGACGCCGGTGGCGGTCGGTGAGATCTTCGACACGGTGTGGGACGCGCGGACGCTGATCGCGGAGCAGCTCATCGACTATCTACGCATGTCGCTCCGCGGCGGCGGCATCACGCCGCTCAAGAAGATCGCGGCGTTCGCCGAGATGCATCACGTGCAGACCGGCTTCCACGGCGCGACCGATCTCTCGCCGATTACGATGGGCGCGGCGCTCCACGTCGACATCGCCGTCCCCAACTTCGGCATCCAGGAGTACATGCCGCACGCCAACGTGACGCTCGACGTGTTTCCGCACGGATACCGCTTTGCTGACGGCTGTCTGTATCCCGCCGAGACGCCCGGCCACGGCGTCGACTTCAACGAATCACTCGCCGCAAAATTTCCCTACGAGCGCGCGTATCTGCCGGTCAGCCGCAAGCTCGATGGGACCCTTTGGAACTGGTGACGAGGACCGTGCCGTTCATTCACGACGACTTCCTGCTCGAGACCGCCACCGCGCGCCGCCTGTATCAGCGGCACGCCGCGCCGCAGCCGATCATCGACTACCACAATCATCTGCCGCCGCGGGACATCGCCGAGAACCGCCGCTTTGCCAACCTGTGGGAGATCTGGCTCGAAGGGGATCACTACAAGTGGCGGGCGATGCGCGCCAACGGCGTGCCGGAGCGGTATTGCACCGGGGATGCCTCGCCCTACGAAAAGTTCCTGGCGTGGGCCCGGACGGTGCCGCGCTGCCTGCGCAACCCGCTCTATCACTGGACCCATCTCGAGCTCGTTCGCTACTTCGGCATCGACGATCTGCTCGACGAGCGCTCGGCGAAATCCATCTGGGATCGCGCGAACGCGCGGCTGCAATCCGAGGATCTCCGCCCGCACGGGATCCTGAAGATGTTCGACGTGCGCGCGCTGTGCACCACCGACGATCCCGCTGACGACCTGCGCTGGCACGAGCAGATCCGCGCCTCGGGGCTGCCGACGCGCGTCTATCCGGCGTTCCGCCCCGATCGCGCGCTCGACGTGCACGCGCCCGACGTGTTCAACCCATGGCTCGATCGCCTCGGCGCGACGGCCAACGTCCACGTCGCGCGCCTGACGGATTTGCTGACCGCGCTGGGCCGCCGCCATGACGCCTTTCACGCGGCCGGGGCACGACTGTCGGATCACGGCCTCCCCTCCTGCTACGCGGATCCCTGCACCGAGGCGGAAGCGTCAGCGATCTTCGACAGCGCGCGCGCCGGACGTGCGGCCGACCCGCCGGCGGCGCGCCGCTACGCGTCGTTCATGATGCTGTTCTTCGGACGGCTCGACGCGGAGAAAGGCTGGACGAAACAGCTGCACCTCGGCGCGCTGCGCGGCGTCAACACCCGCGCCACGCAGACCATCGGGAGAGACACGGGGTTCGATTCAATCGGCGACTGGCCGCAGGCCGCCGCGCTTGGCGCCTACCTCGATCGCCTCGAGCAGGACGGCGGCGTTCCGCGCATGATCCTCTACAACGTGAATCCCGCCGACAACTACACGCTCGCGACCATGATCGGCAACTTCCAGGACGGCACGATCGCCGGGAAGATGCAGTTCGGCAGCGCCTGGTGGTTCCTCGATCAGAAGGACGGCATCGCGGATCAGATCGACGCGCTGTCGAATGCCGGACTGCTCTCGCAGTTTGTCGGCATGCTCACCGACTCGCGCTCGTTCATGTCGTACCCGCGCCACGAGTACTTCCGGCGGGTCCTCTGCAACCTGCTGGGGCGTGAGATCGATCGCGGCGAACTGCCGGATGACGAGGCGCTGGTTGGCGGACTGGTCGAGGACGTCTGCTTCGGCAACGCGAACCGCTATTTTCAGTGGCCGGACTGATCCACCACGGATGCACACGGATGCACACGGATGGAGACGAGGAAGGCCACAGAACAACACAGAACAACACAAGACAAATGGCGCGGACCCGGCGACGCGAGAAGACTGCAAACGAGGACCGTCCGCTGCGCCGCGCTTCGCGTGACCTCCCATGGCCGGCCGTACGGCCGGCCGCAGCGGACCGTCGTCACGCGGGACGGAATCCGTGTCCACCCGTGTCCATCCGTGGTGGATCTACTCCTACACCTGTCTGTGTTCGTCGGTGTTCTTCTGTGGCGATCGCGTTCGAGTGGCGATTACCGCTCGTTGGCGTTGTACCACTGACGCCACGCGATCGCATCGTGGCCGAGGCTCTGGCCGGTGATGTCGCGCAGCGCCTGAAACACCCATCGACGCGTCTGTTCGTCGAGCGAGCCGTCTTCCGCATAATCCAGCAGGCGCGGCATCGCGGTCCGCCGCTGCGCGGCGCTCAACATCCCCGACTGCGCCAGCCCGCACGCGGCGCGTTCCCGAATCATCGGCAGCGGATCGTCGTGGAAGATCTGCAGCAGCGGTTCGATCACCTCGTCGGTGCCCAGATACGCGAGCCCTTCGACCGCCCAGTAGCGGATGTTCTCGTTCGGATCGTGAATCGAGCCGAGCAGGATGTCGGCGACGCGCGCCGGCTCGATGCCGCGGTTGCCCAGCAGTCCGAGGTCCCACAGCGCATTAGCCCGCGGCCCCTGCTCACCGGTCGCGGCCACGCCGGCGAGACGGTCGATCGTTGCCGGCGACTTTTCGAGGTTGCGCGCGGCAATGTCCACTTCAATCGCGGCGGCGCGGACGCGCAGGTCGTCGGAATTGAGCGCCGTCACGAACAAGCCGTTCAGCCGTGAATCGAGCGTGATCCTGCCGCGCCATCCAGCGACCCGCGCGGCAATCTGATCGTTCGCGCCGTGGTAGTGGTTGATCGATCGCTCGAGCAGCAGCGACGCCTGGTCCTGCGGCGTCATCGCGTCGAGCACTTCGATTTCGTGCTCGGAGAGCACGTTCGCGGATGCCGGTTCGGGCTTGCCGCGAAGGCTGAGGAACTCGGCGATCTGCTGCCACGCGGCGCGACCGGTGACGGGGATCGACACGATCACGGCCAGCACGACGCCCGCCGCGAGCATGCGCACGCGTCGTCGTCCAAGCGGGCTTCGAGGTGCGTGATCCGTTGGTTCGAGGGGCTGTGCGTCCACGGGTGTGCACCCTGTGGACGCAAGGAAAATGCCGCGCGGCGCCACGAGAAACCCCGCGCGCGCCGCCGGTTGGACACGACGACCAGTGGTGCTCGATTACAGTTCCGGCGCTGCGCTGATCGATTCCGGGGCAGTCATCAGTGACTCATCGTCGTGATTCGGCGGGTCGACTCACCCGTGGGCGACAGCACCTTGATGTGGCCGACCGCGCCTTTCTGGGCGTCAGCGAATTCGTGATCGACGAGCATGTAATCACCCTCTTCCGGGGCGATGAATTCGACCACCGCGCCGTTGCTGGCGCCGAGGACGACCGTCTGCATGCCGCGCCAGTCATTGCGCGGGTTCCCCTCGTAGAACACGCGATCGAGGACCGTGCCGATGATGTGGCTGCTCGACTGATCGTTCGGACCAGCGTTGTGCAGGTACAGACGCACGCGCTCACCGGCTCGCGCTTCGAGCGGATGATCCGTCAACGCGGTCAGGTGACCGTTGAACACGACCTGTGACGGAGCCTTGCGCGACGCCGCCTCGAAATCGAGCACGTGCAGGCCCTTGTCTCCGGGCTTCAGGTAGAACTCCGACTGGACGACGACGTACTCGCGCCGGACGTCGGTGTCGGTTGGAAAGCCCTCGCGCGGCGACACGACGACGATTCCGTACTGCCCCATGGCGACGTGAGCCAGCACCGGCGGCACGCCGCAGTGATAGAGGTAGACACCCGGATAATTTGCGACCCACTGGAAGCGGATGCTTTCGCCCGGCTGGATCATGCGGTACTTGTCATCCGGCGCAACCGTCGCCGCGTGGATGTCGATCGAATGATGCATTGGCGCAGGCGACGCGAGCGCCTTCTGCTGATTGACCGCGCCGAGTTGTGCAAGGAAGGGCGTGTTGCCGGGAGCCGGTTCGGTGACGCTCACGCGCTCCTGGCTCCGGTTCTTCATCGTGAACGAGACGCGATCGCCTTCGCGCACGTGCAGCACCGGTCCGGGGACCGATCCGCCAAACGTCCAGGCCTGATAGCGGATGCCGGGCGCGATTTCGATCTCCTGACCCACGATGTCGACGCGAACGTCGTGCGTGCGGTTGCCGGCGGGCAGGGCCGCGAGGTACGGGAGGTGCGTCACGTACTCACCCACGACCGGTGGCCCGGTGTAGTCGTCCATGAACGTGACGGCATGGGGCATCCCGTAGATCTTTCCGCCGACCTCCCATTCACCGCTGCTGAGCGGCCGCGCCCGTCGGCCGGCCCCGAAAACCCCTGCCGTGATGCTCAGGACAATCGCGGCCGACCATAGGGCTACATCTCGTCGTCTGAAACCCATGATATGAAGCCTCCGCCCCACACCGTAGCAGCTGGTGCGGAGGCTCCCTATGATCGCCGTCATCTCGCATCCCGGCGGCGCGGGGATACTAGAGCTTATGACCTACGCAACTGAAGGCTCGCGCTGGAGCTCTGCCGAGACGGTTGCCGGCTTCGTGCAGGCCGCCCCAAACGCCACGCTGCTCCGCTTTGCCGATGCGGTGCGTACCGGGAATCGCATGCGGGCGCTCGATCTCGGCTGCGGGGCCGGGCGCAACGCCATCCCGCTGGCACATCGCGGCTGGAACGTGATCGGCGTGGACAACTCCTGGCCGATGCTGGCGGCAGCGGCGGCGCGGGCACGGCAGGAAGACCCGCAAGGCGGGCTGTCACTTGTCGCGTCGACGATGGATCTGCTGCCGGTGGAAGATGCATGCGCGGACCTGATCGTCGCGCACGGGATCTGGAACCTCGCGCGGTCCGGCGTGGAGTTCCGCGCCGCCGTCCGCGAGGCGGCGCGCATCGCGAAGCCGGGCGCGGGACTCTTCGTCTTCACGTTCTCGCGCCAGACCCTGCCCGTCGATGTCGCGCCGATCGACGGCGAGTCGTTCGTCTACACGCAATTCGCCGGCGAGCCGCAATGTTTTCTGACCGAGGCGCAGCTGGTCGCGGAGCTCGACGTCGCCGGGTTCGAACCGGATCCGGCGGTGCCGCTCGTCGAGCACAATCGGCCGGCCGCGAACGCGCTCCGCACCGGCAACACGCCGGTGATCTACGAAGCGGCGTTCCGCCATCGCATCCCGCGCGTGACGCACGAAGTACTCGAAGAGATCTGAGGCCGCGTTACTGTCGGATGCGCGCGCCGGGACCAGAGCTGTCAGCGGACTGGCTCACCGTGAAGGTCTGGCCGGCGATGGTCAGCGTGCCGGTGCGAGGCGCTCCCGTCCCATTCACGTCGACGGTGTACTGCACCGTCCCCGAGCCGGATCCGGTGGTGCCAGCACTGATCGTGATCCATGGCACGTTGCTCACGGCTGTCCACGCGCAGCCGGCGCCGGCCGTGACCGTGACAGAACCCGGGCCGCCGTTCTGGTTCATCGATTGCGCCAGTGGCGCGATCGAGAACGTGCAGCCGCTGTCCTGATTCACCGTGACGGTGCGGCCGGCAATCGTCGCCGTGCCGCTGCGCGGCGGACCGCCGTTGGCCTGAACGTCGAGTTGAACGGTACCGTTGCCCGATCCGCTGGCGCCGGCGCTCACCACGATCCATGGCGCGTTGCTGACCGCGGTCCACGAGCAGTCGGGTGACGTGGTCACGTTCACCGGCTGTGAGGCGCCGCCGGCGGGCGCGTTGATCGTCTCCGGCGCGACCGACGGATTGCAGCCCGCATCCTGGTTGACCGTGAACGTCTGTCCGCTCACGGAGATCGTGCCGGTTCGCGCCGCGCCCGGGTTGGCCGCGACGGTGAATTGCACCGATCCCGATCCGGTGCCGCTCGCACCAGAGGTCACGCTGATCCAGGGCACGTTCGCGGTCGCCGTCCACGCGCAGCCCGCGCCCGCGTTCACGGTGAAGGCTCCCTGGCCTCCGCCCGCGGGCACGCCCTGGCCGGTCGGCGACAGCGAGACCGTGCAGCCGGACGCCTGCACGACCGTGAACGTCTGGCCGGCAATCGTCACGGTTCCGCGCCGTTCGCCTTCGCTGCTCGCCGCGACCGCGAGCTGCACGGTGCCGTTCCCTGAACCGCTGCCGCCGCTCGCCACCGTGATCCACGGCGCGTTGCTGGTCGCCGTCCAGGCGCAGCCGCCAGCCGCCGCCACGTCGACCGACAGGGTGCCGCCGCCGCTGCCGACATTCTGCGACGTCGAGTTGAGCGAGTACGAGCAGGCGCCCTCCTGCGTCACGGTGAACGACAGCGATCCGACCGTGATGGTCCCCGTTCGCTGCGGACCGGAGTTCGCCTGCGCCGAGTAGCGGACCGTGCCGTTCCCGGTGCCGCTCGCATTGCCGGTAATCGTCAGCCACGGAGCGTTGCTGCTCGCCGTCCAACTACAGCCGTCGCCGCCGCGAACGTCGAACGATCCGCTGGCGCCGCCGCTCGGCACGGTTGCAGACGAGGAGGAAAGCGAGAGGCTGCAACCGCTGCTCTGATTGACCGTGAACGTGCGGCCGGCGATCGTCGCGGTGCCGGATCGCGCGGGCCCGGGATTCGCTTCGATATGGACGCGCGCGCTGCCGTTCCCCGTTCCGCTGTCAGACACGCCGATCCAGGAGACGTTGTTGCGAGACGTCCATCCGCAGCCGGCGCTCGCCGCGACGGCGACCGTCACGTCTTCCCCACTCGCCGCGACATCCTTCGATTCGGGCGAGATGTCGAACGTGCAGCCCTGCGCCTGCACGACCTTCGCGGTCTGTCCTTCGACGCTGATGTTGCCGGTCCGTGACGGACCGGTCGTCGACGCGGCGCTGAAGTTGATCGTCCCGTTCCCGGTGCCGCTCCCTCCCGACGTGATCGTGAGCCACGAGGCGTCGCTGCTCGCCCGCCACGCGCAGCCCGAGCCGATGGCGACGCTGATGGTGCCGGTGCCGCCCGACGCGGAAACGTTCTGCGTTCCGGGCGAGAGGCTGGCGGTGCAGCCCTCGCCCTGGACGATCGTCACGCTCTGACCCGCAACCGAAATCGTCGCCGAGCGCGACGGACCGGTGGTCGCGGCGGCGCGGAACGCGATGCTGCCGGATCCGCTGCCGCTGGCGCCGCTCGTGATCGAGAGCCAGGACGCGCTGCTGGTCGCGTTCCACGTGCAGCCGGCTCCGGCGGTGACCGAGACTGAGCCGGTGCCGCCGTCGGCGCCAACGTTCTGGCTCGCCGGCGCGAGCGCGACCGAGCATCCCTGCGACTGCACGACCGTGACGGTCTGGCCAGCCACCGTCAACGTGCCGGTGCGCGACGGGCCGTCGGTGGCCGCGACCGTGAACGCCACGACGCCCGGTCCGCTGCCGCCTCCGCCGGACGTCACGGTGATCCACGGCACGCTGCTGGCGGCGCTCCAGGCGCAGCCGGCCGACCCGCCAACGATCACCTGGCGCGCGCCGCCTGCCGGATCGACGGTCACGCTCTGCGGCGCGACGTCGAAGCTGCAGCCGCCCGACTGCGTGACGGTGAAGAGCTGTCCTGCGACGGTGAGCGTCCCGGTTCGCGCCGGACCGTTCGACGGCGAGACGGTGAACGGGACCGTGCCGTTGCCGGTGCCCGCACCGGTCGCAATCGAGATCCACGTCACGTCACTCGACGCGGTCCACGGACAACCCGGACCGGCCGTCACGGCCACCACGTTGGACGCGCCAGCCGCCCCGGCCGCGAACGACGGCGGCGCGATCGCGAACGTGCAGCCTTCCGCCTGCGAAACGTTGAAACGGAAACCCGCGATCGTCAGCGTGCCGGCACGCGGCGGGCCGGTCGTCGGTGCAACCGTGAACGCGACCGGCGCCGATCCGCGTCCGTTCGCGCCCGAGGTGATCGAGATCCAATCGGCGTCCGAGCTCGCGGTCCACGCGCACAGGCTGCTCGACGCCTGCACGTTGACCGTGCCGGTGCCGCCGACCTGCCCAAAGGACTGCGACGTCGTGGCGAGCTGGAAGCGGCAATCCGCGGCCGATTGGGTAAGCGCGGCGCGCAGGCCGTTCACCGTGATGGCCCCGCTTCTCGAGACGGGATCGGTGTTCTGTGCGGCGTTGAATTGGACGGCGCCTTCTCCCTGGCCCGACGCGCCGGCGGTGATGCTCAGCCACGATCCTTCCGCCTGGGCTGTCCATTGACATTCGCGCTCCGTCTTGATCGTGAGCGCGCCGCTTCCACCGCTCGGCGGCAGAGTGGTAGCTGGAGCGTCAAACGATACCGCGCATTTGGATACGGGCGACGGCGACGTGAACGTCTGGCCGGACGAGCCGCAGCCTGCGATCGCCAACCCAGCGGCAACGATCGCCGCGGTTGCGGCAGTAATCACGCGAAAGGGGGGTATACGCATCATCGAAACGGCTGTGGTCGCCGCTTGCGAAAATGACTGCTGCTTTCAAACTGCCTACCAATTTTATGGATGTGGTCGATCGCGGAGCGCGACGAGCAGAAACGAGGAGCGGCTGCGGGGCGCGGCAGGGAGCGCAGCGAGTCGAGCCGCAGCGCGTGGGGGTGGCCCCACGCGCACGTAGAAAAGCCGCAAGCGGCCGCCCGCCCCGAGCCGGATCTACTCCACGTCGACTGCCGCCTGCCGCGATTGCGTCATCCCGCGATCGTCGCGCATGTCGACGAACACGGTGATGCGCCCCGTGCGGGTCGTGCCGCATCCGAAGTGAAACGGAATCGCGAACGCGCGTGTGTCGCGTGCTTCGATCAGCGCCGATCCGAACTGCGTGGTCGGAACGGGCGCGGGCAGCGTGACCTGCGGTGCCTGAACGCCGAACCTGTCGACGAAGAGGAGCCGAATCGTGCTGACGAAGAGTCTTACATTTCCGTCATTGCGAACGAGCAGGTTCATCGTCGTCGTGAACGGCGGCACTGAGGGACAGATGGGATGCGCAACGGATTGCGCGACCAGCGTAGACGGACTCAGGCCGATGCCGACCTGCACGACGTGGACTGTCGTCGGTGCATTCGGATCGAGCGGCGTGTCCGTATCACTGCACGACGCGGCGAAGAGCGTGGTGGCGACGATCGTCGAAATGACCGCGAGTTTGTGCATGGGAGCCTCACGGTGCCGGCGCGGACGCAAATCCACCGCCAAGCGATCGAGCGCGAGCCACCCGAACGCGCCGAGCTCCGTCTAAAGCGGGCGGGAGGCTTCATGACGAAGCTCGTGCAGGACGTCCGTCACGCCCTTCGCGTCGTCGTTCGCCAGAGATCGGTGAGCCTGCTCGCGATTCTCGCGCTCGGGCTCGGCATCGGCGTCACGACCGCGGTCTTCAGCATCTTCAACGGCGTGCTGCTCGCGCCGCTGCCCTATCCGCATCCCGACGAACTCGTCGCCGTTTACGACACGCAGCCGGCGTGTGCGACCTGCCCGGCGTCGTTTCCCAAGTTTCATGACTGGAAGGACCGCAACACGGTCTTCGCCGCCATCGGCGGATCGACGAACGCGTCGTTCGTCATGACCGGCCGCGGTCAACCGGAGCAGGTCACGGGTGCTGCGACCACTGCTTCGCTCGTCGATGTGTTCGGCGTCCAGCCGCAGATCGGACGATGGTACCGCGCAGAGGAAGATCAGCCGGGCGCGGGACGAGTCGTCGTGCTGTCGCACGCGTTCTGGATGCGACGCTTCAATGGCGACCGCGCGATTGTCGGTCAACATCTCGTCTTCGATGGCCAGCCCTACGAAGTGATCGGCGTGATGCCCGAGTCGTTCACGCATCGGAACGCCGACTTGTACGTGCCGCTTGCGCGCAAACTGGATCCGTCCACGCGCGGCAATCATTTCCTCGTGACCTATGCGCGGCTGAAGCCAGGCGTCACGGTTGAACGCGCGGCGATCGAGATGCGCGCGTTGGGCGTGACCCTCGCGAAGGAGTTCGGCCACAACCACGGCATCGACGTGCGCTCGTTGTACGAAGTCGTCGTCGGCAACGTGCGCACGCCGCTGCGCGTGCTGCTCGGGGCGGTCCTCATGGTGCTGCTGATTGCGTGCGCGAACGTGGCGAACCTGCTGCTCGCATCGGGCATTGCGCGGCGGCGTGAGCTGGCGATGCGCATGGCCCTGGGTGCGGGTCAGGGGGACCTCGCACGTCAGTTGACGGTGGAGTCGCTGCTGCTCGCGATCTCCGGCGGCGCCGTGGGACTGGCGCTCGCCGTCGGGATTCAACGAGTTTTCCTCACGCTTGCCGGCACCACCCTGCCCCGCGCCACGACGATTCATCTCGACGCGCGCGTGCTGCTGTTCGCGGCCGCCGTATCGATTGGCGTCGGACTGGCGTGCGGACTGTTTCCACTCATCCGACTGCGCGTCGCGACGCTGACGTCTGCGATTCGCGAAGGGGACACGCGCACCGGCAGCGGCGGCGCCACGTTCGGCAACGGTATCGTCGTCGCCGAAGTCGCGCTGGCCTTCATGCTGCTCGTCGGCGCCGGTCTGCTCGTCAAGAACCTGGTGCTCCTCGAGCGGCGCGACCCGGGCTTCCGGACCGACCACATCATCGCCTTCGATGTCTCGCCGTCTGGTCCTCAGTACAAGGAGCCCGCGAGCATCAGCGCCTTTTACAGGCAGTTGTACGAGCGGCTGTCCCGCGTCGGCGGCGTTCAGCAGGTCGGCTTCATCAGCCACCTGCCAATGTACCGCTACGGCAGCAATGGGGAGATGACGCGGGCGGGCGGAAATCCCTGGGGCCCGAACGAGAATCCGCTCGTCGAGTACCGGTATCTGTACGGAAATTATCTGCAGGCGCTTGGGATCCCGCTGCTGCGCGGACGGCTGCTCGACGAGCGCGATCGATCCGGCACGCTCGGTGTGCTCATC
>JBKPRU010000070.1:0-29861 GCA_046734675.1 Acidobacteriota bacterium
CGCTGCTCCGCCTCGCGGAAGAGATCGCGTTCAACCATCACGAACGGTGGGATGGCGAGGGCTACGCCGGCATTCGCTCGACGGAAATCCCTCTCGCTGGACGCGTGGTCGCCGTCGCCGACGTGTTCGACGCGCTCACGCAGCAGCGCCCCTACAAGGACGCCTGGCCGGTGCCGGAAGCGGTCGCCGAGATCGATCGGCAGCGTGCGCGCCAGTTCGATCCCGAGATTGTCGATGCGTTTCTGCGCGTCATCGCCCAGCAGGGCGCCGCGCACGTTTAGCCGCGGCCGCTACACCCCGATCGCCATGTCCGCCGGCGCCGGCTCGGCTTCCTCCGGCGGCGGCGTTTCGGCCTCCCCCTCCGGAGTCATGCGACGGAGTGCGTCGCGTGCGATGTCCCGCATCCGCGGGTCCGCCATCAGGGCGGTGATGCCGCCCTCGGCGGTTGTGACCGGCGCGCCAACGAGACGGTTGGCGATCGCGACGCGTTCGGCCAGCGTGGTCTGCGGATCGAGCAGGGGCACGAGGATCTGCCGCAGGTGCGGCTCGAGGACGTTCTCGAGAAACTCGATGGCATTTGCGCGGATCACCGCATTCGTCGAATGCAGGCCGACGTAGGCGTCCTGCAATTCCGCTTCGGGGAACAGCAGCGACATCAACCTGAAGATTCGCTCGAGCTCGTGCTCCATCGACTGGCGCATGGCCGTCAGGACCGGATCGGACTCCGCGAGCGTCGGCGCGACGGCCGCGAGCACCTGGTGCGAGCGATAGTGGCCGGCGATCTCGGCCGCCAGCAGCAGCTCGATCAACTTGCGATCGAGCGGCACGTGGGGATGCACCTGGCGAAGCTTGTTCAACGCGGCAATCACGCGATAGCGCAGGGCCGGGTCCCCCTCCAGAAGGCGCTCCTCGAGCAGCGGCACGCCGGCCGCGCCGGCGCGCGACAGCCCGTTGACGGCAATGCGCGCGATCCGCGGCTCCTCGTCGTCGAGCAGCCGGACGAGCAGCTCGGGGAATGCATCGGGGACGAGCGCGAGCACGCGAGCCGCCTCCGTACGATCGCGAACGCCGGCGGCACCCGGCGAGTCGATCATCTGTTCGAGAATGGCGCGCGCCGCTTCAAGATTGCGGGCCGGGCCGGGTGAGGAGAGAAAGGCGGCAATGCCCGCGCGAATCGAGAAGTCCGGAAACTCGCCCAGTTCCTGGATGCGCGCGACGGGATCCACGCCGACCTGGCGGCTCAGGAACAACAGAGCCTCGGTCCGAACCGCCAGATCCGGATCGCGCAGCATGTCCGCGACGATCGGGGCGATGGTGGTGTCGCCTCCTGCGCCGAGAATCGAGAGCGCACGGCGGCGGATCTCGGGATCGTCGTGATGAAGGAGTGCGTGCAGCGACTCCCGCCACGGTCCGATCGGTTCCTGCTCGATGATCGACAAGGCGTAGCGCACCGCGGCCGGATCGTCGGCCTTGAACTTCTCCTCGAGCGCAGTCGCCGCCGATCGATCGAGTACCCGCCGTGAGTGACGTTCGGCATCGAGACGATGGCGGCGGATGCTGTCGTGGATAGTGCGGACGTACTCGCGCCGCAGCCGCCACGCGATCGCGAACCAGCACGTGAGCAGCGCGAGGTTGACCGCGGCCGTGCCCCGCAGTCCCAGGTTCAGTCCGGGCAGCCCTGCAAATCCGCGCGTCGCCAGTCCGAGCAGCACGCCGCCGGTCGCATCGCCCGCCCGGTTCAACACGATGTCGACGGCGTTTTTGATCCGCGCGCGGGTGCCTGGCGCGATCGGCAGGTACAACAGCTCGTAGGTGGCCTTGTCGACCGAGAAACGTAACCCTTGATCGAACGCGTTGGTCACGATCACCGGCCAGAATGCCGGAATCAGGAGGATCCACACCGCGCCGATGCCGAGCGCTGCTGGCAGAAGTAACAGTGCGACGGCGACCCCCCAGCGTCGTAAAACTTGGGCAGTCAGCGTGAGCTGCACCACCAGGCTCACGATGCCGAGCGTGAAGTTGAACGTGCCGAAGAAGCGGGTCAAGGCTTCGGCGCTGCCGCCGAAGCGCCGATCCGCGACCACGCTCAACTGAAACCCGGTCCACTGCGTCGCGATGGCGACGAGGAACACCATGGCAGCAATCAGCCGCAGGTATGGCGTCCGCGCGATTTCCGTGAGTGTCTCGGTCAGGGCGTGCGGGTGGGGTTTCCCGCGCCGCGCGAGCCCCTGACGCCGGATCTTCGCATCGGCGATCGACACCGTGACGGCGGCCATCACGATCAACGCCGCCAGCACGAGCAGCAGGTTGATGGTGCCGCCGACGGGGCGAACGAGCGCACGCGCGAGCAGGCCGCCGAGGATCGCGCCAAAGGAGGCGCCCGCGCCAATCAACCCGAACAGCCGCTTCGCCTGCCGCGTGTCGAACAGCGAGTTCGCGAAGCTCCAGGCCTGCACCGGTGCTATGACGCCGAAGCAGTTCACCCACACGTAAAAAACGCCAGGGAGCAACGGAAACGGATGCCGCCGGAACGCCCACCAGAAGAAGACCACGTTCGACGCGAAAAAGAGCAGCGTCCACACGGTCACCGCACGCTGACCGAAGTAGGCGGTGACCCGTGCGTAGACGGGCACGAACAGCGTCAGCGCGAGCGGGACGGCGGCGTAGACGTAGGCCAGCGCGAACGGGCCGTACTGGCGCAGGAAGAGGCCGTTGCGAATCGGCTTCGCGAGCAGGAACGCCGCGACGACCACGGCGATGTAGAGAAAGGTGACGAACACCGGCAGCGCTTCTCCGGCCCGGATGTCGAAAAAGCGCCGGAGACGCGCGAGCATGTGTGCCGCGCAGTTTACTTCAACTGGCGCATCGCATAGGCTTTAGCTCCACGCTCCCGAGGCTCCCCATGTCGATCACCAGACGGCTGCTCTCTCCGGTTGCAGAGGTCCGAGAGGGTGAAGGCACGACCGCCCTCATGATGTTCGCGTATTCGTTCCTCGCGATGGCGTCCTACAACGCCATCAAGCCGATCACGCGATCGAAATTCATCTCGGATCTCGGCGCCGACAACCTTCCTTATGTCCTGCTCGCTGCGGGGTTCCTGATCGGCATCCTGATGGCCGGGTACTCGTGGCTCATGGCCCGACTGCCGCGGCGATGGGGACTCCCAATCACCCAGATCGGGATGGCCGCCATGCTGATTGGTTTCTGGGTGCTGTTCCGCTCGTCGGCCACGTGGGTGTCGGTCGCCTTCTACGTGGCGGGTCTGATCCTCGGTGTGCTGCTCATCAGCCAGTTCTGGACGCTGGCCAACATCGTGTACGACCCGCGGCAGGCCAAGCGGCTGTTCGGCTTCATCGGCGGCGGCGCGCCGCTCGGCGGGATCGCCGGGTCGGCCTTCGCGAGCGCCTTCGCGCGACAGATTGGTTCGACGAACCTGCTGCTCCCCAGTGCGATCGGCATGGTTCTGAGCGCGGTGCTGGTGTCGCTCATCATCTCGCGGGAGCGCGTCGATCCCGGCGCGGCGGTCGAGACCGTCAAAGGCGAAAAGGGCGTCAGCGCAACCGAAGCGCTGGCGTTGCTCCGCCGATCCAAGCACCTGCAGATCATCGCGCTCGTCATCAGCTTTGCCGCCGTGGGCGCCGCGATCATCGAGCAGCAGCTGAACATGGCGGCGGCGGCGGTGAAGGGGGCCGGCGCCACCGATTCGATCACCTCCTTCCTCGCACAAGTGCAGCTCTGGACGTCGACGATTGGCTTCATCATCCAGGTCTGGCTCACGAGCAAGATTCACCGTTACCTCGGAATCGGCTTCGCGCTGATGATCCTGCCGGTCAGCCTCGGCACCACCGCGGTCGTGATGCTCTTCAACGCGGCGCTGTGGGCGCCCAGCCTCGCCCGCGTTCTCGATCAGTCGCTCCGCTACACCGTCGACAAGACGACGCGCGAGATCCTGTTCCTGCCGCTTCCCGGCGACATCAAGCTGAAGGCGAAGTCGTTCGTCGACGTGACCGTCGATCGCGGCGCGAAGGCGTTGGGCGCGCTGCTCCTGCTGGTGCTCGTCAAGCCGTGGGGTCTCCATCTCGACTGGCAGAAACTTAGCTACGCCAGCCTCGTGATGACGGTCGCGTGGATCTTCATGGCCACGCGCGCGCGGCGCGGCTACCTCGAAGCGTTCCGCACCAGCATCCAGCGGCGTGACGTCCAGCCACAGGAAGTGCGCCTGACCGGCGCTGACCTGACGACGATCGAAACGCTCGTCCAGGAACTGGCGCATCCCGACGCCGCTCGCGTCGTCTACGCGATCGACGTGCTGGAATCGCTCGACAAGCGGAATCTCGTCACGCCGCTGCTGCTCTACCACGAGTCGCCGCTGGTGCGGCGGCGCGCCCTGGCCGCACTTCGCGAGGTGCGATCGGATATCGCGGAACAGTGGGCGCCACAGATTCGGCGCCTGATCGCGGATCCGGACGGGCAGGTGCGCGCGGCGGCGGTGACGGCGTTGAGTACGATTCGCCACGAAGACACCGCGACGGTGGTGCGGCCGATGCTCGACGATCCGGATCCGCGCATCCGCGTGACGGCGGCGCTCGCGCTCGCAGGCAGCGACCGGGCCGACGATCGGGCGCGGGCCGGCGCGATCTTCGCGGAGCTGACCGCGGACACCTCCGAGGCGACGCGCCCGGCGCGGCGGGACGCGGCGGTCGCGCTTCGACAAATCAGGCACGCCGATCTGCACGTGCTCCTGATGCCGCTGCTCTACGATCCGGCGCCCGACGTGGCCGAGGAAGCGCTGGCCAGCGTTCGCGATCTCGGCGACTCCGATTTCTTGTTCGTGCCGACGCTGGTGACGCTGCTGCGGAATCGCCAGCTGAAACGCAGCGCGCGCGACGTGCTCGTCAGCTACGGCGAGCCGGTGGTCGATGCGCTCGCCTACATCCTGGCGGACAAAGAAGAAGACGCCTGGATCCGCCGCCACATTCCCGGGACGCTGGCGGGCATCTCGTCGCAGAAGTCCGTCGATGCGCTGGTGACGGTACTGGACGATCCCGACGGGTTCTTACGCTACAAGGCGGTGGCGGCGCTGCAGACGCTGCGCCACGGCAACGACGCGCTGCGCTTTCCTGCCGAACGCGTCGAGAACCTGGCGATTGCCGAATCGCGGCGGTTCTTCTCGCACCTGTCGCTGCACGCGAACCTGTTCGATCGCGGCGCGCTGCCGGCCGACTCGATGCTCGCACGGGCGCTCCAGGACAAGATGGCCCGCGCGATGAACCGCACCTACCTGCTCCTCGAGCTGCTCTACTCGTGGCGCGACGTCGCGGCCGCGCGCTGGACGCTCGAGCACGGCGACGCGCGGACCCGCGCCAGCGCGTCCGAGTATCTCGACAACATCCTGAGCGGTCCGTTGCGCAAGCGCGTGATGCCGGCCATCGAAGATCTGCCGCGCGACGAGAAGGTCCGGCGCGGCAACGTGCTGCTGCGCACGCGTCCGCGCGACGTCGAGGAATCGCTGCTCCAGTTGATCAACGACGACGACGAGGTGGTCGCTGCGGCGGCCATCGACCTGGTGGCCGGCGAGCGCCGCTGGTCGCTTGCGGCGGACATCGAGCACGTGCTCGCGCATCGTGATCCGCGCGACTGGTTCGTCTTCGAAGCCGCCTCATGGGCGCTCGCGGAACAGCGTCTCTCGGCGGAGCGCCGGCGCGAGTTGTGGCGCGAGCCGCTGCCGGCGGCAGCGCTGGCAGCGCGGATCCGCCACCTGCCGCTCTTCGCGTCGGTGTCGATCGACGAGCTGTTCCGCATCGCGGCGAGCGGGCGCCAGGTGCGCCATGAACCGGGGAGCGTCTTGCAGCAGGAAGGGATGGTGCCCGACACGGTGCACATCCTGCTGGACGGGCGGGTGACGCTGTCGCGCCAGGGGGAGGCGCCATCGAGCGCGCTGCCGCCGGTCGCGCTCGGCCTCGACGAAGCGTTGCAGGGCATCCCGGCGCAGGCCACCGTCCGCGCCATCGACGCCGTCGTCACACTCGTGCTGCCGACCGATCAACTGCGCACGCTGCTGGCCGACAACACGGATCTGGTGCGCGGCCTGTTTGCGACGCTCGCCGATGCGGGCGCGCACACGTGGCCGCTCGTGATCCCGACCGGCGCGAGCGATGAGTTCGCGCGCCTCGCCGAAGGCGGACTGACACCGGTCGAAAAAGTGCTCGGCCTTCAGCGCGTGCCGATCTTCGGCCGCGTCGAGGCGCCCGACATGGTCGCGCTCGCGCGCATCGCGCGCGTGGTGCCCTTCGAGGCGGGCGCGCGGCTCTTCGACGCGTCCACCCCTCCGGCCTTGTGGGTGCTGCTGTCGGGCGAGGCGACCCTGGAGGCGCTCGACGAGCCACGCAGCACACTGGTGAAAGGCGGCGATGCGCTCGGCCTCGCCTCGCTGATGACGGGCGCGGCGCTCGGCCACTCCGGGCAGGCGACACGGGCCGGCGTGCTCCTGCGGATCGATCGCGAGGAATTCTATGAGCTGATCGAGCAGCGGCCATCGCTGCTCCAACAGGTGTTCGCGGCGCTCTTCAGAGGCGCCGCCGCGGAACAGGGAGTGATTTGATGTCCATTCGTTCCACCGCGCCGCGAACGGCGGCTGCGGTGCTCGCGGCGGCCACGCTCGCGTTCTACAGCCCGCCGACCCGATCCTCCGCCCAGGCGACGCCGCCGGCCACGGCGGCCGCGCCCACTCCCGAACAGTACTTCGGCTTCCGCATGGGCACCGACCACAAGCTCGCGCGGTGGGACAGGATCGTCGCCTACATGCGGCAGGTGGCGGGCGCCAGCGACCGCGTGCGCGTCCGCGAGCTGGGACGATCGACGAACGACAATCCATTCATTGCCGTCGAAATCAGCAGCCCGGAGACGCTGAACAATCTCGATCGCTACAAGCAGCTCGAACGGAAGCTGTACTTCCAGGGAGGCGCACCGACCGACGCCGAACGCGATCAGATCTTCCGCGACGGCAAAGCGGTCGTCGTCGTGACGTGCAGCATCCACGCGACCGAGATTGGCGCGTCGCAGATGGCGGTGGAACTGGTGCACCAGCTCGCGACGGATCGCTCGCCGCAGGTGAAGAAGATCCTCGACAACGTGATCTTCGTCCTGGTCCCGAGCCTGAACCCCGACGGCCAGATCATGGTGACCGACTGGTTCACGAAGAACGTCGGCACGCCGTTCGAGACGAGCGCGATCCCGTACCTCTATCACCCGTATGTCGGCCACGACAACAACCGTGACATGTACATGTTCACGCAGAAGGAGAGCCAGCTCACCGCGAAGCTGCTGTGGAGCGATTGGTTGCCGACGGTGTGGCTCGACGAACACCAGATGGGCAGCAACGGCGCGCGCATCTTCGTGATGCCGGCCACCGATCCGATCAACCCGAACGTCCATCCGCTCATCTACCGCTGGAACGGGATCCTCGGGCAGTCGCAGGCCGCGGCGCTCGAAGCGGCCGGCAAGGACGGCATCATCTACAACTCCACCTACACGAACTTCTGGCAGGGCGCGATGGCGTGGAGCGGCTGGTGGCACAACCAGATCGGTCTGCTGACGGAAGTGGCGAGTGCGCGCGTCGCCGCGCCCATCGAGCAGCAGAAAACCACGCTCGGACGTACGCCCCCGCCCAACGAAGGCGGACGCGGCGAAGGACGCGGCAACGCGTCGGCCGGCGGCATTCTGCCGCCCCCCAACGATACCAACCCGCGGACGGAATATCCGCGCCCGTGGCTCGGCGGCCGCTGGACGCTCGGCGACATCGTCGATTACGAGCTGATTGCCACGATGGGACTGCTCGACACGGTCGCCGATCGCCGCGAAGCGATCCTGCGGCAGATGTACGAAGTGAACCGCCAGACCGTCGAGGCGGGCAAGACTGGAGACGTCAAAGCCATCGTCGTCCCGATTGAGGGGCAGCAGGACGCCCGGGAAGCCGCGCATCTCGTCGATCGGCTGCGGATTGCCGGCGTCGACGTGATGCGTGCCAACACCCCGTTCGAGGCGGACGGCACGCGCTACGCCGCGGGCACCTTCGTGATCCCGATGACGCAGGTGTTCGCGCGCTACGCGAAGGACATGCTCGAGAAGCAGACGTATCCGGAGGTGCGGCGCTCCCCTTCGTCCGCGCCGGAGCCGCCGTACGACGTGACGGCGTGGTCGCTCGGCATGCTGCTCGGCGTGAAGACCGTGTTCGTGAAAAACGCGCTGCCGTCGAACCTGTCGGCGACGCCGGTCACGGCCCTGCCGATCATCGCCGGCGAGGTCAAGGGCAACGGCTCGCGTTTCGGATTCGACGTGAAGGGGCCGGATACCGCCGCGGCAATGAATGCGCTGTTGAAGCAGGGCGCGCGGCTCGCCTACGACGCGCCGTCGCATATGGCGGTGACCGGCGTTACGCGCCGGCAACTCGAAGCCGCCGCGACGGAGTTTGGGTTATCGGTCTCCGCCTCCGACAACCCGCCGCGCGGGGCCATGACGCCGATCCCGATTCGCGCGCCTCGCATCGCCATGTATCAGCCCTGGAATGGCGGCAACATGGACGAGGGCTGGACGCGCTGGGTGCTCGAGCAATACGGATTCGCGTCGACGCCGCTGCACAATGACGACGTGCGCGCCGGCAAGCTGCGCGAGCGCTTCGACGTGGTCATCCTCGCCGATCAGTCGCCGCGCTCGATCGTCGACGGCGCGACCGGCCAGAACGTCCGTCCCGAGTATCGCGGCGGCCTCGGCGATGAAGGCGTCGACGCGCTCCGCGACTTCGTCGCGCAAGGCGGCACGCTGCTCACGCTCGGCGCCGCGTCCGACCTCGCGATCGAGCGCTTCGCCGTTCCGCTCAAGAACCTGAAGGCGAGCCTGAGCCGCGATCAGCACTTCGCGCCCGGCACGATCCTGAATGTCGAGGTCGATACCGCCAACCCGATTGCCTACGGCGTCGCGGCCGAAACCTACGGGTTCTACAACAACAGCCCGTTCTTCAACGTCCTCGAGGGCTTCCCATCGCACAAGGTGTCAGTGGTCGCCAGATACCCGAACAACAACGTCGTCGCGTCCGGATGGCTGAAAGGCGAGGAGTTGATGGCGGGGCACGCTGCGATCGTGTCGGTCGACATGACGCCGGGACGAATCATCCTCTTCGGACTGCGCCCGCAGCACCGCGCGCAGACCCACGCGACGTTCCCGCTCCTCTTCAACGCGCTGTTCCTGTCGACGAGCGAGAACGCCGCGAAGGCGCAGACGATGCCGTAACTTCCGCCTGAAGGCGGATCTATCGCGTCAGCCGCTCGACGATCGCGTCTGACGTCATTCCGTAGTGCGCCCACACTTCCTGGAAGGTGTCGGACGGCGCGATCTGCGGATCGACGATGCCGAAGTGGTCGAGGCGCAGGCCGTATGCGGCGAGCTTGCCGGCAACGAACGCAGCAAAGCCGCGCAGGCCTGCATCGACGGTCCCGATGATCCCGTCCTCGAGCGTGACGATGCGATCGTACTTGCGCGGCAGCTCGGCGAGGAAGTCCTCGTCCATCGGGAAGCCGTTCACGACGAAGACGTCGACCGGCACCCCGCGCGCCGCGGCCTTCTCGCTCGCTTCACCGGCCAGATAGCTGGGCGCGCCGATCGTGAGGATCGCCGTCTTCGCGCCGTCGCGCTGGCGGAGCGGCGTCACCGGGCTCCACGCATCGCCGGCGTTCCACAACGGCGTCCGGCCGTCGCCGCGCGTGAGGATCGGCAGGTTGTCGCGCGGCACGGCGACGATGTGCCCGCCGTATCCTGACGCGGCGTCACGGACGGCGAGGAAGGCCGCACGCGCATCCGACGGCGCGTAGAAGCGGCGCAGGTACGGCAGGTAGCCGAGCCCCAGGTTGATCCAGTCGAGACTCCAGCCCGAGAAGTGATCGCGCCCCGTGCACGCACCGACGTGCGCGAAGTGCATCAGCACGTTCAGGCCTTCGTTCACCCCGGTCAGGTTGCGCTGGTACTTCCACATCTCGAAGCCTTCGCGCGCGATCCCTTCGAGGAAGGCCGCGAAGGTCGAGAACACGTTCAGCTGCGGTTCGCGGCTGCTGTAGGCGAGCCCGTCGGCGATGAGCGTGGCCGCCTGCTCCTCGATGCTCATCTCGTAGCAGTGCTCGCCCGGAATCAGCTTCACGGCTTTCTCGAGCCGCGTCGACGGATTCAGATCGGCGGACACGACGAACAGCTGCTTCGGATATTTCTTCGCGATTGCGACGTAGGCCGCTTCGGATCCGGCGCGCGGACTGACCGGCTTCTCGGGTCCGGGCAGCGCGACATCCTTCACGTCCGCGTCGTTCAGCGTCAGATTGGGCGCGCCCTTCGCCGGACGTGCGGTGGTCACCACCCGGCGCGGCGGCTGCGCACGGAGCGCATCGAGGCGCGCCGTTTCCGCGGCGGTCATGCTGAGCATGCGGTTCGAGAGCACCGCCTGCGCGTCGCGTCCCTTCATCCCGCCGTCGTGGTGCGCTTCGCCGCCCGGCAGGTCGTTGACGTAGAAGACGCACTGCAGCATCGCGCGCACGTCGCGGAAGCTCATGAGCGATCCGGGGATCCAGATGCGCGTGTCGAGCGCCACCTTGTGTTCCGCCGAAAACGCCGCGGTCTCCTCGACGATGTCGTACTTACGACCGAAGGTCGCGATCGTGACGGGCTCGTCGCCGGCGAAGCCCCAGCCGGTCGGATAGATCAGCGTCGGCTTGCCGTTCTGCGCCGACGCGAACGCGTCGCGATACGCGGCAAACAGCTCGCGGCGCTCGAGCAGCGACCGAATCTCGAGAATCCGGATGCCGAAGCTCGAGATGATCGATCGCGGATCCTGGTTCATGATGTGCCGCGTCGTCCCCGACAGCTGGATGCCGTTGCGGTGCATCACGAAGGTGATCGGTGCGCGGTGCACGGCCGCGGCATTGAAACCGTTCAACGCCTGACCGGAAATCCAGCCGGCGTCTCCGCAGTGGCAGATGACGTGGCTGCCCGAGCCGAGACGGCCGCGCAACCCGAGCGCAAGGCCGGTTCCCACCGGGAACATGACGCCGAGACGGCCGGAACTGAGCTCGGTCCCGCCCGGCACCCACGACACGTGACCGGCGATATCGAGGCTGCGGCGGAACGTGTCGATGACGCGCTGCCGATCGAGGAAGCCCAGCGCGGCAAGCACCGAGTAGTAACCGATGCTCGCGTGTCCGTGCTCGATCGTGAAGTGCGTGCGCTCGTAGTCGGTGAAGGCGAGCGTCATGTGCAGCGCCGGAATGAGCTCGAGGCCGCCGCCGAGATGATCGATGTCGTTCACTTTCGCGAGCGATACGAGCGACTCGATCGCCGTGCGCGCCGCGGTCTTCTCGAGCGCGCCGAGCGCCGTCTCGTCCTCGGCGGTCAGGTCCGGCTTGTTGAAGTCGAGCGTGAACGGCAGCACCTTCGACTCGATGCGCTGCGCGAGATGAGGCGTGTGGCCGAGGAGCGCCGCGTTGCGCGCCTCCTGCTCTGCCGTGATTGTCGTCAGTGGATCGGCAATGCGAGTATGCATGACTGAAGTGGCTCAGTCTATCACCGGGCGCGGACGTGGCGGGCAGCGATCAGGTAATGCGCGGCCAGCACTCCCTGCGTATACGCCTGACGTTCCGCGACGGCCAGCGCTCCTTCCGCATTCGGGCCGAAATCGAACGCGTGCCCTTCACGGTTGAGACGAGCACAGACGGCCGCCGCCTCAGCGTTGGCCAAAAACGGCTTGCGTCTCGTTCGCAGAAGCCCGACGTCATCGGGCGACGACACGCGGTCGAAGAAGCCGCCCTGCTCCTCGTCCCAGAGGTCGCGGACCATGAAGTGACCGATCTCCTCCGCCATCATCATGTAGGGCTCGCCGCCGGTGACGTCGTGGGCATCGAGCAGCGCGGCGATCGTCGACACCTGATCGGCGAGCAATCCGCGCACGTGTGGGGCCCCATCGAAGTAGTGCGCGGCGCCCGCGCCCGGCTTGTAGCAGGCCAGCACGACACGCTCGAATGACGTGAGTGCCTCCTGGATTAGTTGCTGATCCTCAAGCGCGGTTCCCGCCGCGAGGAGCGCGCTGGCCGCGATGCCGTTCGCGTCCGCATACAGGATGCGATCCGCCGTACTGCCGAAATAGCCGCCGCCGTCGGCTCGCAACCGCGACGTGATGAACGTCGCAATCGCCGCGCTGCGTTGGCGATCGATGTCTCGCTGCAGCAGGACGACGGCATCGGCATACGCGCGGAGCAGGAGCGCGTTGGTCTCGAGCAGCTTCTCGTCGTGCGGCATCTGCCAGTCGCGCGAGGTTGCGTAGCGGCAGAACCCGCCGTCCTCCCGATCCCACAGCCCGCCGTCGGCCATCGCGTCGAGCGTGTGCTCGACGAGGTGACGCCAGCGGTCGTCGCGGGTGTCGCGAAAGAGCGCCATCGCGAGATGGAGCGGTGCCGTGTGGGGAAACTTCGGCTCGATCCCGAAGCCGCCGTACTCCGCGTCGTAGAGCGCGAACACCGCGGTGACGAGCGCGTCGAGACCTTCAGACGGATTCGCGTCCGCTGCCGGCGACGATCGGGCGGCGGCCGCGCGCGCGCCGGCGATCTCTTCTGCGCGCGACGTGAACGCATCGGCGACACGCCGCAGAATGCCGGGCATGCGATCGACCGTCATGAACGTGCCGCCGCCGATCACGTCGCCATCGGCGGTCAGGAACGCGGTCGTCGGCCAGCCTCCGAGGTTGTAGCGCTCGTTGATGTCGGGACGTTGATCGGTATCGACGCGAACCGGAACGAAGCGCTCGCCGATCAGCGCGGCGATCTGTGGGTCCGCGTAGGTGACGCGATCCATCTCGTGGCAGGCGCGGCACCACGCGGCAGTGATCGAGAGGAGGATCGGCTTGCGCTCGTGCGCCGCACGCGCGAACGTGGCGGCGCTCCAGGGCAACCATGCGATCGGAGGCGCGTTCAAACCGTCAATTATAATGAGCGGATGCTCGCGCTGCGGTATGCAGCACTGCTGATGCTGGTCGTGTGGATGGGCGGCCTCATCGCACTCGGGGCGATCGCGGCGCCGGCGATCTTCGAGGTGCTCGGCGATCGGCCGGAGGGCGGACGGCTGCTGGCGGGCGCGGTGTTCGGCGAAACGCTGCGGCGGTTCCACCTCGTCGCGTACGGCGCGGGGGCGTTACTGATCCTGACGCTGATCGTCCGCCGCATCCTCGGCCCGCGTCCGAAGCGGTTCGGCTGGCGTCTGGCGATTGCGGCGGCGATGCTGGCGACTGCGGTCGGCAGCGGATGGTACGTAGCCGGACGCATTGCCGGCCTGCAGCGGCGCATCGGCGTGGCACCCTCGAGCCTGTCGGCCAGCGATCCGCGGCGCATCGAATTCGGCCGGCTTCATGCACTCTCGACCGGGCTGCAGCTGGTGCCGCTGCTCGGCGGCCTCGCGCTCATGTACTGGGAACTCAAAGAATGACCGACATGGATCGGGATGAACTGTTCCGCGCGGTGTCGTCCGCAATCGCGGCCGCGCCGAACGCGGACTCGGCGATGACCCAAACGGTCCGTCTGTTGAAGGACGGCATCCCCGACTACACGTGGGTCGGGATCTACGTCCTCGATGGCGAAGAGCTCGTGCTCGGACCGTTTCTCGGGAAACCGTCGCCTCACACGCGCATTCCGCTCGGCAGCGGCATCTGCGGCGCCGCCGCGACGGAGAAGGCCACGATCGTCGTCGACGACGTGAACGCCGACCCGCGATACCTGGCGTGCAGCATCGAGACGCAGTCGGAGATCGTCGTGCCGATCATGCAGGACGGCCAGGTGTTCGGCGAGATCGACATCGACAGCGATCGCCGCGCCGCCTTCGGCTCGCGCGATCGCGCCCTGCTCGAACCGATTGCCGCCCTGCTGGCGGAGCGTCTCGCCGAGGGCGGCTAACCTCCCGACTCCCGTCCCTTCGATCACGCGACGATGACTCACACGATCACTCTCATCCCTGGCGACGGCATCGGCCCCGAGGTCACCGAAGCGGTGCTGCGCGTGTGCCGCGCCGCGGCCCTGGAAGTCGAATGGGAGCGCTACGACGCGGGCGTGCTCGCGTTCAAGAAGTACGGGCGCTCGCTCCCGGCGGAGCTCCTCGACTCGGTGAAACGCAACAAGGTCGCGCTCAAGGGCCCAGTGACGACGCCGATTGGCGAAGGGATGACGAGCGTCAACGTCGGCCTGCGCAAGGCGCTCGACCTCTATGCGAACCTTCGGCCGGTCCACAACCTGCCGGGGGTCAAGAGCCGCTTCGAGAACGTCGACCTGATCATCGTCCGCGAGAACACCGAGGACCTGTACGCGGGGCTCGAGCACGAGATCGTGCCGGGCATTGTCGAGAGCCTGAAGATCATCACCGAGCGCGCGTCGACGCGCATCGCGCGGTTTGCGTTCGAGTACGCGCGGCGCTACGGCCGGTCGCGCGTGACGGCGATCCACAAGGCGAACATCATGAAGCTGAGCGACGGGCTGTTTCTCGAGAGCACCCGTAAGGTCGCGCGCGAGTTTCTCGACATTCCGTACGACGAGCGGATCGTCGATGCGGCCTGCATGCACCTCGTGATGCGGCCGGAAAAGCTCGACGTCCTGCTGCTGCCGAACCTGTATGGGGACATCGTGTCGGATTTGTGCGCGGGGCTGGTTGGCGGACTGGGCGTCGTGCCCGGCGCCAACATCGGCGAGCACGCGGCGGTGTTCGAGGCGGTCCACGGCAGCGCGCCCGACATCGCGGACCAGAACCTGGCGAATCCGACGGCGCTGCTCCTGTCCGCGCTGCTGATGCTCGACCATCTCGGGGAGCGGCAGAAGGCGGAGCGCATCCGCGCCGCGCTCTTCAAAGTTCTTCAAGACGGACGCATCCGCACCCGCGACCTGGGTGGGACGGCCACTACCACCGAGTTCACCGATGCCATCTGCAAAGAGGTCGAGAACTCGGTGGTATAGTTCGAGGGTGCTGCCCGACGACATCACCCAGGCGGTGCTCGCCCGCAAGGACGTTGCGCGGTACCTGCGGGGCGGCCACGGGCAGAGCGAGATCGAAGCGCGCGAGCGCATTCAGGGATATCTCGAAGAACTGCGCACCACGCAGCGGTATCCGATCTACCGCGCGCTGAAGCACCCCCTGTATCCGATTCTCCGCAAGATCGAGCGCATCGACGAACACGTCGAGATCGCGCAGAAGGCGACGCGCGCCGGACGCGTCATCTACATCTCGAATCACAAAAGCCATCTCGATTATCTCGTCGAGCCGCTGGTGCTCGACGACAACGGCATCCGGCCGCCGGTGACCGCCGCCGGCATCAACCTGTTCGGCGGTCCGCTCGGACTGCTCCATCGCCACGTGACCGGCGCGATTCCGATTCGCCGCAACACGAAGGACCCGGCGTATCTCGTCACGCTCAAGGCCTACGTCGCCGAGCTGCTGCAGCGCCACGACCTCCTCTTCTACATCGAGGGAGGGCGCAGCTACTCCGGCGAGATGAAGGCGCCGAAGACCGGCCTGCTGCATGCGGCGCTGCAGGCCGACCGGACATCGTCGGTGATCGTGCCACTCGCGGTCGCCTACGATCTCGTGCTCGAAGATCACATCCTCGCGCACCAGGGGACGAAGCGGCGACAGCGCCCGTTCGGCCGCGAGGTGGCCGAGATGGTGCGCTACGCGGTCGGCTATCAGTCGCGCGCGTTCGTCACCTTCGGCCAGCCGATTCCACTCGCCGCCTACGATCCCGAAGCGCGGCGCGACGTGATGGATCTGGCGCACCTGACCCGCGACGCGATCGGCCGGTTGCACAAGGTGCTGCCGACGGCGGTCGTCGCCTCGGCGATGCGCCCGTCGATCGCGAAACGGGACCTCGAGGCGCGCGCCGACGCGCTCGTCGACGCGCTCCGCCAGGCCGGAGCCAACCTCGGCGTCCAGAGCGGACGCGAGGCGGTGGAGCTCGGCGCGCCGGCGCTTGCCGATCGCGACGTGATCCACCTCGAACGCGGCGGCCGCTTTCGCGTTCGCGAACGCACCGTGCTGCGTTACTACGCGCGGACCATCCAGCACCTGCTGGCCGACCCGCGGCGCCCGATTCGTACGCACTGATGATCGGCGTCGTTTCGAAGGCCTTTTTCCAGACGCTCGCCGGAAGCCGTCAGCTCAAACGCCTGGCCTCGCGTTACGGGATGCGCGACGAGCGCAGCTTTGCCCGCCGGTTCATCGCCGGCGAGAGCATCGTGGAAGCGATTGCCGCCGCGCGCCAGATCGAAGCGCGCGGCCTGTTCGTGACGCTCGACTATCTCGGCGAGAGCGTCGCGACGATCGCCGAGGCCGACGCGGCGACGCGCGAGTACCTGCGGCTCCTCGAACAGATCGCCGCGTCGGGCATCGGGCGGAACGTCTCGCTGAAGCTGACTCAGCTCGGCCTGACCATCGATCGCGCCACCTGCGTCGACAATCTCCGCCGCATCCTCGACGTCGCGGGCACGCACGACTTCTTCGTGCGCATCGACATGGAGAACTCCCCCTTCACATCGGTGACCCTCGACATCTTCGAGACGATGTGGCAGCAGGGGTATCGGAACGCGGGCGTGGTCCTGCAGTCCTGCCTGCCGCGCAGCGAGATGGACGTCGCTCGCATGAACGAGCTCGGCGCGCGCGTGCGGCTGGTGAAGGGCGCCTACAAGGAACCCAAGCAGGTCGCCTATCAATCCAAGGCGGACGTGGACGCGGCATTCGTCCGTATCATGCGAGTCCTGCTCGCTGCCGGCACCTCTCCCGCGATTGCGACCCACGATCCCGCGATGATCGACGCCACGCGGGCCTTCGCACGGGAACAAGGTATCCCGAGCGACCGCTACGAATTTCAATTGTTGTATGGGATCCGGCGCGACCTGCAGGCCTCGCTGGCGCGCGACGGACGCCGGGTCCGCGTCTATGTTCCATTCGGTCGTGAATGGTTCCCGTACTTCATGCGACGCCTCGGCGAGCGACCCGCCAATGTCGGATTCGTCATGCGGGGCATCCTGAGCGATCGCTGACCGTGGGTCGATCGGTACTCGCTGGGTAGACAAATCATCAAATCGCCGCACTCCGGCTGTTGCCGCCGCTACACAGTCCCGACGCGGACCAAGCCGTAACCCCGTCAGATCTCGCCAATACGGCCCGATACGGCGCGTCCAGCTCGGCCGTCGGCGTGGCACATCCTTTGATATTCCTGAGCCCGGCGGGCGAACGGAACGGTAGACGGGCCTCCGGCGTCCTAAAAGAGGTTAGAAAGGGAACGTCCAATGGTGACCAATTATCCCCAGCGGCTCACGGCGACCGCGGAAATCAGCGGACACTCTTCGATCACGACCAGCGTTGTCACGCGCGTCATGGGACGTCTCGGCCAACTACTCTGCGGCCTGAGCGGCCACGATTCGGTCCTCCACTTCGAGGGCAAACGCGTAATGATGCGCTGCACGTCCTGCGGTTACGACAGCCCCGGATGGGAAATCAACGGGCGCGCCCCGCGCAAGCGCTTCGAGGGCGACGCGCGGCGGCATCTGCTCGCGCCGCGCCGCTTCGTGCTCCGCAAGTCGGCCTGATCCGAATCCGCTCGTCGATTCCATCAAGGGGGCGTCGGCCCCCTTTTCTATTTTCCGCACCATTCCAGCGCCAGCGCCGCAAGCGCATCGCGGCAGTGCCGGACGTCGTCCGTCTCGACATACTCCTCGATGCTGTGCAGGCCCGCCCCACCGGGACCGAAGAGCACCGCGGGAATGCCGGCATCGCCGAGGACGGCGGCGTCGGTCCAGAAGGTCATCGCGCTGAAGCGCGTCAACCGGCCCGACGCGCGCGTCGCCGCGCGCGCGAGCGTCTGCGCGAGGAGATGATTCTTCGACAGCTCGTACGCAGGACGCGCGACGGTGATGCGCGCGGTCGCCTCGAACTCCGGGTCATCGTCGCGCAGCCGGCCCACCAACTCGGCCAGCTCGTGCTCGACGGTGAGCGGCGTCTCACCGGCGACGGTGCGGCGCTCGTACTGGAGCACGCACCGGTCTGGATAGCTGCTCATCTCGCGGCCGCCCCTGATGATCGATGCGTGGAGGGACGGCGTCCCCATCAAGTCATGCGGCGAACGCGCCTGCAGCTCGCGGTCGAGCGCCTCGAGCGCATGGAGTACGCGGCCCATCCGCACGATCGCATCGCGTCCTTCGAGCGGACGGCTGCCATGCGCGGCGCGCCCGCGCGTCTCGACCTCGCACCACGCGAAGCCTTTGTGCGCGACGGCGACCTCGAGGCTGGTGGGTTCGGTGACCACGGCGGCGTCCGCGCCCCATCGAGCGACCAGCGCGTCGGCGCCGATGCTCGCATACTCCTCGTCGACCACGGCGGCAACGATCAGCCGGCCGCATGGAAAACCGCGATCGGCGACGATCCGTGCCGCGTCGATCATCGCAGCCACGCCACCTTTCATGTCCTGCGAGCCGCGTCCGTAAAGCCGCCCATCGGACTCGATCGGATCGAACGGCGCAACCATCCCGTCGACGCCGACGGTATCCATGTGTCCGCAGAACATCAGCGAGGGTCCGGGCAATCGTCCCTCGAGCACGCCGACGACGTTGGGACGCCCGGGCACGACGTCTTCCACGTGGACGTCGAGGCCGACGCGGCGCATGTGCGCGGCGACGGCCTGCGCAATCTCCCCTTCACCGGGCGCGCCCGCGACCAGCGACGGATTGACCGAGTTGATCTGCACGAGGTCGCGCAGCAGGGCAATGGCGGGATCTAAGGACATGTGTCGTGTCGGTGTCGCCATGCGATTGCCGGAAGGTCAGGCGCGGACATCATAGTATCGTTGCAGGATGGCGTCTCTCTCGAACCGTGTCGCCGCGATCACCGGCGCTTCCTCCGGTATCGGACTGGCGACAGCCATGGCGCTCGCACGTGAGGGGACGGCGGTCGTCCTCGGCGCGCGACGGCGCGATCGGCTCGAGGCCGCGGTCCGCGACATCGAAGCCGCGGGCGGACGGGCGATGGCCATCGAGATGGACGTGACGTGCGAGGCCGACAACGAGCGGCTGGTCGCGGCGGCGACGACGACTTTCGGCCGGCTCGACGTGATGGTGTGCAACGCCGGCTTCGGCTATTACGGCACCCTCGAAGACACCCCGCCCGAGATCATGCGCCGCATGCTGGACGTGAACTACCTGGGCACCTTCCTTGCGGCACGTGCGGCGCTGCCGATCTTCCGCGCGCAAGGATCGGGGCACCTGATTTTCGTCTCCTCGATCGTGGGCCGCCGCGGCATTCCGTTCATGGGCGGCTACAGCGCGACGAAAGCCGCGCAGGCGGGGCTGGCCGAGTCGCTGCGCAGCGAATTCGCCGGTACCTCGATTCACGTGTCCTGCGTGTACCCGATCTCGACGCGGACCGAGTTTCATGCGGCGATGGAACGGGATTACGGCCACACCGTCTCGGGGCTCGGCCCGAAACAGACCGTGGCGCATGTGGCGCAGGCGATCGTCGCGTGCGTGAAGCGGCCGCGGCCGGAGGTGTATCCCCACCTCGGCTCGCACGCGCTCGCCGTCCTCAACATCCTCGTGCCTGGATACACGGATCGCCTCGTGCGCAAGTTCGGCCGGCGCCGCGACGCCATCGCGGCGCGGCCGCGCGATGGACACGCGTAAATGAGCGAGGCGGTCGTCGACGCGCTCGAGACGGCCGGCACGATCGCGCGCCTGGTTCAGGACGCCGGCGGCCGCGCGCTGATCGTCGGCGGATGGGTCCGCGATCGCCTGATGGGCCATCCATCCAAGGACATCGACATCGAGGTGTTCGGTGTCGACGCGGAGCGCCTCAAGACGCTGCTCGCGCGCATCGGGACCGTCAACACCGTCGGTGAGAGCTTCACCGTCTACAAGGTCGCAGGCCTCGACGTCTCGCTGCCGCGACGCGAATCGAAGGTCGGCCGCGGACACAAAGGCTTCCAGGTCATCGGCGATCCGGCGCTTTCCTACGACGAAGCGGCTCGACGCCGCGATTTCACCATCAACGCGATCGCCTGGGATCCGATGACCGGCGAGTACATCGATCCCTTCGACGGCCGCGGCGACATCGCCCGCCGGCTTCTGCGCCTCGTCGATCCGCGGACGTTCGCCGACGACAGCCTGCGTGTGCTGCGGGCGCTGCAGTTCGCCGCGCGGTTCGAGTTCACGCTCGATCGACCCACCGCAGAACTCTGCCGGCGCATCCCGCTCGACGATCTGCCGGCCGAGCGGATCTGGGGAGAGATCGAGAAGCTGTTGTTGCGTGCGACGCGGCCGTCGATTGGATTCTCGCTCGCGCTCGATCTCGGCGTCATCGAACGGTTGTTCCCTGAGCTCGACGCCCTGGTCGGCTGTCCGCAGGAACCGGAATGGCATCCCGAGGGAGACGTCTGGGTCCACACGCTGCTCGTGATCGATCAGGCGCGCGCGCGCATCGACGACCTGCCGTATCCACAACAGGTCGCCGTGATGCTCGGCGCGGTCTGTCACGATCTCGGCAAGCCGGCGACGACGGCATTCATCGACGGCCGGATCCGCTCGCTCGAACACGAGGCCGAAGGCGTGCCGCCCGCCACCAGGCTGCTCGATCGATTGAACGTCCACTCGATGCAGGGCTACGACGTCCGTCGTGACGTGCTGGGCATCGTCGCGCATCATTTGAAGCCGGGCATGTTCCACAAGGCGCAGCCGCCGGTCAGCGACGGCGCGTTCCGGCGGCTCGCGCAGAAGGTCGATCTCGAGCTGCTCGCGCGGGTCGCGAAGGCGGATTGCGAAGGGCGTGGCGGCGGCTTCGATTGCTCGGCGATGGACTGGTTCGTCGACCGCGCGCGTGAGCTCGGCGTCGAGCACGCGCCGCCCGAGCCGCTCGTGAAGGGGCGACACCTGCTGGAACTTGGCGCCGCGCCGGGACCAGCGATCGGCGAGGTGCTGCGCGTCGTGTACGAGCGTCAACTGGACGGAACGGTCACGAGCTTCGACGAAGCGATGGTGCTCGCGCGCGAGCTCGCGCGAGCGAGGCAGTTATACTGAGCGTCATGCATCGAGCCCGCAGGGCGGCGCCCCTGCGCTTCGCATTCATCCTTTCGCTTTTCGTGCTCGTCCCGGTATCCGCCAGCGCCCAGCCCCAGCAACCGGTCGGTCCGTTCGTGATCGATGTGCGCGGCATGTTCGCGCGTCACAAGACCGAGCCGGACATCGCGAAGAATCTCGACACTACGACCACCAATCTGCCGACGCGCAGCGTCGGCCTCGCTGGCGGCGTGCACTGGTATCCGTGGCGATCGAAGGCGCTCACGCTCGGCGTCGGCGCGGAAGTCCTCATCGGGGGCGGCAGCAAGACCCTCGAACCGGAGAACGAGACCGATCCGACAGGGCCGACGGTCCGTCGTCATTTCCGGAGCATCGCGCCGCAGGTGTCGTTCAACTTCGGTCACCGCAACGGCTGGAGCTACATCAGTGGCGGGATCGGGCGTTCGAGGCTGTACGCGGATCGCGAGGATGCGCCGGCAACGGACGCGCCGGGACGGAAGACCATCAACTACGGCGCCGGCGCGCGATGGTTCATCAACCATCACGTCGCCTTCGCCGCGGAGATCCGGTGGTATTCGGTGGCGCCGCAGGAGGCGACCGCCGGCGGTGCGATTGCGGAGCCGCGCACCACGCTGATGGTGTTGAGCGCGGGCGTTGCCTTGAGGTGACGCGGCCTACTTCGTGTACTTGCGCAGGAACTCCAGCGTGAGCGGCCACGCTTGTTCGGTCGCCTTGAGATTGCCGGGCGCCTGATCCGACCCCGTCTGCTGACGAAGGAATCCATGTCCGGCGCCTTCGAAGACGTGCGTCTCGAAGGTCACGTTCTTCTTCGCCAGTTCGACCTTCGCGGCCTCGAGGTTCGCGTTCACGCGGTTGTCGTTCCCCGCGTAGAGGCCGAGGATCGGCGCCTTCGCGTTCGCGTACTCGGCCGCGTCGGTCGGCATCGGCCCGTAGTACGAGACGGCCGCATCGGGCGCGGGCTGCGTGAGCGCATAACGGAAGCTGGTGCCGCCGCCCCAGCAGAAGCCAATCGTCGCGACCTTGCCGTTGGCCGACGGGATCTTCAGCGCATACGCGCGCACCGCGCTGAGCATCGCGCTCGTGTCATCCGGCGACAGGTCGCGAATCGCCTGTGTGGCGCCCTGCGCCCCCAATTCGTCGCTGCCGCCGCCCTTCGGCCCGCGGCCCGAGAGCAGGTCGGGCGCGACCGCGATGAACCCTTCCTTCGCGAGTTGATCGGCGACGCCGCGGACCCAGTCGCTCAGGCCGAAGATCTCGTGAATGACGATCACGACCGGCGCCTTGTCCTTCCGCTCCGGGTACACGACGAACGATTTAATAGCAACGCCGGGCGCGCCCTTGATGTCCACCCATTCGGCATGGCGCGGCGACGATTTCAGCTGCTCGGAAGCCGCGTTCGCGTCAGGCGGCAGCTTGTCGTTGCGCGGCGCCGACGCGGCCGCCGCCTGCTCGTCCATCGCATGCCCCGCATGCGGATCGAGCGACGGACCGGACGTTTGCGCGCGTGCGGGCGCGGCCACGAACAGCACGCACGCACCCACGATCAGCAATCGATGCAATGAGTCCTCCTTCGTGAAGGCGCACCTAAAGATGCGCCCTACCGCTCCACGGGTAGGGCGCCCCCACAGACAGCTGTAGGGCGCCTCTTGAGAGGCGCCGTTATGCCGCCTCGCGCCCGTGGCGCCATTCTTCGAACAACCGCGCCGCGTTGCCGGACACCGAATGCAGGCTCGGCGCCCATCCAAGCCCGCGCGCACGCGGGCTGCGCACGATCTGATCGACGGCCAGCGCCTCGGCGTACGGCCCAAGCTTCTGCCGCGCTTCCGCGAGCGGCACGTGGCGCACGGTCGGGCTGATCTTCGCGTGCTCGCCAATCGCGGCGACGAGATCGTTCACGGTCTCGTCCCCTTCGTCGTTGGCGTGATAGACGCCGGAAGCCGCCGGCGTGTTTACGAGGCGCAGATAGAGGTCCCCGAGATCGCGCTCGTAGATGAGCGGCCAGTGGTTGTCGCCGCTGCCGATGACTCTGACGAGCCCGTTCGCGACGTCCTTGAAGATGTCGCCGACGATCCCGCGCGCGCCGCCGTAAACGATGCCGGGGCGAATGACGATGGCGCGGGCGCCGGAGGACGCAGTATCAAGAATCCGCTGCTCGTGGGCGGGGCGCCATGCGACGAGCTCCAGCGGGTTGAGGGTCGCGCGTTCGTCGACCGGCGCCGGCGCGGAGCCGAGCACCCAGACGCCGGACGTATAGATAATGACGCGCCCGTTGCGCCGCGGCAGCGCCGCGAGCGTGTTCACGGCCGCCTCGTCGACCTGCCGCACCCGCGGCCCGTACTCCGTGGCCGCGTGAATCGCCACGTCGGCCGCTGCCGCGGCGTCGCGCCACGACGAGGGATCGAGCACATCGCCGAGCACCGGCGCCGCCCCCCGCGCCTGCACGACCGCAGCCCCCTGACTGTGGCGCACGAGCGCGTCGATCGTGTGTCCGCCGCGCACGAGCGCGTCAAGCACCGCCGATCCGACATACCCCGTACCGCCGGTCAGAAAAATACGCATCGCCGTCAACCTCAAACTTGCGTAAGAACCAGAACCCGAACCGGAACCCTTTGAACCCCTTGAACCCTTTGAACTCTGAACCTAAATGTCCCAGATCCTTTCCTGCCGATCGTAGAACGTGATCAGCCCATCCTCGCTGACTTTCAGCACCGCCCCGTAGCGCCCCGCAGCCATGGCGGCCGTCGTGCGCGCCCCTTCCACCGCGAGCGTCGAGTGCGGTTCGAGCGGCTCCGGGTGCAGCAGGATAGCGCCAATCGCCAGGATCCGACCGGTCGAATCCATCACGGTCGCGCCGTCGATCCGCGCGAGCCCGGCCAGCACGGCGGGCTCGATCGTCGTGGCGGTGCGTCCGCGCAACATGTACATCAGTTGCGTCCGGCTCGGGACGCCGCCGGTCGGCGGCGCCACGATCGGCGAATCCAGTTGATCGCCGGGCGCGACAAGGAGCGGCAGCGACGCGGACGGATCCCGCAAGACGACGAACAATGCGCCCTGGCGCGCGTCCGCGAGATCGAGCGCCGTCTGCAACAGCCGCGCGGCGAGCGGGTCGTCGCCCACCGCCGCCGCCCACAGCTGATACTTCGCCTGGAGGTCGAGCAGATGCCAGCGCGCGTTGCTGAACGTGTACATCTGCACGCCGTCGGCGAACACCTTGATCTCGTGGTTCGGGCTGAGCACGACGCAGATGTTCCGGTTGCCGGAGGTCGCGAGCGCGTGCGAGCGATACGACGCGGCGCAGGTCACCCCCATGCGCGCTTCCGCGCCGCTGTCCCGACTCCAGCGCGCGAGTTCGACGATGTCGAGCACGATCCCGTCGGCGTTGACGAGAAACACGGTTTCGATGCCGTCGCACACGCGATAGAAGCTCTTCACTCCCGTCAGCGCCTGCGTGTAGCGATAGGCGTGAATGTCGGTCTTCCGCGGCGCGTGGACCGGGTCCGAGTCCCCTTCGAGGAGCAGGACGCCGGAGGAAATCGCGCGGTTCTCGTAGCTCGAGAGCGCGGCGACGCGCAGCACTTCGATCACCCCGGCAATCAGGTCGGCGCGTTTCTGGTCGGCGGTGTGCGCGTACGATCCTTCGTCGAGAAACGCCGCGATGTAGCGGTCCTCGATCGCGCCGCGGAACAGATCGCCGCGCTCCAGCATCTGCTTGGGGTCGAAGATCGCGCGATACCGCGCCGCCAGCACCGCGCCGATCGCCCGCGCGAGCCGCACTTCGTGATTCGTGAACGGGCGCGCCGCCGGTACGTGCAGGACATGCCGCGTCCCGAACCAACGCACCGAGAGCACCGAGGGATCGCCGGTCGGCTCGATGGCGAGCCGTCCGTCCGACGACAATGAAGGAATGGGTTCGGTCTCGAACGTCGCGCGGTCGAAAAATTGCCGGAGTGCGGCCTGCAGAAGATTGTCGTACAGCGCGCTGGCCGCAAAAACCGGCGGGAGAGCCATGGATTGCCATGATAATTCAGCCAGATGACGAGGCGCACGCTCATCGACTTCCTCGCCGACGTGACGTCGGATCCCCGCACCGCGCGCGCCGAGTTCCTCACCTACGACGACGGGTATCGCACGTGGTCGTGGACCTACGGCGATCTGGCGCGCCGCGCCGAGCAGTTCGCCGATCACCTGCGCACCGCGCACATCGACGCCGGCCAACACGTCGCGATCTGGAGCGAGAATCGTCCTGAATGGATTGCCGCGCTGTGGGGCGCGCTACTCGAGGGCGTGGTGATCGTCCCGATCGACTACCGCGCGTCGGCAGACTTTCTCCGCGCCGTCTCGAGGATCGTCGACGCCAAAGCGATCCTCGTCGGCGACGTCGTCGAGGCGGCGTCGATCGGATCGGAGCGGCCGATCTGGCACTTGCATGAGATCTTCCGCCTGACCGCCTCCGCCAAGGCTTCGGCGAGGCCGCCCGAGCCCTTCGCGCGAAGGCGGAAGGCGGAAGCGGCCTCGATTGACAGCGAGACGACCGCCGAGATCATCTTCACCTCCGGCGCGACCGCGGATCCGAAGGGAGTCGTCCTCACCCATCTCAACATCCTCGCGAACATCGTCCCGATCGAGAAAGAGATGGCGAAGTACCGCAAGTACATTCGCCTGTTCAGCCCGATCCGGTTTCTCAACCTGCTGCCGCTCAGCCACATGTTCGGTCAGGCGATGGCGACCTTCGTGCCGCCGATGCTGCCGGGGCTGGTCGTCTTCACGCGCAGCTACGCGCCCGAAGACATCGTGCGGCAGATTCGCGAGCGCCGGATTTCCGTGCTCGTCTCGGTTCCAAAGATCCTCGAGGTGCTGCGTGATCACGTGATCCGGCTCGCTCCCGAGGCCGCCGAGCCGCCGCCGGCCGGCGAGCACTGGGCGCGGCGATGGTGGCGCTACCGCCGCATCCATCGCCTCTTCGGATTCAAATTCTGGGCGATGGTCGTCGGCGCCGCGCCGCTCGATCCCGAGGTCGAAGCGTTCTGGGGACGGCTCGGCTTCGTCGTGGTGCAGGGCTACGGGCTGACGGAGACGGCGCCCATCGTGACGCTCAACCACCCGCTGCGCGCGGCGAAGGGCGCCGTAGGAAAACCAATTGCCGGCGTCGAAGTGAAGATTGCCGACGATGGGGAGATCCTGGTGCGCGGCGACAACGTCACGCGCGGATATTTCAACTCGCCTGAAGAGACGCGCACGGCGTTTCGCGACGGCTGGTTCCACACCGGCGACATCGGCGAGTTCGACGCGCAGGGACAGCTGCACATCCGCGGGCGCAAGAAGGAAATGATCGTGACGCCGGAGGGACTCAACGTCTTTCCGGAAGACGTCGAGCGCGCGCTGAACGCGCAGCCCGGCGTGCGCGAATCGGCGGTGGTGGGCGCGCCCGTGCCCGGCAGCAGCGCCGAGCGCGTGCAGGCCGTCCTCGTTCTGGAGCCGGCCGCCGATCCCGACTCTATCGTCCGCGCCGCGAATGCGACGCTCGGCGATCACCAGAAGATTCGCGCCGCGACGGTCTGGACCACTGGTCCGCTCCCGCGCACCGAGGGTACGAAGAAGCTGAAACGGCGCGAGCTGCACCAGTGGCTGACCGGCCGGCAGGCATCGAGCGCCGGCGGACACGCGGGCGCAGTGCGCGACGTCGCGTCGGTCCTCGCGCGGTTCGCGCCGGGACGCACGATCGCGCCGTCGACGACGATCGACGAGCTCGGCTTGAGCTCGCTCGAGCGCGTCGAGTTGATGATGGCGCTCGAAGAAGCGTTCCAGATCACCGTCGACGAGTCGTCGTTCACCGCGGCGAAGACGGTCGCCGATCTCGACGCGCTGACCGCTCTCAGCACGGATCTGCCGGCCGTCGCGGGACGAGCGCACGAGGGCGCCGCGGTGTCTGGCAGCGCACCGCGCGTACGCTCTCGGGAAGCGACGTTCGAGTTCCCCTCGTGGAATCGCACGCTGCCCGTGCGCGCGATCCGCCGCGCCAGCCTGCCGACATGGATCCTTCCGCTCGGCCGTGTGTTCGCCCGGGTCACCGTGCAAGGCGTCGAGCACCTCGACGGCGTGGAAGGCCCAGTGATCTTCGCGGCGAATCACCAGAGCCACTTCGACGTGCCGGTGATCATGGACGCACTGCCGCCGCGCTGGCGCTACTGCGTCGCGCCGGCGATGGCAAAGGAGTTCTTCAAGGCGCACTTCTATCCCGAGCAGTTCGGGCGCGCGGCGTGGTTCACCAACAGCCTGAACTATTACCTCGCGTCATTTTTCTTCAACGCGTTTCCGTTGCCGCAGCGCGAGGCGGGGACGCGCCACACGTTGCGCTACGCCGGCGATCTGCTGGGCGCCGGCTACTCAATCCTGATTTTTCCGGAGGGCAAGCGCAGCGATGCGGGGGAGATCAATCGTTTTCAGCCGGGCGTCGGGATGATCGCGTCGCGCCTCGACGCGCCCGTCGTGCCGGTGCGACTCGAGGGAGTCGACAGGATCCTGCATCAGCGGGCGCGGTTCCCGACCCGGGGTCGCGCGCGGGTCGCGTTCGGCGCGCCGATGACGCTGAAAGGGAACGACTACGCGGCCTTGGCCGCGCAGGTCGAAGCGGCCGTGCGCGCGCTGTAAGCGATTGAAAGCTGTCCCGTGGGACGCGAGGACACGCGCGCGCGTCTAAAATGCGGCAAAGTGTTTGCATTGCGCCGCCAAACGTGGCACAATCTTTGATCGAAAGGATAGCAATTGAGCAAGGATGATCTGATTGATGTGCAGGGTACCGTCGTGGCGGTCCATAGCGGTGGGTTGTATCGCGTGCAGTGCGACCAGGGCCACGAAGTCCTCGCGCAGCTCAGCGGCCGAATGCGCCGCTTCAGAATCAAGGTCGTTCCCGGTGATCGCGTGACCGTCGGCGTCTCGCCGTACGATCCGGTCCGCGGCATCATCACCTTCCGCGCTCGCTGAAACTCTCTTGGACTCCCACACACCCCGAACTTCGCGGCCAGGACGCCGTCGGCGCGGCGGGCCTCGCCGATCGAACGGCGCCGCGCGCCAGCACGCCGCGCCACGCTCGCAGGCCATCGATCGGCCGCAGGCCGTGTACGATCCCGCGCCCGTGCCGTTCGAGACGCTGCCGCTCGACGCCTCCTTGATGGAAGGCGTTCGCGTCCGCGGCTTCGAACACACCACGCCGATTCAGAGCGCCGTCATTCCCATGGCGCTCGCCGGCGACGACGTGATCGGCTGTGCGGACACCGGCACCGGCAAGACCGCCGCGTTTCTGCTCCCGATCCTCAATCGCCTGCTTCACGCGCGCGCCGCCGATCCATCCGACCGCGGCTACACGCGCGTCCTGATTCTCGCGCCGACCCGCGAGCTGTGCGTCCAGATCGAAGACGACGTGCAGGGCTTCACCTATCACACCGACCTCACCAGCATCGCCGTCTACGGCGGCGTGGCCATGGACGCGCAGGAGCGCGCCCTTCGCGCCGGCGCCGATCTCGTCGTCGCGACGCCGGGGCGGCTGATGGATCATCAGCGCAACGGCGCCGTCAACTTCGAGCGCGTCGACACGCTCGTCCTCGACGAAGCCGATCGCATGATGGACATGGGCTTCTGGCCCGACGTCCGGCGCATCGTCCAGACGCTGCCGCCCGTGGGCCGGCGCCAGACGCTGCTCTTCTCGGCGACGATGCCCGACGACGTGATGCGGCTGGCGTCGGAGGTCGTGCAGAACCCGAAGTACGTGCAAGTCGGATCCGCGGGCGGACCCGCGAAGACGATCACGCACACCGTCGAGACCGTGCCCGCGGGACAGAAGACGGAGTGGCTCGCGAAGTTTCTGCGGACGACCGACGGGCCTGTCCTGGTGTTCGTCCGCACGAAGCAGGGCGCCGAACGCCTGGCGCGCAAGCTCGCGAGCTTCGGGCTGCGCGCCGCGGCGCTGCACGCGGATCGCACGCAGCAGCAGCGCACCGAAGCGGTGGAAGGCTTCCGCGGCGGACGGTTTCACGTGCTCGTCGCCACCGACGTCGCGGCGCGCGGCCTCGACATCGACGGCATCACCCACGTCGTGAATTTCGAAGTCCCCTCGTCGCGCGAAACCTACGTGCACCGCGTCGGCCGGACGGGCCGCGCCGCCGCGACGGGTACCGCCTTGACGCTGGTTGCCCCAGAGGAGTCGCGTGCGCTCGAAGCGCTGCGCCGGTCCTTCGGACATGAATTGCAGGGATGATGGACAACACCAATTCGTTCGACATGCCACCCGTCTCGACCGACCTCGCGGGACCGGAAGAAACGCCCGTCGCCGCGCCGGTCGCGCCGCTCTCGCCGGCGGTGGAGAAATTTCAATCGTGCCGGTGGCGGGCGACGCCTGAAGACGGCGAGTTCTGCACGCATCGCGACGTGCTGCCCTTTGCCGGCAAGGAAGGATTCAAGGCGGACTCGTGGTGCCCGGAGTGCAGCTTCTACAAGCTGCGGCGGACGCCAAAGAAGAGAGAGCGCTCGGAGTATACGTACTGAGCGCGTCAATGCCGAATACCGAATGCCGAATGCTCAAGCCGAGCACTTCCGGACATTTGGGTTCGGCGTTTGTCATTGATCCCAGTCGTCTTCGGCATTCGCCATTGACGGCTATTCACTGAATTCCCGCGCGAGCTCAATCCACTCGCCCTCGGGCGCGAGCGCCTGGTAGGTCTTCCAGTG
>JBKPRU010000071.1:0-9489 GCA_046734675.1 Acidobacteriota bacterium
GTATGTCTCGTGGGCTCGGAGATGTGTATAAGAGACAGGAGAAGAACAGCGCGACCGGTATTGTGGAGGCCGGGGCCATCGCGGCCGATCTCAGCAAGTGAGGTGCCAGAGAGATTGCTCAAAATGGGCGGAAACGTTCCCTTGCCTGAGCCGTTTCCACGGCCGCATGGAAGCCCGGTTCCGAATGGAGGTGTTAGGCTGCCTACGGCAGCCCATCAGAAGAAACGTGACCGGCGGACGAGCACGTCGACGACGCTGATCCCTGGGGCGCTGTTGAGGGTATGCGTCCCGAGCAGGTGCGGCGCCCATTTGGCCTCCAGCCGCGACACGGGCGTCTCGGCGAACTCGGTCGACGTGAGCCGCGTGACCTTGTTGATCACGACTGCGGAGCCGTAGCGTCCCGAGCAGTCCTGCGACGGGCGGTACAGCGATCCGTTCCACGAGAACAGGCGTCCGGCCGGGCGCGCGCAGCGCGCATCCGATTTCACCGGGTTGCGCGGATGCGGCTGCCACGGACCGTCCGGCGCCGGCGCGGAGAACACGTGCAGCTCGTCGTAGTTGAGCGTGCCTTCGGCGCCGACGTTCACGAACATGTACCAGCGCCCCTCGATCTCGACGAGCGTCGCGTCGACGGCGTAGACGCCCTCCATCAGCACGCGCTCGAGCGTCCAGCCGCGCGGAAAGTCGGTCGCGCGATACAACTCCACGGTGCGGTTCGCGCCCGTTTCCGGAATCATGAAGCGCTCGCCGCGCCAGTCGAACACGAACGGATATGAGAGGTGATGCGGCTTCTCGAGCACCGTCTCGACGTGCTGCAGCACGCCCTTGCGATCGAGATGAATCGCGCTGATGTGCCCCTTGTTCGTCGCGAACGGGAGCTCCTCGACGAACACCACGAAGCCCTCGTCGGTCGCGACCGGGCACGGATCCGCCCAGAAGCGATCGCGCGGCGGCGTGAGCAGCTTGTAGCGATGGAAGCCGGGATCCGGTCCGGGCGCGCCCGGATGGAGGCGATAGGCCAGCGACCAGGTGTCGCGGTAGATCGCCGATTGCGCCTTGTCGATCGCGTAGCGTGCCGCGAGCCGCGCGCCAAGCGTCAGCATCTCCGCGTTCGTCGGTTCCTTGTAAAGCCGACGCGTATAGGGAATGTACGCGTCGCCGTGCGGATCGTCCGCGAGCGCCGCGGGCCCGTCTTCCGCCAGATCGCGCAGCTTGCGCACGACGAACGCGGCCGACTTCCGATAGAAGTTCTCCTGATTGCGGCGCACGGAGCGGCGATCGGTCAGCGCATGCGACCGGTAGATCACACTGCCGTTGTCCAACTCGTCGCTGAGGATCTGCAGCACCGAACCGGTCACCGGTTCGCCGTCCATGACCTCCCAGAACCCGGGCGGGCCGCCGCGATTCACCAGGTTGTCGCCGTGGTGGTACGACCAGACGCCGTGCCGCGCGATCTGCAGCGCGTCGCCGCGCAGGATGCGATACCCGAGCCGCAGGACGACATCGAGATCGTGCCCGCGGATTGCCTGCACGTCTTCGGGCCGGAAGTAGTCCGACCACTTCTTCTTGATCGGCGTGACACGCAGGCGCGGGACGCCGTCGACGAGCTCGTCGATCGGCCGCTCGGTGAACGCGTCCGGCTGGCGCCGGAAGAGGAAGTCATCGAGCCGCGAATACAGCGCGTAGCCAATCCGGTGGCGCTGGGTGAGCACCTTGCGTACGAAGCGGCGCTCCGGCTGATCGACGTCGCCGTTCTCCACGATCAACGCGACGCGCGCGAAACTCGACTTCTGAATGTCGGCAATGATGTCGTAGACCCACTGCGGCTGGCGCAGCGAGTCGACGAGCAGGCCGACGCGGAGCGCCGTACGCTGTGGCGTCTCGGCGTCGATGAAGGGCTGAACGCGCGCGTTATCGTGCATGTCGGGCGGAGACGGAGGAGGACGCCGCGCCGGCGGGTGCATCCACGTAGGCGCGGTGCCACAACTCCAGGACGACGAGCTGCCACAGGCGCAGCGTGTGATCGCGCGCACCCGAGAGATGCTCGCGGACCAGTCGATCGACGAACGCAGGGTCGAAATAGCCGCGCTGACGCGTGCGCGTGGATCCGAGCACGTCCGAGAAAAGATCCGTCAGGCCGCCGCGGAACCACACGCCAAGTGGCACACCGAAGCCCTGCTTGCGGCGATCGAGAATGCCCTCGGGCAGCATCGGCCGCAGCGCTTCCTTCAGAATGTGCTTGCGCCGCCCGTTCTTGATCTTGAACGACGCCGGGAGAGTTGCCGCGAACTCGATGACCTCGTTGTCGAGAATCGGCACCCGCGACTCGATCGAGTGCGCCATGCTCATGCGATCGACTTTGGTCAGCACATCCTCTGGCAGATACGTCTCGAAATCGACCCGCATCATGCGAGAGGCGAGCGGGAGTCCGCGGAAGCGATCGAAGCGGCGCTCGAGCGCATGTTCCGCCTCGGCGCGCAGCGACCGCCGCAGGTCGCCCGAGTACATCGCGAGCCGTTCGTCCGCCTGGAAGAACACCATCGAATCGATGAATCGGTGATCGGCGTCCCTGGCGACGTGACGGAGGAAGTTCTTGCCGCGCGCGCCGTGCGGCAGGTGCGGCCAGAGCAGCGCGGCCAGCGCGTGGCGGCCGGGGACCGGAAACCGATCGAATTGCGCGACGCGCGGATGCGGCAGATAGCGATCGTAGCCGCCAAACAGCTCGTCGCCGCCGTCGCCGGAGAGGACGACGGTCACGTGCCGACGCGCCATCTCCGAGACGTACCACGTCGGGATCGCCGAGGAGTCCGCGAAGGGCTCGTCGAAGTGCGCGATCAGGCGGTCGAGAATGGCAAGGCCATCGGGACGCACGACGAGCTCGTGGTGCTCGGTCCCGAAATGCTGCGCGACCGTGCGCGCGTGCTCGAGCTCGTCGAAGGCCGGCACGTCGAAGCCGATCGAGAATGTCTTCACCGGTCGCGTCGATGCCTGCGCCATCATTCCGACGACCGCAGATGAATCGACGCCGCCGGAGAGGAACGCGCCGAGCGGCACGTCGCTCACCATGTGCGAGCGGACCGCGTCTGCGAGCACGCTGCGCAGCTGTTCCACCGCGTCCGCCTCGGAGGCCTTGAACGATTCCTCCGCGCTCACCTGCCAGTACTGCCGCACGTCCGCGCGACCGTCGCGCCAGCGCAGGTAGTGCCCCGGGGGCAGCTTTCGAACGTTCCGGAAGATCGAGGCGTCCTGCGGCGTGTACAGGAAGGCGAGGTAATGATCGAGCGCCGCCAGATCGATGTCCGTGTCGACGGCGCCGGCGGTGAGCAGCGACTTGATCTCGCTGCCGAACGACAGGCGTCCGCCGTGTTCGACGTAGTGGAGCGGCTTGATGCCGGCGCGATCGCGCGCGAGCAGGAGCGTGCGTCGCGGCCGATCCCAGATCGCCAGGCCGAACATGCCGCGCAGCCGCCGGAACGCGTCCTCGCCCCACTCTTCGTAGGCGTGGACGATCGACTCGGTGTCGCTGGCCGTGTAGAACACGTGGCCGCGCGCTTCGAGCTCGCGCCGCAGCTCGCGGTAGTTGTAGATCTCGCCGTTGAAGACGATCCACATCGTCCGCGCTTCGTTGTGAATCGGCTGGCGGCCCCCTGCGAGGTCGATGATGCTCAGGCGGCGCATGCCGATGCCGACGCCCGGCTCGACATGAATCCCCTCATCGTCCGGCCCACGATGGCGGATTACCTCGCACATGCGGTGCACGAGCGAAAATTCCGCATCGAGACGCTGCGACTGCTGGTCGTCTGCGCCGGCCGTTGTTTCTGCAAACCCCGCGATCCCGCACATGAGCCGCTCCCGTTATGCCCCGTGCGTATGCACGGCTGAGGCCAGAGCGTGTCGAACCTCGACCGTGGCGCCGCCGACCATCGCGACGACTACCTGGTTGCGCACCACGCACATGCGAGCATCGGTAAGGACCTCGGCGGTCCCCCACGGCGCGCCCGGACCGCCGGGAACGACTGCTCGCGACGCGGGGGACGCGACCAGCACGGTGAGATCGAAATCGCCCATCATGCGAAATGCGTTGCCAACCCAACCCGGAGGCGGAGAGGTTTCGAGCGGCACCTCGACCACGTTCAGCCGCCGTGACGCCGGCGCCCCGGCGGGCACGAACGTCGCGAACGCAAACGGCGGACGCGCGCGTTTGACGAAGCGCAGCGCCGCGGCGCGCTCGACCCGCCCGTACTCCGGGGAGTAGACCGCCGACTCGCCGTCCATGTGGCGCTCGGCGGCACCAGACATCGCGAGCGCGCATTCGAGCGATGAGGACCACGACGGGTGCACGTGCCACCAGGCTTCCGCCTCGACCTCCACGTCGCCCAGGATGCGATCGACGACGATCCAGCCGACGCGGTGCACCGCGACAATGGTGCGAACGTGCGCGGCGTGTGTGTACGCGTCATGCGTCCCTTCCGCCACGTCCACGGCATTGCCCGTATACGAGAACAGCAGCCGCGCCGCCGGCGCGTGCTCCCAGTGAAACGGGCCTTGCGGGTGCGTGTGATCGCGTTGATCGACGATCACCGTGTTGTGCATGCGCGTGGAGCGGAACCAGTCGCGCAGCCGCGGATCCATCGTGTAGGTTGCGGTGCCCGGGTCGATCAGCAGCGGCTGGCCACGGACGCTCAGCGTCACCGACAGCGCATCGGAGTGTGCGTGGCCGCCGTTCAAGAATCCGTGTGGCCCGACGTCGAATGTCAGGTGATCGCCGTCAGGCGTGCGTGACACGACATACCCGCTCGCCTCGAGCACGCGCGACGGCCGCGGGCGCGGGGCCTCCGCGTCGACTATGGGCTGCAGCGGACCAATCCACCACAACACTTCCTCGGGCGCGGGCCCGACGGCCAGCGACGCATCGTCGAGCACCGACGCGGCCAGCGCGAGCGTGACGCTCGCGTCGGCCGGCCGGGTGCCGCACCAGCCGCTCAACTGCCCGCCATCGTCGTCGCCGATGAGCGGCATCTGGCCGTGATCGTCGGCGATGGTGCGCAGGTACTCGGCCTGCGCGCGCGCTGCCCGCTCGAACACCGGCGCCTCCGGGTCGCCGGATCCCCGCGCGACCAGGAGTGCGAGCAGATAGAAGTCGGTCGAGTAGCGGTGGTAATGCGGCGAGAGCTCGACGTGCCCGCCGTCGGTGCGAATCTGGCGTGAGGCTTCGGCGATCAGCACGTTGCGTCCTTGGGCCGCGCGCGCCGCGCTCGCGCGCAGTTCAGGCAGCGCCTGCGACACCGCGTAGAGCGCGAGCGCTTCGCCGGACAGGTGCGTGTTCGGGCTGAAGTACTGAGACAGGTTGTGGGCGACGTGCCCGAGTTGTCGATCGAGCGCAACGAGCAGATCGACCAGCCATGGCGATTGATCGTGCTGGCTCTCATGACTGAAGAACTCGATGCTCCACGTCCACGAGATGGCGCGGAACGCGAGTTCGAGCATGCTCGCCCAGTTCACGCCGTCGAGCGGCGGATTCGCGGCAAGCCAGCTTTCGAGTTCGCGCACGAAGGTCGCACGATAGTCGCCATTGCCGGTCATCCAGAACGCGCGCCCGAGCGCGAGCCAGTGCTGATGACGATTGAGCTCCCAAATAATCTTGTGATCGCCGCAGGCGGGATCGAGATACGGCACCGACGCCCAGAATGCGCGCGGGGGCCGCCGCCGGTGAACGAGATCCACCTGCCAGTCGGGCGGGGATCCGTAGGGAAGGTCGCGATACCCGAGCAGGTCGAAGACACCTTCGCGGAGTCGATCCGCTTGCGCCGCGGCATTCGCGGCTGCGCCAGGAGATCGCCGGGCGACGCGACTGACGAGCGCCTCGCGCTCCCGCGCTCGCAGCGGCCAGCGTGATGCGCGTGTCAGGAAATGCCGGGCGAGCAGTCGATGCGCCTCCTGCCAATGCTCTCGCCGAAGCGCCCCGATCGCCAGGCGGACATCGTCACCGGCCGCCGGATCGAGGACGCGGATCGCATCGGATCGGCGCCACTGCGGCGGGCGGACCGCGTGCTGCAGCCGCGTCGCCGCCTTGCGCGTTTCGCACGCGATTCGAAACGAGAGTTCATGCGGATCCATGGACGCGATCCGCTGCAGCGCCGCGCGAGGATTCATGCGGCTGTCGTGGCGGCAGCCGTCGCCGGCTGGACGAGGCTGCGATACAAGCGGATCCACTGCTGGCGCACCGACGACCACTGATAGCGCGCGCACGAATCGAGCGCGGCCGCCGTCAACCGACGCGGAAGTTCAGGCTCCTCGAGCAGCCGCAGGACGGCTGATGCCGCCGCCACGTCATCGTTCGGTGGCACCAGGAGGCCGTGCACGCCGTCGGTCAGGATCGCGGGCACGCCGCCCGCGTTCGACGACACGACCGCGCATCCGCTCGCGAACGCCTCGAGGACGGAGGAGGGCATGTTGTCGATGTCCGGCGTCTGGAGATAGACATCCGCGTCCGCGTAGTACTTCCAGATGTCGTCCGGCGGAACGCGCCCGACGAAGGTGACGTGCCTCAGCCCAAGCTCGGACGTCAGCGCGCGGAGCGCCGGCTCCTGTGATCCGCTACCCACCAGAGTCAGCGTTGCCTCGGGCCATCGGTCCTGGACGAGACGGAACGCGCGCAGCGTGCAGGCGACGTTGTAGAGCCCTTCGAAGTTTCGCGTCGAGAGCAGGCGCGGGCGCCACGCCTCGCGTCGGCGGAAGCGGAACCGTTCCAGATCGACGATGTTCGGGATGATTTCCGACGCGATGCCGAACCCGGCGAAGACTTCGTGCAGGAACCGCGACGGCACGGCGTTACGGTCCACCCACTTCAGCGTGGCGCGCGCGATGACCGAGCGTCGCAGGTGATCGGGCGCTTCGCCGCTGCGGTAGTTCATCACGATCGGCTTCCCGAGAAGCTTGGCGATGAGGACCGCAGGCAGCGGCGCCAGCAGAAAGGAGAAGTAGGACGCGGAGAAGACGTGGACGATGTCGGCGTCGCGGAGCTCCTTCAGCAGGAGCGGCCAATAGGTGAGTTGCGTTGCGACCGTCCGGACGTATCGCACCGTGAGCGCATGACGCAGCGGTCGCGGCGGAATCGGATTGATGGGGACGAGCCACGCGCGCACTTCGGGATCGTCCTGCCAGGACCTCAGCAGACGCTCGGCTTGCACCGCTTGGCCCCCCAGAATGTTCATCGATGGGGCGACTATCGCGACCTTCAATTTGCGGCTGGTAGTCATCGCCTGACACGGCGAGCTCTGCAAGCCACGCGCCGCGCGCGGGCGAACTGTCTGGTATCCCTGCAGGAAGCAGCCCTGATGAGGTGCGGAGAAGGTGACGCCACACAGGTGTGTCGCGTGGGAGAACTGAGCGGTATCGCGTTACACCTGCATATTTAAAGGGGTTTCAGATCTGACGGTGTAAATATTTCAAAAGGCTGAGTTCTGATGGGGAAGCCTGATGAGTCCGGAAAGACTGCGCTGAACCATAACCCTAAGAGATTTCAGCTGTTTTTGCGTGTGGTCAGGTCCTTGCCTCTAAGGGAGGCTGGCGGGGCTGACCGACGCCCCCGCCTATTCAAATCCATCTCGTCACGCCGACGTTTCGCTTGCTCAACCGTAGCAATGAACCCGAGGCGTGCGCCTGCTGCTCTCAGACGCGCGAGCGCCCTCGTGTGTTCCCGCGTGAAGGCAGCGGATTGCAACGGCAAGTGAGGTCTCGAAGTTTGTCCAAGATCGTTCTGCGCGTCGTGACGTTCTTCACCCTCGTCTGGCTTCTCGCGCTCCCCGCCCGTGCCCACACGATGATGTGGATCGATGCGCCGGTGCAGGGCGCGCAGGTCGGGAGCCAGTTCTTCGTCGGCGGGTGGGCGATCGATACGGCGGCGCGCGCCGATTCAGGCATTTCCGTCATTCACGTCTGGGCCTATCCGGCCGATGGTCGTGCGCCGATCTTCCTCGGGCAGGTCGGCAAGGGTGCGCGCCCCGACGTTGCGCGCGCGTTCGGCGGTGCGCAGTTCACCAACTCCGGCTTCGGCGTGATCCTCCGCGGGCTGCGGCCCGGCGGCTACATGATCGCGTTCTTCCCGTTCAACACGCTCATGGGCGGCTTCGACTTCGCGCGCGCGATCGGCGTGAACGTCACGGTCGTCGGCCGCAACACCTCGACGCCGGCGCCGACGCCGGCGCCGGCCAGCGATCCGGCCCCCGCCGGATCGGTACCGCTGAAGGTCCTGCAGTGGAACATCCATCACGGCGTCGGGACCGACGGGGCGTACAACATCGATCGCCTGGCCTCGTGGATGGCGCGCTTCCGGCCCGACGTGATTTCGATCAACGAGGCCGAGAAGAACACCTACTGGGGGCGCGAAGATCAGCCGGCTCGCTTCGCGCAGCTGCTGTCGCAGAAGACCGGTCAGACCTGGCACTACCAGTTCGCGCAGGAGTTCGGCGGCGGTGACGCGAACGGCAAAGGCAACCTGGTGCTCTCGCGGTTCCCGTTCACGTCCACGGGGCGTGACGATCTGAGCTGGGATCGCACGATGTCGACGGCGGCGATCGTCGTCAATGGGCGCACCATCACCATCACCTCCACCCATCTCGATCCGGAATCACAGTCGCGGCGCCTGACCCAGGCGCGGCAGATCGTCTCGCTGGCGGACAACTACGCCGAATCGCGAATCATCTGCGGCGACTTCAACGCCTGGCCCGATCAGTCCTCGATCGCGACGATGACCACGCGCTATCGGGACGCTTGGGCCGTAGCGGCCGCGGCGGGCCGCGCCAGTTCGTTCTCCGGCAACGACGGAGAAACGAAGAAAGGACGCATCGACTACATCTACTACTCCAGGGGCGCCTCGGTGCTGTCGCTTCGCAAGGTCGAAGTGCCGGACACGCGCGATGCCTCTGGACGCATGCCGTCGGATCACCGACCGGTGCTCGCGACGTTCGACGTGAAGTAACCGTTCACTGGCCGTCAGTGAAGTCCCCATTCACCCGGTAAACCGAGACGCACACGATGATGATTCCGACGAGCATGTCCAAGCTCGTCCGGCATACTGCCGGACTGGCTCTTTTGTCCCTCGCTGCCGCCGTTCCGGCAGCCGCGCAGACCACGCTCACGTTGCCCGACAGCAGCGCCACGACCTTGCGGGCCGGCAGCTACGCCGCGACGAACTTCAGTACGCAGACCACGATCGAGACCCGCGCGAGCGACGACCCGACCTACGTGCGCCGCGGGCTCCTGAAGTTCGATACCAACGACACCATCCCCGCCGGCACGCCGATCGCCTCCGCCTATCTGACCGTTACGGTGGCGGGTGGCAACAGCGAGACGCGCCAGCTCTCGGTCTTCCAGGAGCTGTCGTCCTACGACGAGACGAGCGCCACCTGGACGAAGCGCAACTCGAGCACGAACTGGTCGACGCCCGGCGGTGATCGCGGCGCCCGCTACGACGTGCGCACCATCACC
>JBKPRU010000072.1:0-31105 GCA_046734675.1 Acidobacteriota bacterium
GGCTCGAGCCGCGCCGCGTCGAACGGCAGTGCGAGCAGCGTCACGTCGCGAATGAACACGATGTGGCCGCTGGTCGAGTAGCGCGGATAACTCCCCTCGCCGAGCACCGTCCGGGTGTGGGTGGTCAGCGACTCCACGACAATCTTGGGCGACGAAAAGTCGTTGCCGTTTCCGGCGGTATAGACGATGGCGCGCGCACCGGGAAGGAACATCGGCCAGCGGTGGCTCGTTTCGGCATCTCTCAACGTCGTCACCGGCTCCGGCGTTCCGCCCGAGACCGGCACGCGCATCAGCGCGGAATCCGGTGTCCGCGCAAAGACGATGGTGTCGTCGTCGCCCCAGGTGGCGCCGGCGCTGACGGTGACGTCGCAGATGTTCTGCGGCACGCCGCCGCGGATGCTGACGCGCTTCATCTTGCCGTTGGCAAAAAAGCCGACGTCCTCGCCGTCGGGCGACAGGAACAGGCCGGTCGCATCGTCGGTGCCCTCGATCGGCCGCGCCGACGTCGCGTCGAGCTGGCGTACGTAGATCTTGGTCTGATTGCCGTGGCTCGTCACATACGCGAGGCGCTGACCGTTCCGGGAAATCGCGAGGCGCGCGCCGAAGTCCACGCCGAAGTTGTAGGTCGGCGACGGTTCAATGGGCACCGGGAACCGCATGATCGGCGCGGCGCTGGCGCGAGGCGGAAAGATCCACGAGCGTGCGAGCGCGACGCCGGCCGCACACAGGAGCGCGGTGGCGATTATCGAGACAATCGCGAGGCGGCCGGTGCGTCCTGTGACGCGCGTCTCACCTGACGTCGGACCGGCGGGACCGACGCGGAGGGGATCCGACGCCGGATCGAGCGACGCGGGCAGCGGCAGCCGCCCGGTCGACACCGCGAGCCACTTCAACACGGCTTCGACGTCGGCCATCGATTCCCAGCGCGCGTCGGGGTGCTTCCTGAGGCAGCGCCGCACCACCCATTCGAGCTCCGGCGTGGCAGCGCCGTGCCCGACCATCGCGGGTGGATCGGTCGTGAGGATCGCCGAGATCAACGCGGCGGGCGTCGGCGCGTCGAACGCACGGCGTGCCGTGGCCATCTCGTACAGAACGGCCCCGAACGCGAAGATATCGCTGCGCTGATCTTCTTCATGCCCCTCGAGGCGTTCGGGCGAGAGGTATTCGGGCGTGCCCTGCACGAAGCCGGGGTGCGTCAACGGGCGTGTCTCGAGGGCGCTGAGCTCCGGCCGCGCGTCGAGCTGCCGCCGCAGCTTCGCCAGGCCGAAGTCGACGACTTTGACCCCCGAGGACGTCAGGAAAATGTTGCCGGGCTTCACGTCGCGATGGAGCACGTGATGTCGGTGCGCGAACGACAGCGCCGAGGCGATCTCGATCGCGTACTCGAGCAGCTCCGGGAGTGGCAGCGGGCCACGCGCGAGCCGCGCGGCCAGCGTCTCGCCTTCGAGATACTCCATCACGAAATAGCGCGTGCCGTCGTGCTCCCCGACGTCGAAGACGGCGCAGATGCGCGGATGATCGAGGCTCGCTGCCAGGCGGACTTCATCTTCGAAGCGGCGTTCGAGAGCCGGATTCGTCTCGCGGGCGGGGCCTATGACCTTCAGCGCAACCACGCGGCCAAGCCGCGTATCGCGCGCGCGATACACCTCGCCCATGCCGCCGCGGCCGGCGAGCTCGAGAATCTCATACGGCCCAAGTCGAGTACTGGCGGCGAGCGTAGGCATCGGACCGCTGGGGCGCGCGGCGGCGCGACGGGAGGGAAACATTACCGCCACGGCCTCCGTGCGCTTACGCCGCTCGGTAAGTGGAGGGCCGCGGCCCAGATTCGGCGGATTTTGTCGCATTCCCCCTGTTCTAAGCAACCGGGGGCTTCCCGTGTGAACTCAGCCGAAGGCACAGTTCGAAGCGACGGGGCGTGAGTCGCTGATCGTCGTCTCTGAATGTTCGGCAGGCCGGGTCTCAACAGGACCCGGCCTGCATCCGAACGACGCTCAGAGCGTCAAGACGCGCCGCTGTTCGGTGTCCGGCCCGTTTTCGACCACGCAGGCGTTGTCGAAGATCATCGTCGGGCACGCGGCCGCGTTGAACTCCGGCCACTTCGGGAGTCCCTTGTGGTTCGGATTGCCCGAGCGGGCGAACGTGATCCACGCGTCGGCGATCCTGCCGGCGAGCTCGCGCGCTTCCGGACCGCCGCCGGTCATCGTCGCCGTCCGATCCGTGTTGTAGAACACGAACGGCAGCTCCGCGCAGTGGTACGCACGCGGACGGCCATCGAGGATCGGCGTCTGCCAGTGGAACCAGTACAAGTACGCGGGCGCCGCGTTGAGCGCCGCCTTGCGCTCTGCCTGCGTCACCGCGTTCTGACGGCCGGTCATCCCGCTGATGCGCGAGAAGAGCTCGTAGGGCGTCGCGCTCGGATACTTGCGCTGGAACGACTGCAGCACGTCGTTCGCCTTGTCGCCGCGCTGCGCGGTCAACCGCTTGCGCGCTTCCTCGAGGTTCATCTCGTCCAGCGACGGGTCGCCGCCCTGGATGCTGTTCGCGAATTCGTTGAGCGTCGTGCCGACCAGCAGCGGCACATCGGCGCTCAGCGGCGACGCCTTCGGATCCCACGGATGCTCGGGCAGGATCTTGCCGTCGATGACCGGCGCCCAGTTCACGCCGCCGCCGGTCCCCGGCGCGGCGGGCGTTGGATTGAGCTTGCGCTGCGCAATGACGCCCGCTTCGACGATGCGTTCGTAGGGAAGCTCCTGGATCTTGTCGAGCGTCGCCGAGGTGAGGCCCAGCTCCTGCAGCACGGCGGCCGCGAGCTCTCCGGATCGATCCTTCGCCGGCTTCCGGACGTTCGAGCCGCTCTGGATGGCGGCCCGCTGAAAAAGGCCTTTCGCGGACGGCATGCCCATCAGCGTGCCGACCTTTCCGCCGCCGCCGGACTGCCCGAAGATCAACACGCTGTTCGGATCGCCGCCGAAGTTCGCGATGTTGTCGCGCACCCACTGTAGCGCCGCCACGATGTCGAGCATGCCGGCGTTGCCGGCGCTCGCCCACCTTTCCCCGTACTCGGAGAGATTGAGATAGCCGAGAACGCCAAGGCGATGATTCAGGCTCACGACGACCGCGTCGCCGCGGCGGCTCAGACTCTCGCCGTCGTACATCCGCAGTTCGTTGCTCGAGCCGGATGAATATCCGCCGCCGTGAATCCACACGAGCACGGGCCGGCGGCGGGTGCCGCCGAGCGACGGCGTCCAGACGTTCACGCGCAGGCAGTCTTCCGACGGGTGGCCGTCGTCCCAGTCGAACATGAAGGCTTCTTCGTCGTTGTTCCAGCCGGCGCGGCGGCCGATGAACGTGCTGTTGAAGGCCTGCGGGCTCGAGGGGCCGAGCGCCATCGCGCTGCGGACGCCGGTCCATGGCGCCGGCTTCAGGGGCGCCATGAAGCGCTGCGCGCCCGACGCGGCCGCCGCGTAGGGAATGCCTTTGAACGCGTAGATGCCGTTCGCCGAAAAGCCTCTGACTTTCCCCGCCGCCGTCTCGACGATGTTGCCGCGCGCGGGCGCCTTGACGACGCCGGCGGGTGAGGCCGCCGGCTTCGCGGATGCCTGGGCGGCGGCGGGCGCGGGCGCGAGCCTGTCAGCGGCAGCGGCCGATCCCGCCAGCAGCGTCGCCTGCTTCAGCCAGGTGCGGCGAGTGGAGACACGAGACGAAGGCGCGGAAGATTTCTGGTCCATGGACGCTCCTCTATGAACGGCGCAGTAAACACCGTCCCTCCGCGAATTGCAAGAATCGCGGGCGGAGGCGCGCTAGACGTTGCAGATCATCCGCGCGAGACCGGAGGGATCGAGAATCCGCAAGCGATGCCGCGTGTCGAACCTGGCGAGGCCCTGTGCCTTCAGTTCCGCGGTGGCACGGCTGACGCTCTCGAGCGAGAGGCCGAGGAAGTCGGCAATGTCCGAGCGCGTCATCGGCACGTGGATGCAGCCGTGTTCCGATTTTGCGGCGCTCTGGTGCTCGGCGATGAGCGTGACGAAGGTCGCGAGGCGCCCCGCCGCGTCGCGCCGGTTCATCACGATCGCGCGGCGCTGCGCCTCGCGGAGATCGTGCGTGACTTTCACGAGAAACCGGAACTGCAGCTCGCCGTCGCGTTTCAACAGGTCGGTGAGCGCGGCGAGTGGCAGCCGGTACAGGGTCACCGGCGTGATCGCGCGCACCGTGTTGACGTAGCGTCCTTCCGCCGCCAGGCCGCAGAGATCGCGCGGAAAGAGAAAGGTCGCGACCATGCGCTTACCGCTCGCCAGGTCGCGATAGCTTTTCAGGACGCCTTCGACGATCGCGAACAGCGCGTCCGCGGGTGCACCTGCCTCGAAGAGGACGCCGCGCGGCTTGAGCCGCTCGCGTGTGCCGATCCGCGTGAGCGCTTCGCGCTGCGGGGCCGTGAGCACCACCGGATCGGCGGTCAGCGTCGGGGACAGAAACGGCAGCGCGCGAAACGACGGCAAGCCGTCCGCCGCGAAGTCAACCGGTTCCTTCATGGCGATCCCCTAGCGGAAAATGCGGCCGACGCCGAAGATGGTGCGCCACCCGCCATCGAGCCCCGCGCTGACCGCGAGCAGCACGGGGCCGACGAGCGTGTCCATGATCAGACCGCCGGCGACATGGGAGTGAAAGTCGGCGTCCTCGTGCGAATTGAACGCGCTCCCGTTTTCGACCCACGCGCCCAGGAACACCGGGCCGCCCATGAAGTCCGGGAGGCGCGAGACCTGCCGCAGCACGCCGACCGTGACCACCCCGTAGTGATCGCCGCGCTCTTCGCCGATGCCGAAGGCGTCGAGAACGAACGGATAGCCGACGGTGAATTGCCGCGTGGGCAGCGGGTGATTGTCGAACGACGTGCCGCCGGCGGCGGTCCCGAACAGGCGATAGCGTCGACCGACGCGCACGAACCGCGACGCGCTGACTTCCATCTGCGTCAGGTTGTCGTTCGACGCGGTGACGCCCGCCGCGTCCGGCGACGTGAACACATGCGTGAGCATCGCGACGGCTCGGGTACCCCGCGAGGGGATCACCGGGCTGTCCTGCGTATCGAACACCCATCGCACGCGCGCGCCGTTCTCGGCGCCCGACAGCGACGGCAGTCCGGGATCGCCGGATCGCACTTCGTTCTTCACGTGCGCGAAGAAGAAGCCGCCCGCCAGCTCGCTCTCGCGGCTCACATTGACGCCGGCATCGACGATCGTCCCCAGACGGTCGTCGCCATACTCCGCTACGACGGCATCATCGCGAACGATGCTCAAAGTGCGGCGGCTGGCGCCGGCGGCCGGACGCACGAACAGGCGCGAGCCGCGGACCGGTAAGTACAGCGCCGCCGCCAGGGTCGGGTCGGCCCCGACACTGCCGTCGACCCGCAGCTCGGACCCCGAGCCCGCGACATCGAACGTCAGATAGCGCGCCGCGAGCTGCACGCGGAAGTTCTCGCTGGTCGTGTTCTCGATGCTGAGGCCGAGCATCAGGAACGGCGGCGCATAGGTCTTCGGCCGGGCCCGCACCAGGAGCCCCGTACTACCGGCGTCGGTGGTCATCTGCCAATCGATCGACTGATATCGATCCAACCCGGTCAGCGACGACAGGTCCCGCTCGAGCGTCGGCACGTCCATGTGCCCATTCAGATGATGCTGGAGCGTCCGCTGCACGACCGCCGCATCGCCCTCCGCCACGCCGGTCGTGTGGAGAAATGCCGGCGACGGCAGATCGACGCGGCGCTTCCGCTGCCGTGCGGCGAGCCAGTCCGCCCACTCGGCCTCTGACACGACGTGGCGCAGCAGCTCCGCACGATGCGCTTCCGCGGCGGCGTACCCGCGCGCGATCAATTCGTCGGCGCGCCGCCAGTCGAGCGATCCGAATCCCTCGACGTCAATCGCGATCGTCAGGTCGGCATTCTTCAGCGACGCGCGGGTCGCCGCCCGCATCATCGAGTCGACCGTCCGCCCCATCAACCCGAACATCGAGTACTCGACGTTCTCGTTCGGCGCATAGCCGACGTCGACGGCGATGACGGTCGTCGCGCCGGATTCGCGCACGACCCCCGCGGGAATGTTGTCGAGTGCGCCGCCGTCGACGAGCACGCGGCCGTCGCGCTCGACGGGCGGAAAGATCCCGGGCAGCGACATGGTCGCGCGGAGCGCGGTCGCGAGCGATCCGCGATCGAGCACGACCTTCTCCCCTGCCCGCAGGTCGACCGCGACCACCCGAAACGGCGTCGGCAGATCGTCGAACCGCTCGAGCGCGTAATACGGCGCGGCAATCCGCGCGAGCAGCAGGTCGACCTGCTGCCCGTCGTTGAGCGACGGCGGCATCGCGATGCCGCGCTTGACGCCGAACTCGAGGCGCGACGGATAGCTGCGCGCGTCTTCCTTGCGACGCAGGTTCTTGAACGGAAACGACGTGGTGCCGAACATCGCGTCCCAGTCCGTTTCGGTGATGAGCCCGCGCAGTTCCGCCGCGTTCATGCCGGTGGCGAACGCGCCGCCAACCAGGCCGCCCATACTGGTCCCGGCGGCGACGTCAATCGGAACGTGATGTTCCTCGAACCATTGGATGACTCCGATGTGCGCGATGCCGCGCGCGCTGCCGCCACCGAACGCGACGCCCACGACCGGCCGAGGCGGCTGCGCTGCTGACGGGGTAATCGAGACGAGAAGAAGGCCAATGACCAGAACTGCGGCTCGCACGCACACCTCCGCACGAGGTCCGATGACGGCAGGAATGGCGCCGTAGGGCTTTGGTCCAAGCAAGCTGCGGGAACGATCGCGTGTATGCTCGGCGGTGCTGCAAACGTGACGGCATCGGGTGTTCCCGGCGCCCGGAGTGCGTGCCGTCCCGTCAGTCATGTCCTCCCCCACGCCAGTGCTCGTACTAATCGTCGTTGACGATGACGAACAGCTTCGTCGCGCGGTCGGCCGCTTGCTGCGCTCGCACGGCCACGAGGTGCACGCCTTCGCGTCCGCGGAAGCGTGCCTCGCCGAGCAGTGCGATGCTGATTGCGCGATCGTCGACATCGATCTGCCCGGCATGAGCGGTCTCGATCTCGACACGCGCCTCAAACAGGATGGCCGTTCGATACCGTCGGTGTTCATGACCGGCCACGACGAGTGGCGCATCGCCGGCGCAGTCGAGCGGCACGGGCGGCCGATCCTGAGAAAGCCGCTCGACGAAGAGGCGCTGCTGGCTGCCATCGCACGCGCGACGAGCGCAGTCGCTCAGTGATCCGGCGGGCGCGGCAGCTTCGCGAGCAGGCGCACCAGGGCGGCGACGGAATCGACACCGAGCTTCCGCATCACGCGCGCGCGGTGCACCTTGATCGTTTTCTCGACCGTGCCCAGCTCGTAGGCGATCTGCTTGTTCAGCAATCCGCGCGCGACCATCTCGCAGACCTGGCGCTCGCGCGCGGTCAACCGGGCGAGTCGTTCGAGCGCGTCGCGCTCGGACTGCTGCCGCTCGTGCGCGATCGTCCCCTTCGCGCGTGCGCGCGCCACCGCGTCGAGTAGTGGTGCCTCGTCGAGCGGCTTCACGAGGAAGTCGACCGCGCCGTGCCGCATCGCCCGCGCCGCCGACGGCACGTCGCCATGCCCGCTGAAGAACACGATCGGGAAGCTCACGCCGCGCGCGGTCAACGCGTCCTGCACGTCGAGCCCGTCGATGCCGGGCATGCGGAGATCCAGGAGCAGGCAGGCGGGCCCGTCGTAGAGCGGACGTGCGAGGAATTCCGCGGCGCTTGCGAAGGCTTCGACGACAAAGCCATTGCCGCGCAGGACGCGCGTGAGACCTCTCAGGACGAGAGGATCGTCATCGATGACGAACACGCGAAAGGTGTCTTCCATCCGCCCTGAGTCGAGGCCGCCGACCAAGGACGGTAACGGCTGAGTCGGCGGATCGCAATTAGACTTTGGTCGTAGAGGGCGCGGCGTCGAAGACGCGAAGGGAGCGCGGTCGGTCAGCACGGGTAATTTGTTCCTCCCCATCCGTTACGTCGTGGTCATCGCCCTGCGGCTATAATTTCGCCACTTTGCGCTGGCTCCTCGCCGCCGCCGTGGCCGCCGTCGGCACGCAGAGCGCCGTCATTGCGGCGATGCTCGCGCAGCGCGCCCGCCGCCGCGACGTCGAGGCGCGCCACGCGGCAATCCTCGACGCGCTGCCCGACATGATGTTCGTGCTCACGCGCGACGGTCGCTACGTCGACTTTCACGCGCCCGACGCGGCGCGTCTGTTGGTGCCGCCCGTCACGTTCGTCGGCAAGCACATGCGCGACGTGCTCCCGCCGGATCTCGCAGAGATGTTCGCCCGCGAGTTCCTCCAGCTCGCGCCTGGTGGGCCGCCCGCGATCGTCGAATACAGCCTCGCGATGCCGGACGGCGAGCATCACTACGAGACCCGGATCGTGCCGCTCCAGAACGAGCACGTGCTGTCGATCGTGCGTGACGTCACCGATCGGCGCCATGCAGAATCGGCACTCCAGGAGGCGCGTCTCGCCGTGGCGCGCACGGCGCGGTTGAGCGCGTTCGGCGAATTCTCGGCAACCATCGCGCACGAGATTCGCCAGCCGCTGACCGCGATCATGATGGACGCGCGCAGCTGCCTGCGCGAGATCGGCGCCGCCGCGCCCTCGCTCGGCGAGATCCACGCGGGGCTGCTCGATATCGTCGAGGCTGCCCAGCGCGCCGAAGAAGTGATCCAGCGCAGCCGTCTATTGCTCCGCGATCACATGATCGAGCGCATGCCGATCTACCTGAACCGCGTGATCGAGGAGGCCGTCCGCCTCGCCGAACACCGGCTGCAGCAGAACGGGATCACCGTGACGATGACGTTGTCACGCGAGCTGCCGTGCATCGAAGGGGATGCCATCGAGCTCCAGCAGGTCTTGTTGAATTTGATCACCAACGCCATCGACGCGCTCGAGCGCGTCGCACCGGCCGCACGCCGTATCGAGGTCACCTCGTTGGCGAATGGCGATGGGGTCGAGGTGGCCGTCGCTGACAACGGGGTTGGATTCGAGGGTGTGGACGTGCGGCAGATGTTCGCGCTCTCGTACACGACGAAGGCGACCGGCTCCGGCGTCGGTCTTTCAGTCTGCCGCTCGATCGTCGAGGCCCACGGCGGGAAACTGTGGGCCGAGGCGAAGTCGGGAGGCGGCGCGATTTTCCGCTTCACGATTCCTGTATCCGCATCGCGAAGCGCGCCGGCGCTCCCCTCGTCCTATCACGCCACGTGAACGCGACGCGGGCGCTGGTCAGCGCTCCCGCTCGCTGCCCGCGTGAGCGGACCCTCCGACGCGCGCTACTGAGCTTAAGAATGCGGAGGCTGGGACAACGGCAGGACGACCGTCACGGTCGTCCCCCGCCCGCGCTCGCTCGTCAACACGACCGTGCCCTGAAGCTGACGGATGGTATGGCCGACCGAGCTCAACCCGAGGCCGATCCCGCCCGGCTTCGTCGTGAAGAACGGCTCGAACACGCGAGACGTTATCGTCGGCGCCAGTCCCGTTCCGGTATCGGTGACGGTGAGACGCGCGTAGGGCGGTCCGGATTTCAGGTGGATGCCGCTGCCCGGGTCGGTGACCGATTCGGTCCGGATCGTGACGACGCCGCCACCTGCGAGGGCATCCCGCGCGTTCAGCACCAGGTTCAGCAGGATGCGCTCGAGCTCCAACACCTCTGCATGCACGAACACTGGATCCGCTGACAGGCACAGCTCGGCGCGGACGCCTGGTCCCAGCGCGGACGACAGCGCCGTGGCGCACTGATTGATGACGCCGTTCAGGTCGACGGGGTGGCGCGCTAAGCGCCGCGGACGCGCGGACACGAGCAGCTCGCGCGCGAGCAGCGCGGCGCGTTCGGTGCACGAGCGGAGTTCGCCGAGCTCGTGAGCGGCTTCACCGGCGGGCACGAGCGGCGCCAGATTCTCCGCGCATCGCAGCGCGACCAACAGCTCGTTGCGCAGATCGTGCACGACCTGTGCGACCGCCAGATCACCCAGCTCGAGCGTGCCGCGGCGCTCCGGTCCCATGGCCGCCTGCGGATCGAGCGTGAGGAAACGATTGGGGAGAAGCCGTTCGAGCAGATGTCGAAGTGGGATTCGGATACGGGGAGCTCGGGAGATGAACGTCAAATCCGCAGCGGCCATGAACGTGTTGCATTGGAAATATACGAGCAGGCCGCTGGATCCCGGTTTGATTCGGATCAACAGGGTTCGTGTCAGCCGACCTCCCTGAGTTTCGACTGCTCGTCGACGACCGTGTCGCGCGAGAGCGTTTCAGCCGGCGGCACGCCCGACTGGCGCGCCATCTCAATCAGCGCGAGCGTCATCGCGACCACGACCGGTCCGAGGACGAGACCGAGCACGCCGAACACCTGCAGTCCGCCGAGCACCGCGAAGAAGATCAGCAGCTCGTGCAAGCGCGCGCGGCGCCCCACCAGCTTCGGCGAAAGCACGTTGTCGATCGATCCGATGACGAGCACGCCCCACCCGACGAGGATGCCGGCCTTGACGTAGGCGCCAGTGAGCGCAAGATACAGCGCCGCCGGCACCCACACGAGAAACGCGCCGGCCATCGGGATCATCGACAAGAAAAACATCACGACGCCCCAGAGGAGCGGCGACGGCAATCCCAGCGCCCAGAAGATGAACGTGCCGAGCGTGCCCTGGATCGCGGAGATCGCCAGCACGCCGTAGACGGTCGCGCCGATGACGTCCTGCATGCGCGTGATGATGTCGCGCCACTGTACGCGCTGTAGCGGCACCATGTCGTAGGCGGCGTGACGGATGTTCTCGCCGTCGCGGAAGAAGTAGAAGAGCGTGAAGATGACGAGCAGCATCTGCCCGACCGCGCCGGCCACGCCGCCGACGACCATCAGCGTGCTGGCCGCGAGCGCCGTGCCCCACGTCTGCATGCGCTGGGCGAGGAACTGCCGCGCGCTGTCGCGATCGATGTCGACGTATTGGCCCACGAAGTCGAGCGCCCGCGCGATCGGTGCCGGGGCCGTCCACTGATGATCGCCTCCTTGAACGGCGGCGGCGACGCCGCTCAGTTCGCGGACGACCGCCACGGTGACGCCGGTCACCGGCAGCAGGATCAGCAGGATCACCGCGACCGTCGAGAGCGCGGCGGCCAGCGTCGGCTTCGCCGTGCGCTCCAGAATCCGGCGGTGCATCGGGTAGAACACCACCGCCAGCACGGCCGCCCATAACAGCACGTTGAAGAACGGCTGGAACATGAGCCAGCAGACGTAGAGCGCCGCCGCGAGGACGGCCATCAGCGCGAGAAATCCGGCCATGGCGCCCTGATCTTGCCAGATCCGTTCCCCGCCGTAGAATCAGTGCTTGATGCCAGGCACCCCATCGACCGCCTCCCGCCTCGCCTCGGCCAGAATCGTGCGACGGCGCGACTACACCGGCGATCTCTTCGTGATCTGGCTCCAGCCCGACATCGAGTTCCCGTTCGCGGCCGGCCAATACATCACGATTGGCGCCGGGGGGATTGAGCGCCCCTACTCGATCGTGTCCGCTCCCAGCGAGCCACTGATCGAGCTCTTCATCGAGTACGTGCTGCCGGAGCACGGCGGCAAGTTGACGCCGTTGCTCTACGCGCAGCACGTGGGCGACGTCGTGACCGTGAGGCCGAAAGCCAAGGGTCGGTTCACGCTGCATTCGGATGTCACCAACCACGTCATGGTCGCGACCGTCACCGGCATCGCGCCGTACATGAGCATGATTCGGCAGTTCCTGCACGACCGCGACCACGGCGTCCCGGTTCCCGAGCGCACGCGCTTCTTCGTCATGCAGGGGGCCAGCCACTGCGACGAGTTCGTGTATGACGCCGAAGTGCTCGCGCTCGGCGCTCGCGAGCCGCGCCTTGTCACCTACCTGCCGAGCGTCAGCCGCCCCACCGACGAACGCAACGCCGCCTGGACGGGCGCAACCGGACGCATCAACACGCTCATCGAGGAGTGCCTCGCACGCTGGCAGCTGGCGAAGGACGACACGGTCGTGTATCTCTGCGGGAATCCCGGGATGATCGACGACGCGATCGCGCGTCTCAAGCCGAACGGCTGGAACACCGTCGCCGAGCAGTACTGGCGGCCGTAATCGCCGCCCCGCTCACACCGTCGTCACGGGGGCGCGCTCGGTTGCGCTGAGCTCCCGGTACTGACGCCCGATCTGCCACGCGCACAGCAGCCACACGACAACGAGCGCCGCGTTGACCGCGGCAAAGCCGCGTGCGCTCAGTCCCACGAACGTGGTGCCGCCGAAGACTACGGCCGCGGACAGGACGTCGCCCATGCGGACGAAGAACGAGTCGATGGCCTGCTTGCCGCTGTACTTCTGCTCGTAGGTGCACGGGAGGAACAGCATGTTCCGCACCGTGTTGTTCAGCGAGTAGTCGGTCGAGTTCTCCGCGACCTTCGCGATCAGCACGGCCCTGAGCAGCGGGTAGAACGCGATGATGCTGTAGGCGGTCAACGAGATCGCCGGAAGGATCAGCACCGCGATCGGCACGCCCAGATACTTCACGATCCGCGAGACCACGAACAACTGCAGCACGAGGCCGAGCACGTTCACGTACGTGAAATACGAGGCGTAAAAGCCGGCAATCAGCGTTTCGATCGCTTCGGCATTTCCCCCCGCGCGCGCCGCGGCGGCATCCTTCACGATGCTGCCCAGGATGTACTCGCCGGTCGTGTTCACGGTGTTGAGGAAGAGCAGCATGAACGCCATGACGAGCAGGTAGCGCGTCTTGAACACCATCGCAAACGCGTTGGTCTTCGGCGCCGGCGCGGCCGCGCGCCCGGCCTTGACCGGTGCTTCGGATCGGGTTCGCCCGGCTTCGCGTCGATCGATGTGATTGGTGAGCAGCAGTTCGATGACGAGCAGGATCGCGCCGACCAGCATCAGGTTGTAGATGCCCAGGCGATCGATGAAGCGATCGACGAAGCGCGACCCGAACACGGCGCCAAGCGAGGCGCCGAAGCCGACGATCGCAAACAGCCGCTCGCCCTGATTCTTCGTGTAGACGTCGTTGGCGAACGACCAGAACTGGGCGACGATCATCAGGTTGAAGATGCCGATCCACAGGAAGAACACGATCCCCAGCGGCACGTGCGCGCGGCCCAGCGCGTAGAACGTGATCAGGCAGGCGATGAAGAACGTCGTGACGACGTTGATCAGTCGCCGGCGATCGAGCCGGGCCACCAGCCGGCCGTAGTAGGGCACGACGACAGCCAGCACACCTACCTGCGCGGCCGACATGTAGGTCTTCAGTTCCGCCGATCCGTGACCGAGGATCAGCGCCTCGCGTACCGGTTTGAGCACGTAGTACGCCATCAGAATCAGAAAGATATTCAGCGCCAGCAGCAGCGCGGTGATCCCTTCGCCCGGCTTCACGTCGGCAAAGGCGCGCAGGAACCGATCGACACCCGATCCTGAAGCTCGCGGGGACATGGCTCACTCCCTCCAGTGCAGGACGTTGCGGACGACGGACCAGCGCGGGACCCGTGTCTGCGCCGCCTCGCCGAGAATCCAGTGGCGATAGAGCGCGTCCATGGTCCCGTCGCGGCGCTTCATTTCGATCCAGGTGTTCACGAAGGTGGCCCAGGCCTCGTCGTGCGATGCGAGCGCGAACGCGAGCGGGACTTTGATCAGCCCCGGCTGCGGCACCACCACCGTCCACCTGGGATTGAGCAGCGTCAGGACCGAACCGCGCTCGGCAGGTAGCGCGACCGCGTCGAACCCGAGACGCTCGTCGAGCGGGTCCTCGCCGACTGCAAACGGCACGAGACGAAGGCCCGGCAGCCGTGCCTGCAGCAGCCGCTGGTAGTACGGCGCCGGCGGCACGCCAATCACGAGATCCGACGCGTCCCGGATCGACGTCCACGTTTCGAAGCGGCTGCGCAGATGGTCCTTCACGACAAAGGCCGCGGTCTCGTCCATGTACGGCGTCGAGAACAGGCACGACGCCGCGAGCGGCGGCGTGACCGCGGTGCCTCCGATCCCGATGTCGGCCGCGCCGCCATTCACCGCCTCGACGAGGCGATCGATCGGCACTTCCAGGAACTGCGGGCGCACGCCGAGATCCGCCGCCAGGATCTGCGCGAGCTCGGTATCGACGCCGACGAGCTGCTGGCGTGCATTGCGGAAGACGAACGGCAGGCGCGGCGTCGCGAACGCCACGCGCAGCATGCGCCGGCCGTGAATGCGATCGAGAACCGGCGCGGCCGCGTCTTCCCGATCCGCGAAGCCGCCGACAATCTGCGGCGTCTCGCCGACGAACGCGTTGCTCATCCCGTAGACGATCTCGGCGCCCTTGAAGTCCTGCCGGAGAAGCGTTCGAAACGTCACCCGCAACCCGCCGACGACGACCGCGGTCAGCACCACGGTGATCGCCGCGTAGCGGAGGACGCGGCGCGCCTCGATCCGCAGGCTGCCCACCATCGCGGCGCTGCCGAGCAGCGCAATCGTCACGGTGTGAACCGCCGCCACGAGCGAACCGATGCGGGAGTTGAACACACTCGTCGCCACGAACAGCTGGAAGGTGTCGGCGGGAATGTGGAAGGTGTCGAGCAGGAACGGCACGGCGGCGTTGACGCTGCCGAAAAATGTGAGCAGCCCGGTCACCGCGAGTCGCGCGTACTGCCCCAGGCGCAGCGGCGCGTCGGCAAACCAGCCCGCAAACAGGATGAAGCTGATCGACAGGAGCTTGCCGGTATGCGGAAAGTTGAACGACGCGGGAACGATCACGTCGGGGAGCGCCGCCGCCCGGCTGTCGCTGACGATGTAGCGATCGAGCAGCGTCTTGCACGCGTCGATCAGGATCGGCAGCACGATGAAGAGGTCGCCGGCGACAAACGCGGTGACGAGCGCGTCGCGCGTCGGCCCGAGCACGGCGCCGTAGGGAATGGGGGTGAGCGCCGCGATCAGGCCGGGCAACACCCACAGCGCGACCAGGAGCGACAGCGCCGCGTAGGTGATGAGATACACCTGAATGCGCTGAATCTGCTCGACGTCGAGGGTGCCGGCGGCGGTGGCCGCGAGCGCGAAGATGCCGAACGGGGTGAGCCGCACCACGAACGCCGTCGCGCGCGCGATCGTCGTGGTGGCGATCCGCAGGACGTCGAGCAGCACCCCCTTGCGCTCGACGCCAATCAGCGCGATCCCGATGATCACCGAGAACAGCACGACCGCGGGGACGACGTTGTTGGCGAGCGAGTGAAACGGGTTCGACGGGATGTAGAGATCGATGAAGTTGAACGCCGCCGGCGTCTCGACGAGCGACGAGCTGAAGAACGCCGCCGTCTGCGCCGGCGGAAAGACCAGCGGCGTGAGAAACGCGAAGACGAGCGCGACCGTCCAGAGCAGGCCGAGCACCACGCCGGCGCTCGTCAGCAGCCGCTTCGCCGATGCGAGATCGAGGCTGCCCAGCGCGACGATGATCGAGATCGTCACATACGGCAGCACCGTCATCTGCAGCAGCTTGACGAACCCGTCGGCGACGATCTTGAGAGGCGCCACCAGTTCGCCGAGGAAGATGCCGGTCGCGATCCCCACGGCGAGGCCGATGAGGATCTGCTGCGAGAAGGTCACCCGGCGCGCGCCCGGCGGCGTCGCTTCGCGAGTCTCGACGGTCGAGGGGGCCTGTACAACCATCTCAGTCCAGGTGCTTGATCAGCAGCACCTCGTTGCCGCGCTCGTTGTAGACCAGCTCGTCGGCGACCTGCCGCGCGATCAGCATCCCGAAGCCGCCCGGCCGCAGTCCCTTCTCCGCTCTCGCGAACGCCGCGGCCACGACCGCCTCCGGATCGGGCGAGGCGGTGGCGTGCTGGAGATCGTCGCGATCGAAGCCGCCGCCCGGATCCTTGAAGTGATACACGATGGCGCGCGCCGTCCTGGCGGCGGTCACCTCGATGACGTTGCCCGATCCGAAGCCGGCCCCGTGCTCCATCGCGTTCAACAGCATTTCGCGAAACGCGGCCATCAGGAGATCGCCGTCCGCGCGGATCGTTTCCGGCTGCCACTCCGTGATGAAGCGCACCAGCCGATCCGCCGTCAGCAGATGGCAGGAGACGCGCAGCGTCAGCCAGTGATCGAGCCCCGAGATCACCTGGATGCCGTCGCGCCACATCTCCGCGTTCAGTGCGGTCGTCACCATCGACGCCACCTCGTCGTAATCGAACGGCGGTGTGAAGCACGCGAACACGTGCGCCTTGATCGCGTCGACGACGTGCTCGTGGGTCGCGTCCGGCGCCAGCACGATCACCCGCACGCTCGGCCGGAGCGCGACCAACTCGGTTGCCAGCGCGAGGCTCTCGGGGACGGCCGCGGCGCCGTCCGTGATCACCACGTCCACCGCATGCGTGCGCACGCACTGCAGCGCTTCCACGTTGCCGGTGGAGCACTCGAGCGCGCAGCGCAGCGGGTCGAGCGTGCTGCCGAGCGTTGCCGCCAAAACCGGATCGGGGCGAATCGCGAGGACCCGCTGCAGGGTCATGCCGTCTTCGATCTCCGTTCTGCGGTCGGCGGACACGCATCCGTGCCGCCGGGCGCGGCCACGGCATGCCGTGGGCGGCGCCGCACCCGCATGGCGATCTGCGCCGACAAACGCACGTCGCTGATGGACCGCCGCGCGGGAACAGCAGCAGTCGTGCCGATGTCGCGGATGGAGAATGTGGGCGGGCCCGAGACGCGTGTCAGCGGCCGCTGGTGCTCACGGCTTCGGCTACGGCGCCGAGCAGCGCCTCGTCGTCGAACGGCTTGGGGAGGAAATCATGGGCGCCGGCTTTCATCGCGCGCACCGCCATCGGGATGTCGCCGTGGCCGGTGATGAAGATCACCGGCGCGCTCCCGGTCTGCTTCAGGCGGTCGAACAGATCGAGGCCGTCGATGCCGGGCATGCGGACGTCGATGATGATGCAGGCGGGCTGGCCGCCGGGGATCGCGGCAAGCACGTCCTCGGCCGACGCGAAGGCGCGCACCTGATACCCGGCCGTCCGCAGCAGCCGCTCCACCGCCCGACGCACCGACTCGTCGTCGTCGACGACGAACACTTCGCTGGCGGCGGTCACGATCGCCCCGCGCCTGCCGGCAGCAGGAACTCGAGGGTCGCGCCGCCGTTGCCATCACTCGCGGCGCGAATCGTGCCGCCGTGTGCCTCGACGATCGAGCGCGCAATCGAGAGCCCCATGCCCATGCCGCTCGACTTCGTCGTATAGAACGGCTCGAAGATCAACTCCTCGGTCCCGGCGCCGATGCCCGGCCCCGAATCGTGGACGGCAACGAGAATGCGATTCGTCGCCCGGTGGCGGCAGTCGACGACGATCCGCCGCGCCGGGTCCGGGACGTCGTGCATCGCCTCCATCGCGTTCTGCAGCAGGTTGAGAATGACCTGCTGCAGCTGCACGCGATCGCCGCGGACGTAGAGCGGCTCGTGCTCGAACGCCAGCTGAATCGGGATGTTGCGGATGATCGCTTCGCTGCTGACGAGATCGACGACGTCGCGGATCGCGGCCGTGACGTTCACCTTCGTCATCTCGAAGTCCCCCTTGCGGAGCAGCTCGCGCAGCCGCTGGATGACGTCGCTGGCGCGGCGCGCGTCCTTCATGACGTCACCGAGGATCGCGCGCACTTCGGTCATGTCGGGCCGTGACGCGTCGAGAATGCGGTTGCCGGCGCCCGCGTTCGTGATGATCGCGGCGAGCGGCTGATTGAGCTGGTGCGCCAGCGATGCGGTCATCTCGCCGACCGTCGAGACGCGCGACACGTGCGCCAGCTCCTGCCGGCTGCGCTGCGCTTCCATTTCGGCGCGCCGCAGCTCGGTGATATCGGCGCGCGTGATGACCGCGCCGCCATCGGGACGATTCAGCGGCACCGCCATCAGCGACCACCACTCCGGCACCTGGCTAGCGTCGCGCCGGTGTTCGATCACGAAGCGATCGCGGGAGCCGTCGAGCACCGCCCCGACGCCGGCGACGATCTCCCCGGCGAACCGGTCCCCCTTCTCGAACGCGGCCCAGCACGTCTCGAGAAAATTCCCGCCGATGTGGCCGTCCATCCACTCGAGGCCGTGTTCGGCGGACCTCCATCGCTCGTTGACCTGCAGCAGCCGGCCGCTGCGATCGAGCACGGCCACACCGCTGGTGAGCGACTGGAGGATTGCCGACTTCATCCCTTCGCTCGCCCGCAACGCGTCGTCGGCGCGCTTACGTCCGAGCGCGCTCGCGAGCACTTCGCCGACGAGGCGGATATTCGTGATCACATCGTCGGACCATTCGCGCGCGTGAATCGTCGCAAAGGCGAGCGCGCCGAGCACCTGGCCGTCGCCGACGAGCGGAACGGCGCCTCCAGCTTCGAACAGCGGACCCGGCGCCTGAGTCCCGCCGATCGCCGCGCCGAGGGGGCGAATGTCGGCGCTGATGGCAAGGTCGCGAAGGATCAGGCTTTCGCGCGCCCAGCGCGCCTGCTCGGGAGGCGTCGTCGCCGGCGGCCGGACGTGCAGCGGATCGCTCCAGCTGTAGATCGCTTGCGGGATCGTGATCCGGTCCGACACTTCGAAGACGGTTACGCCGTCGAGACGGAGCACGCTGGCCATCTTCCCAAGCCACGGATCGAAGGCCGCCACCATCTGATCGGGCGGCGCCTGCACGAGCGCGGCAGAAAGGCGTGAGAGAACGCGCTCGAACTCCAGCCGCGTGCGCAGCGCCTGCTGCGTCTGGCGGCGCTCCTCAATGAGCGACGAGAGATACAACAGCGTCACGGCGACGACGATCAACGAGAACGTCATCGCGCTGATCGTCGTGGCGGCGGGCATCGCCGCGAACGGACCCGCATCGTGCGTAACCGCCCACGCGCTCATCACGCTGGTGGTGAGCAGCGTGAGCCCCGTGCCGGTCGGCCCGAAGCGGACCGCAGCCCAGAGCAGGAAGGGGAGCTGCAGGGTGAGCGGGGTCCGCGTCAGCACCGCGCCAAACGCGGGGGTTCCGGCAGGCGGCGACGCGAAGGCGAGCCACCCGAGTCCGCAGAGCCCTGCGGCCAGGATCGTTGCTTCCGTCCGGCAGCCGCGCAGGATGCGTCCACGCTTCTCGGCGAGCGCCGACACGCCGCCAACGAGCCCAGGCAATATCGTCAACTCGGCGAGCACGTTACTGAACAGCCGCGTGCGGAACACCGCCGAGTAATGCTCGCCGCGGAACAACGCAACGACGGCGGCGTCGGTGAACGACGACAGAACCGTCCCGATGACCGCCGCGATGAGCAGAATCGTGAGCCGCCGCGGCGTGTCGAATCGCGCCGGCGTGTCGCTGAACAGCTCCAGCGTGCCGGCGACGAGCACCGCCTCGCTGCAGTTGGTCGCGAACAGCGCGAGGATCAGCGCCAGCGGCCATTCGGTCTGCAGTTGGAGACCGAGGTGCGCGGGCAGTGCGGCCATGAGCACGACCGCCCAGCGCCGCGGCGGCGTCAGGATCAGCGCCGCGGCCAGGACCGCGTTCGGCGGCCACATGACCGACGTCGTCGCCGGCGGCAGCCGCAGCTGCAAGCCGACGAGCGTCGCGAGGTAATAGCCCGCACAGGTGCCGAGCGCGATGGTCGGCACTGTGAAGCGATCACTTCCGCTTCGCGGGAATTTCAGCGCACCGATCACGTCAAGGATGGGGACGCGCTAGGGTGCCAGCCACACGGCAAGCAAGGCGAAGAGGATCGCGGCAATGATTTCCGCGATCTGCATCGCTGTGCGGCGCCCGGTGAGTTCGGGACCATCCACGTTACGCCCGGCGAATCGTGCGGCGCTGCGCGTGCGCGAGCCGCTCCGCCGCCTTCACCTGTTGAAACGCTGGCGCGCGGGCCGCCAGCACGTCCGCATGCATCTCGTGCAGGAACCGGTAGGGTTCGTGCGACCGATCGCCGCGTCCCCCCATGTCATGCACACGCCCGATGAACCCGCGACGCTGGAGCGCGTCGAGCCGCTGCGCGATGATCCCGGGATGGTCCGCGCCGGCCGCCCGGGCGATGTCAGCGGCGCTGAATTCTACGCCGACCGCGGCGGCAAATTCCACGATCGCGCGATCGCCCGAATCCAGCTGATCGAATCGCCAGGCAATGACCTCGACGACGCGGGCGGGAAGCGACGCTTCGATGATCGACGGGGTGTGACGCAGGCGCCAGCCGCCACGAACGGCGACGAGGTATTCCGCCGCGACGAGCGCGTCGACCGCCGACCGCACCGCGAGCGGCGTACCGCCAGTCAGCGCGTGGACCAGTGGCGCCAGCGGATCAAGGGTGCCGCGACCGAACCGCAGACGCAGGTAGTCGCGGACTCCCCCCTCGTCGAGGGGCGTCAGGCGGACCGTGAGGCAGCGGGACGATAGGCGCAAATCAGCCGCAAGCCCCTGCAGCGCGGCGCCGCCGAGTGTCGCGGCCGCAGGCGTGTAGGTGCCGACGACCAGTGTGCGCAGCGGCGTGTGGCGCCGCATGACGGCGCGCACCAGGTCGATCGTGTCGAGATCCGCCCAATGCAGATCGTCGAGCACGATCACGGTCGATGTCTCGGCGCCAAGATACTCGACGAGCGCGCTGAACTCCCGGATCATGCGCGAGGAATCCGGTGCACTCGCACCGTCCCGTGCGCCCGCGGCATCGCGAATCCACGCCGGCAGCTGCGCCAACCAGGTCGGCGCGTGCCGGGCCAGTAATGGCGCGATGCGGCCCGGCGACTGACGCGCGAGCTGTTCCAGCGCGTCGATGACCGGTGCGTAGGGTTCCGCCCCGACGGTGTGGGCGAAGCACTGGCCGTAGCAGGCTCGGACCAGCGGCGTTCTCCGGAGCGACGCGAGGAAGCGGTCGCAGAGCGCGGTCTTCCCTGATCCGCGGTCCCCTTCGACGAGCACCATCTGGCTTTCGGCTCCGGATGCGGCAGCCAGCGCCTCGGCGAGGTGCGACAGATGGTCGCGCTGATCGACAAACGGAATGGACGCGGATTCGGTCACATCAGCGGCCGACGGCCGAGGCGGAGTCTCTGACAGCGAAGCAACGAAGCTATAGCCGCGGCCAGGCTCGGTGCGGATGAACCGCGGCATCCGCGGATGGTCGCCCAGAGCGCGACGCAGCTCGCTGATTAGTACCTTGATGTTTTCGGGTTGAACGTGCGTGCCGCCCCACACGGCGCTGAGGATGGCGTCGTGGCTGACGACGCTGCCGGCTTGGACGAGCAGGCAGCGAAGCAGATCCGCCGCCTTTCGGGTGACGCCGACTTCGCGGTCGCCCGTCCAGAGCGTCCCACGCCGTTCGTCGAAGCGAAATGTTGAGAAGTACTGCATGGGGCGGAAATCCAACTGGACTATAGATTCCGCCCAGGGTGAGGGTCTATTGGACCAAGGGGACAGTTGATTCGCACTACGGCGGGCCGATCTACACCATTCGATAGACCTCTACGTCGCGGAACGCGCGGTCGACGTGAGCGGCGCGCCTGGTTCTGCGCGCAATCGGTCCGCCATGCGCACGAGTTCGGCCACCGACTGCGCGCGCATCTTGTGCATGACCTGTCCGCGATGCACCTTGACGGTTTTCTCCGATGTGCCCAGCTCGAAGGCGATCTGCTTGTTCAGAAGTCCCGTGACCACGAGCGCCATCACATCGCGTTCACGTACCGTGAGCGTTGCGTATCGGTCGCGCAGCTGCTGGAAGGCCCGAAGGTCGATGCGCGCGCGCTGGTCCCGCTCGAGCGCGGCGCGCACGGTATCGATGAGCACCTGATCGTCGAAGGGCTTCGTGAAGACCTCGAGCGCGCCGTCCTTCATCGCCCTGACGGTCGCGGGCACGTCGATGTGCGCGGAGACGAAGATGATCGGCAGCGTATAGCCGTTGGCGAGCAGGTCGTGCTGGAGCTCGAGGCCGTTGGTGCGCGGCATCCGCAGGTCGAGGAGCAGGCATCCCGGCCTCGACGCGTCGACGTTCTGGCGGAATTCCTCCGCGCTCCCGAACGTCTGTACCGGTAGACCGACGGAGGTGAACAGACGGGCGACGGCGACGCGAAGGGATGGATCGTCGTCGACGACGAAGACGGTCTCCGGGGATTCCATCACGCACCAAGCCAGACGCAGCCTGCCAAAAAGCGCCGGCTGCAGAGGACTCCCGGGCGCGAGGCTCCTCCTCTCCGATCTCCCAACCGGAAGCCCGCGCGAGTGGATCGAGATAGTAGCACGGCGCCTCCGGAATCGCGTTGGATCCGCGACCGGCCGTGGGCTGACCGGCCCGCACGCGCCAACATCGGCCGGAGCCGCCCACTCCCGCACGGCAGAGCAGTTGCACGAGCGACTCGTCGCATCGAGGAGGACGTATGACAGGCGCGAGTGACGGATCGAACGGCGGGATGCTGCTCGCGTCGATGAGTTTTCGCGCCCAACCGCACAAGCGTAACGAGGTGTTGAGCGCCGTCGACGAAACGGTGCGCCGCATGCGGAAGGCGGCCGGCTGCGCGCGGAGCCGTCTGCTGGCCGACGCCGACGACCCGAACGCCTTCACGGTGCTGTCGGAATGGCAGTCCAGCGATACCGCGGACGTGTTCTTCGGATCGCGCGATTTTCAAGTTTTCAAAGGGATCCGGATCCTGCTGCGGGACGAGCCGGTCATCGTGTTCGACGAGGTGCGATCTCGCGTCACCCGACTCCTGCGCGCGCCGTAGAACCGGACCTTCGGAACCGGAACCCTTTGAACCTCGAACCCTTTGAACCTCCAAACGACTCCTATTACGGCCGGATGATACCGAGCTTCACCATCCGGCTTCGCAGCGTGCTCGGCTTCAACCCGAGAATCTGTGCCGCGCCGCCCGGCCCTTCGACCCGCCATCGCACGTCGCTCAGCACGTGGACGATGTGGCGGCGCTCCACCTCGATGAGCGTGAGCCGGGCCGTGCTCGGCCCGCCCTCGATGGCCGGCGAACACGTCTCGGCGACGGTGAGCACACCGTCGCGCGACACGATGATCGCCCGCTGCAGCACGTTCTCGAGCTCGCGGACGTTCCCGGGCCAGTCGTGGCGCTGCAGCGCCGAGAGCGTCCCGTCAGGAATGGTGTCGATCGGCCGCCGCAGATCGCGTGCGAGCCGAGCGACGAGATGACGGACCAGCGCAGGGATGTCCTCGCGCCGCTGTCGCAGCGACGGCAGCGTGATCGGGAACACGTTGAGGCGATAGAACAGATCCGCGCGGAATCGCCCCTGCCGCACTTCCTCCTCGAGATCGCGGTTCGTGGCCGCCACGACGCGGACGTCGACGTCGATCGGTCTCGGATTCCCGAGGCGCTCGACCTGCCCCTCCTGGAGCACACGCAGCAGCTTCGGCTGCACTTCCATCGGCAGCTCGCCGATCTCGTCGAGGAAGATGGTGCCGCGGTTCGCGAGCTCGAAGCGGCCGATCTGCGTCGCGTGCGCTCCGGTGAACGCGCCGCGCTCCCGCCCGAACAGCTCGCTCTCGATGAGCGACGCCGGCATCGCCGCGCAGTTCACCACCACGAACGGGCGATCGCGGCGCGGGCTCTGCCGATGCACGGCGCGCGCGAGCAGTTCCTTGCCGGTGCCGGTTTCGCCGATCAGCAGCACGGTGGCGTCGGTTGGCGCGACCTGTTCGACGCGCGACATCACGTACTGCATCGCGTCGCCGTCGCCGATGATCAGATCGTTCTCGGCGGGGCTGCGCGGCACGGCCCGAAGCGGCGACGGCGCCGGTACGCCGTCGGATATTGCGGTACGGAAGGCTGAATACGACATATCGGGCCCCAGCTCCTTCGAGAGACAAAGGGTGGATTCTTCCATGTGCCGCGCGTCCGCCGCGGTTGGATCTTCGTAGGATTTGCGTAGGAGCCGCCCGCCTGCCTGCCGCTAATGGTCCTGCTTCAGCTGCGTTTTGGCGCGCGCCCGGGACTCGCTCCGTTCGAGGACCAGCCGGTACGCCACGTAGTACTTATAAATGTTGCTGACGTACTGCACGGTCTCGCGTCCGATCCGTTCCGACGCGACCCGCTCGACGTTGCCGAACCAGAGGTTCGGGTTGAGCCCGCGCTGCGATGTCTCCCGGCGCAGTTGACGGATCCGTCCGGGCCCTGCGTTGTACGACGCCAGCGTCATCAGCCCCTTGTTCACGTCATCCATTGGATCGTTTTTATAGTACTGGTCCATCATGAACCGGAAGTACTTCACGCCGGCATGAATGTTCGGTTCGATCTGCCGGATGTCGCCGACCGCGAGATCTTTCCCCGTCGCCGGCATCACCTGCATGATCCCGATCGCGCCGACATGGCTTTTCGCCTCCTGGTCGAGGCGCGACTCCTGGTAGCCCTGCGCCGCCATCAACACGTAGTCCACGCTGTAGCGGTCACCGTAGGTGCGAAACAGCGACACGAGGCGGCGGAATTTCTCCCGCTCCTTCTCGGCCGCCGCATTCTTCACGTAGCCGGTGTTTTCGAGATACCGCCGGCTGACGACATTCCCGAACGCGGTCCCGGGTCCGTACTTCGCGATCCACTGGTTGATGGCGCCAAGCAGCTGCGGGTTGTCCTTCCGGACGCCGACCGCGATCTCGCCGCCCGTCCGTACCGCGACGTCCTTGTGCAGGCGCAGCCCTGGAAAGATCTGTTGCCAGAACTCGGCGACGAAGTCGTCGACGATGGTCATCTCCACGAGGCCCGCATTCACCATCTCGAGCACATCGTCGTCTTCGAGCGATTCGGGGGCGACGACGAGTTTGACGGGCGCCTTGCCGTGGCTCGTCAGTGACTCGTTCAGACGGAGGAGGCTTTCGTGGTAGCTGCTGCTCTTGCGCACGAACACCTCGCGACCGGAGAGATCGTCGAGGCTGACGGGCGCGCGCACGTTCGGCCCGGTGACGGCGATCTCGGATACGCCGGTGCGGGTCGGCGTGCTGAAGCTGGCAAGCTGCCGCCGATCGGGCGTGATGGTGAGCGCGGCGGCGACGAAATCCACGTGCCCGCGCTGGAGCGCCGGGAACAGCTGGTCGCGCGCGAGCGGCACGAACGCGATGTGGATCTTGAGGAGCCCGGTCTTGAGCCGCGTGTTCAGATCGTTCTCGAAATGGGTGATCGCCTCGTAGCTGATCCCGCGCTGCACGCCGCGGTCGATGAAGTACTGCGTGCGATTGAAGACGACCCCGGCGCGAATCAGGCGACGCTTCACCATGTCGTCGAGGTCGCCGACGAACGGTTCGTCGAGCATCGATCGCGTTTCGGTCGGCAGCGCGTCGTAGGGTGAGGCGGCTTCCCCCGACTGTGCGTCGCCTTCGGCAGCGGCGGCAGCAGGCGCAGGCGCGGCGGACGCGGGAGCAGGCGCGGCGGTGGGCGCGCCGGCGTCGCCGCCACGTTCGGGCGGCGGCGAGGAGCGCGTGCATCCGCACACCGCGGCAACGAGACCGGCCACCACCAGCGCGCGGAACGCCGTGCAGATTCTCACGAGCTCACACCTCCGCGACGAGCCTGGCGAAGCCCGTCGGATTGACGATCATGGCGACGTGCCGTCCTCTGAATGCGACGAGGCCGCGATGCTGCAGGTCGGCCGAGGCGCGGCTCACGCTTTCGAGCGACAGACCAAGGAAGTCGGCGATATCCGAGCGCGTCATCGGCAGCGGTACGATTCCTGACGCGCCAACGTCCTGGTGCTCGGCCATCAACGCCAGGAACATCGCGAGCCGGCCGGCGGCATCGCGCCGCATCAGCAGCAGGTTGCGGCGGTTCGCCTCGCGCAGTTCGTGCGTCACCTTGACCAGGAACTGGAATTCGAGGACGCCGTCCTGCTTGAGCAGCGCCGTCAACGCGTCGATGGGAAGGCGGTAGAGCGTGGCCGGAGTAATGGCCTGCGTCGAGTTGACGTAGCGTCCCTTCTTCGCGAGGCCGAACAGATCGCGCGCGAAGAGAAACGCGGACAGCGATCGCCGGCCGCTCGGCAGATCGCGGTAGCTTCGGAGGACGCCGTCGGACACGGCGAACACCGCGCCGGCGTCCGCGCCTTCGTGGTAGACAACGGCGCGCGAGGGCACGCGCATCCGCGTCCCAATCTGCGTGAGCTTCTCGCGCTGCCGTTCGGTCAGCAGCACGTTGCGCGCCTGCGGGTCCGGCGCAAGAAAGGGAATGCCGCGCAGCCCGGGGACGTGATCTGCGACCGGCTCGACGTGCTTCTTGGCCATGGCGACTCTCCCGCCGGGTTGTCTCAGATGCACGTCAGTCGGCGCGCGCGACCGTGCCTCCGACTGGGCCGTCCAGCAAACGGCAGTCCCATCGCGGCGTATCGATTTGGTGCGAATTGCCCGAATGTCTGGGTCGAGGGGGCGCGACGTGCTCCGGGCGGCCGGTGGATCCACGAAATGCCGTGGATTGTGAGTGCCCCTGGTGCCTGCAGGCGGCTCCTTCTGGTTCCTTACTCGATCAGTTTCTTTTCGAGCGCGTAGCGGATCAATTCCGCGGAGGTCGTCAATCCGAGCTTCTCGAGCACGCGGCTGCGATACGTGCTGACGGTCTTGTCACTGAGGCGCAGCTGCTCGGCGATCTGTGTGACGGTGCGGCCCGAGCCGAGGAGCCGCATGACTTGAAACTCGCGCGGCGACAGCGCGTCGTGGGCGATCCCCGCCGTTGTGGATCGGAGATCGGAGGCGAGCCGTTCCGCGAGCGCTGGACTGATGTAAGTGCGTCCTGCCACGACGGTGCGAAGCGCGTCGACAAGAACGGCGCGTGACGTGTCCTTGGTCACGTATCCGGAAGCACCCGACTTCAGAACTCGCCGGGCGTACTGCTCTTCCGAGTGCATCGTCAACACGAGCACCGGCACCGACGGGCACAGCGCCTTGATGTCGGCGAGCAGATCGATGCCGCTCTCGGAGCCGAGCGAGATGTCGAGCAGGACCGCCTCCCACCCGTTCTCCGCCAACCGTGCCAGCGCTTCTTGACCCGTCGCCGCACCGGCGACGTCGGCGCCCGGCACCTGCTCCTCGAGAATGCGGCGCACGCCTTCCCGCACGACCGGATGATCGTCAACGATGAGAATCTTCATGTTCGCCGAATGATGGGCACTCGCGCCCGTACGATGGTTCCTCCCTCTTCGGTGCGCGTAATCTCCACGGATCCTGCCACGAGATAGGCGCGCTCGCGCATCCCGGATAATCCGACCGAGGTGGTTCCGGCCAGGGCTGCATCGGAAATGCCGCTTCCATTGTCGCGTACCCACAACAGCAGCTCGTCGTCGTGCTCTTCGAGACGAACGTCGACGCGAGTCGCGCCGGCGTGGCGCAGGATCACCGGCATACGCGATCCCGTGGCGTTCGGACGCCGGGCCACGGCGCCTTGCGGACGAGATACAATCAGCGCTGTGAGCCGCCGAGCCGCCTGTCGAACACGCCCTCGCCCGGGTGCTGACGCGGTCGGCGCTCCGTATTTCCCGAAGCGCGATCTACGCGTTTCTCCCCATTCCTTTTCTCAGGAACCGCGGGATACCGTTCACGAGGCGCTGCCGTCCGTCCCAGGCGAGGACTGCCCTCCCTTGTCAGTGAACCGCTCTTAATGCGATTCGACGCGCTCCGGCGGGTTGGCCTACGCGGCCGCCTGGTACTCCTCTTCTTCCTCGGCGTGATCCCGATCTTCGCGTCCGAGATTCTCGCCATCGCGCACCAGCGCACGTCCCTCCGTGCGCACGCCGAGGACGAGGCCGGGCGCCTGTCGCGCGTGCTCGCGGCGCAGCTCGAAAGCACGCTCGACTCCACCTATCAGCTGCTGCGCGTTCTCGAAAACCATCCGGCCGTGCTACGCGGCGGCGCCGATTGCGACGCCGCGCTGGACGACATGGTTGAACGCGACGGCCCCTATACAGGATTCGGCGTGGGCGACGAAGAAGGCCGCCTGGTCTGCAGCAGCCCGCGATCGCGCGGGTTCGTCGCGCTCCGTCCCGCGTTTTCAGAACGATTGCGGCGCACCGGCTTTGCCGTCGGTGAAACGGAGGTGGGCCCGCTCTCCGGAAAAGTCGTGGTGCTTGCCGCGCATGTCATCCGCCGCGACACGGGGGTCAAAGGCTACGTCGTCGCGGGGCTCGACCTCGAACAGCTGAGCGCCATGGCCGCAAGGATCCAACTGCCGGCGCGGGCGAGCTTCCTGATCGTCAACAGTGACGGGACGCTGCTCGCTCGATATCCCCATCCCGGTGCGGGCGTCAGCGACCATGTGGCGAAGGCGCCAATCTATCCGGCCATTCTCGAAAATCCCACGACGGCTGGCATCGTCGAAGCGGAGGGGGTCGATTCGGTCCGCCGCCTGTTTGGATACGCTCCGCTCGAAGCCGGCGGCACGCGGTTTTTCGTCGCGGTTGGCCTCGACATCACCGACTTCATGGCGTCGTCGACGGCGGCGGTGACCAGGAGCGCCGGCGCGCTCGCACTGACGGCGTTTCTCACGCTCGTCATGGCGGTGATCGGCGGCGAGTTCTTCCTGCGCCGGCCCATCAACTCGATGCTCGCGACCACGAACCGGATCGCGCGCGGCGATTTCGCGGCGCGGGTCGGGCTGGAAGTCGCCCCGGGCGAGCTCGATGCGCTGGCGCACGGCATCGACGAAATGGCCGCCGGCCTGCAGACCCGCGAGGAGCGCGTCGCGTCGCTGTCGCGGCGCGTGCTCGACGTGCAGGAATCGGAGCGCCACGCCGTCGCGCGCGAGCTGCACGACGGTATCGGCCAGGCGCTCACCGCGGTCAAGCTGATGCTGCAAGGCTTTCAGCAGCACGATGCCGCGCGGCGCACCAACGACTGGGCCGACCTGCTCGAGATCGTCGACGATGCGCTGCAACAGGTGCGCGGGCTGTCGCTCGACCTGCGGCCGCCGATGCTCGATCATCTCGGTCTCGCCGTCACGCTGCGCTGGTACGTGAACCGCGAAGCCGAGCGCGCCGGGCTCGCATCCGTATGCGAGATCGAGCCCGAGGAATTGCGCCTGGACAGCGCGCTCGAGACGACGCTCTTCCGCATCGCCCAGGAAGCGCTCACCAACGTCGCGCGTCATGCGGTGGCGACGATGGTGTGGGTGACACTGCGCGAATCGGACGGTATCGTCGAACTCACGGTACGTGACGACGGCTGCGGCTTCGACGTCGAGGCGGCGCGCCAGCGTGCGGCCCGCGGATTCAGCCTCGGCATCCTCGGGATGCAGGAGCGCGCGACGCTCGCCGGCGGACGGTTCGAGATCCACGCGCTCCAGCAGGGCACGGAAGTCCAGGCCAGCTTTCCAACGACCCGGAGCCCGCACCCATGACCGTTCGCATCCTGCTCGCGGACGATCACAAGCTCGTACGCGCCGGGCTGCGATCGCTGGTCAACGCCCTCCCTGACGTGACCGTCGTCGGCGAGGCTTCGCACGGGCGCGAGGCGGTCGAGATGGCCGTCCGGTTGAAGCCGGACATCGTCCTCATGGACATCAACATGCCCGAGTTGAACGGGCTGAATGCGTCGGAACGGATCGCGCGCGCGCTGCCGCGGACCCGCGTGATCATCCTGTCGATGCTCGGCAACGAAGCATATATAGAGGAGGCGCTGCGGCTCGGCGCGTCTGGTTATCTGTTGAAGGATGCCGATGCGATCGAGCTCGCGCTCGCCATTCGCGCGGTTGCGGACGGGCAGACGTATCTCAGTCCCGCCGTGGCCAAACACGCCGCGGTCCTGGCGAAACGTGGCCTCGCTCCGACGCCGCCGCTGACGGCGCGGCAGCGCGAGGTGCTGCAGCTCATCGCGGAAGGACGGACCACGAAAGAGATCGCGCAGAAGCTCGATCTCAGCGCGCGCACCGTCGAGACCCATCGCATGCAAATCATGGAGCGGCTGAAGATTCGCGACCTGGCCGGCCTGGTCCGCTACGCGATCCGCGAAGGCATCATCCCCGCCGACCGGTAATCGCCGGGCTGTCGGCATCCGTACTCGAACAGGGGCGCTTCCCGCACGATCCCGGATGGTCAGGATGAGGGATGCGCCGTATGTTCTCTAGGCCCTGACCCGCTATCCGGTGGAGTTCGGCGCCGCCGGCACGGCTTGCGACGGACTTCATGATGCCGTTCACACTTGCCTTCCTCGAGGATGATCTGCTGGTGCGCGCGGACCTGCGCGGGAAGTTCACGTTCGATCGCACCTGGAACGCCATCCAGGCCGTCAAGGGCGAGATCGCCTCGCATCCGGTGGACGGCGTGCTGCTCGATCTGCGCGGCGTCGACTACACGCCGTCGGTCGACGAGGTCGCGCACTTCGCGAACGAGCTGATCGGGTTTCTCGGCCGGCGCCGTCTCGCGTTCGTGGCGCGCTCGGTCGCGCAGTTCGGGATGGCCAGCCTGATCGCGCTGCACGCCGACTACGTCGGCGCCGATATGACCGTGTTCCTCGACGAGATCGACGCAATGACCTGGCTGCGCGGGCCGGTCTCGCGCGCACATCCGCACCGCCGCTACCCGCGGCTGTATCAGTTCCCGAAGAAGATGGACTGACGCCGTCGCGTGTCCATCCGTGTGAGTCCGTCGTGGAGGCTCAGGACTCGCGCGTCGGCCACGCCGGCTGCCCGAAGCGCGGTACCTTGCGCCGCTCGGGGACGGCGACCCATTCGCCGCATTCGCTGCCGCAGCTATGACCGTCCTGGCAGGCCTCGGATTCAGCGAGCCACTGCGCCGCCGAGAAATCCGGAAGATCGCTGCGGAGCGCGGCCGCCTGCCCGAATCGCAACGCACCGGCACGATAGGTGACAGATCCTTCCTCGTCACAGTGCTCGTCGACCACGGCGAACACGCCGTTCTTGTGAAGCCGTCCCCACGTCCGGTTCAACACCAGGCTCATGCTGAGCGCCCCTCCAGGCTTGCGTTGACGAATCCGCTGCACGCGGTCGTTGCCGCAATACTGTAGCGTGATCTGGTGCCACGCAGGCCGGATCTCTAGCAGGCGCACCTAAAGGTGCGCCCTACCGCACTGACCTGGCGCCTGACGGTAGGGCGCCTCTTTAGGCGCCCTCGTGCCGGCGCACCTAAAGGTGCGCCCTACCGCACTGCGCCTCTCTCCCTAAGGG
>JBKPRU010000073.1:0-5851 GCA_046734675.1 Acidobacteriota bacterium
GGGTGGGGCCCCACGCGCATTCAAGAATGATGACGGAGGACAGCCTGCAGGGGATTGCGATTACTTCATCCGATACAATCGCCTGATGCAGTGTCGCCAGTGCGGGACGGAGATCGCTGACAAGGCAATCGTGTGTTACCGGTGCGGAACGGCGACGACCGATCCGATCCGGCGTCCCGTGCAGATTCGCCGCCGCGGCGGACTGCTGCCGATCGTTGCGTTCGTCGTGCTCCTTCTCCTCGGACTGTACCTTGGCATGGCCGGGCGTTCGATGGGACCCGGCCCTGAAGCAACCCGCCTGGAAACAATCGCTGGTATTTGCATCGGCGTTGCGCTGATTAGTCTGCTCGTACGAGTGGCTCGGCGCAGACGCTGACAGCGGATGGAGGAACGCAGCGTGACGCTGACGGGCCGTCCTCCGTCCCCGTTAACTGTCCTCCTCACGCGACGCCATCGGCCACCCGCCGCGAAGCGGCGGACACCGCCGATGTAATAAACTTTCTCCCGTGCCCGATGCCCGCCTCGAAGTCACCGACGCCCTCGGCCGCCGCATCGTGCCGATCTCCAAATCGGTGTTCGAGATCGGCCGCCGCGAGACCAACGATCTGCGCCTCGCGGGCAGCGAGGTCTCGCGCGATCACGCCGAGATCGCGGCGCGCGACAAGCACTTCATCATTCGCGATCGGAATTCCCGCTACGGCACCTACGTCAACGACCAGCAGGTCACCGAGCACACGCTGACCCACGGCGATCGGATTCGCCTCGGCCGGAGCGGCGGCGCGGAGATGGTGTTCCTCCTCGCCGACACCTCGCCGGTGCAGGACCGCGCCACGACGACGGCGATCGGCGACCTGCGGCAGATCGCGGCGCTGCTCGACGGCCTCCGCGCGCTCGGCAGCGGTCGCGTCCTCGACGACGTGCTCGCGCTGGTGCTCGACTCGGCGATCGACGTGAGCGGCGCCGAGCGCGGGTTCATCATGCTCGCCAACGTCGAGAGCGACCTGGAGTTCAAGCTCGCGCGCGGGCGCGGACGCCAGACCCTGCCCGGCACGAGCTTCGCCGTCAGCCGCAAGATCCCTGAGGAAGTCTTCCGCACCGGCGAAGCCAAGATCGTCGCGGACCTGCTCGATGGCGAGCTGGCGAACGTGCACATGGGCACGGTTGCGCTCGGCATCAGGAACGTCCAGTGCGTGCCGCTGCGGCTGGTCCGATACCTCGACAAGGCGGAAGCGGCCGCCGAGGATCGGCGAATCGGCGTGCTGTATCTGGACAGCCGCGAAAAGGCGACGTTCCTCTCCACGTCGACGCGCGCCGCGCTCGAGACGCTGGCCACCGAGGCGGCGGTCGCGATCGAGAACGCGCGGCTCTATCGCGAGACGATGGAGAAGGCGCGGATGGAGCAGGAGATGCGGATTGCCGCCGAGATCCAGCAGGCGCTCCTGCCGAAGGCCGGCCGCATCGGCGCGTTCTTCCGCGCGGCAGCCGCGTCACTGCCGTGTCGCTCCATCGGCGGCGACTTCTTCGACTACGTCGACCTGCCGGGCGGCTCGCTCGGGTTTGCCCTCGGCGACGTCGCGGGCAAGGGACCGCCCGCCGCGCTCCTCAGCGCGATGATGCAGGGGATCTTTGCCGCGCAGGCGGCGTCGAGCGACAGCCCGTCGCAGACGATCACCCGCGTCAATCTCGCGTTGTATCGGCGCGGCATCGAGTCACGGTTCGTGACGCTGATGTACGGTTCGCTGGCGCGCGATGGCCACCTCGTTTACTGCAACGCCGGCCACAATCCGCCGCTGGTGATCAGCAAGAACGGCGTGCGGCGCCTCGAAGTGGGCGGACCGATCGTCGGCCTGTTCGAGTCCGCGACGTTCACCGAGGAAACGGTGCAGCTTTCGTCCGGCGACTGGCTGATCGTGTTCAGCGACGGCGTCTCGGAGGCGCTCTCCGCCGACGGCGAGGAATACGGCGAAGCGCGCATCGTCGAGACCGTCGAGGCGCACATGGCGAGCGACCCGCCGGAGATGCTGCAGGGGATCTTCATGGACGTGCGCGCGTTCACGAAGGGGGCCGCGCAGAACGACGACATCACCGCGCTCGTTCTGCGCTACAGCGGGTGAGGTCTTCCGCCTAAAGGCGGAAGCTACGGCGGGATGGCTGTAGCTTCCGGCTTCAGCCGGAAGCAAGAACGATGACTCGCGTTGAAAGACGCTTACTGATTCTCTGGTTCGCGCTCGCGTTCGTCGTGTGGAACGGCGTCTACGACATGCGCATGCACGACACCGTGCGCGGCTATCTGCTGGAGACGGCGCTGGCGCAGGCGGGGCTGGGGCGCGGCGTCGACATGCGGACCGTGCTGCACCGCGGACAAGTGGATGCGGTCGCGTTCTCGACCGCGTGGGCGCTCGGTGTGTTCCTGGCGGGTCTTGCGACCATGTACACGTATCGACGGTACGTGATTCACCGGAGTGCAGGTGACCCTTCTACACGTAGGGCGGGTCTTTAGACCCGCCACACGCCGGGTCTGAAGACCCGGCCTACACGAGTGATGCATCCGCTCATCTACGACTGGAATCGCACCGACGCTCCGGCTCCGCCGACGATCCTCCTGGACGACGAGACGCTGCGCGACGGGTTGCAGTCACCGTCGGTCCGATGTCCCTCGATCCAGGAGAAGCTGCAGATCCTGCATCTCATCGATCGGCTCGGGATCGATACCGCGGACCTCGGGCTGCCGGGCGCGGGACCACACGTGGTGCGCGACGTTGAGCGGATGGCGCGGGAGATCGCCGACCAGCGTTTGCGCGTGCAGGCGAACTGCGCGGCGCGCACGGTCGTGGCCGACATCATCCCGATCGCGGAGGTTTCGCAGCGCGTCGGCATTCGCATCGAGTGCTGCACGTTCATTGGATCGAGCCCGCTGCGGCAGTACGCGGAAGGCTGGACGCTCGATCAGCTGCTGAAGCTGACCGAGGACGCGATTGCGTTTGCCGTGCGCGAAGGGTTGCCCGTGATGTACGTGACCGAGGACACGACGCGCGCCGATCCGGACACGCTCCGCGCGTTGTACTCGACGGCGATCCGCGCGGGCGCGACGCGCGTCTGCATCGCCGACACCGTCGGCCATGCCACGCCTACCGGCGCCGCGGCGGTCGTGCGCTTCGTCAAGTCGGTCGTCGACGAGTGCGGCGGCAACGTCGCCATCGACTGGCACGGCCACCGCGATCGCGATTTCGCGGTGATCAATTCGCTGGCGGCGCTCGAGGCGGGCGCGACGCGGCTGCATGGGGCGGCGATCGGGATCGGCGAGCGCGTCGGCAACACGCCGATGGACGCCCTGCTCATGAACCTGGTGCTCATGGGCTACATCGAGCGCGATCTCAGCGCGCTCTGCGAGTACTGCGAGACCGTGTCGGCGGCAACCGGCGTGGCCATTCCGCCCAATTACCCGATCGTCGGGCGCGATGCCTTCCGTACCGCGACCGGCGTCCACGCCGCCGCGGTGATCAAGGCCTACCGCAAGAAGGACGCTGCGCTCATCGACGCCGTCTACTCGAGCGTGCCGGCAAGCCTCGTCGGCCGCGAGCAGCAGATCGACGTGGGGCCGATGTCGGGGAAGTCGAACGTGGTGTTCTGGCTGGAGCGCCGTGGCCTGCCGGTCAGCGACGAGCTCGTCGACCGCATCTTCGCGGCCGCAAAGGCCTCCTCCACGGTGTTGACGGATGATGAAATCCAAGCCGTCCTGGCCGATGTCGGGCCGTCCCGCGGACAGGTGTAGGGCGGGTCTTTAGACCCGCCGGTGCGAGACCTGCGGTAGGGCGCACCTTTAGGTGCGCCTGCACAACGGCGCCTCTAAAGAGGCGCCCTACCGTCCGCTGCGTGTCCTCGAACGGCGGATCTTTAGACCCGCCGGTGCGTGAGGTGTCGGCTGTTAAAATCCTGCTGGCCGCTCATCAGCCACACTGAAAGCCCGCTCGAGCGCGAGACCGGCGCGCGCAACCGTTCCCTCATCGAACAGCCGTCCGATCAGCGTGATGCCGTGTGGTACGCGACGCGGCGGCGAGAACTTCGGCAGCGGGTTAGCGGGATCGGGTGCCCAGTCGCTGCGCGCTTCTCCGACCTCGACGAAGCCGGCGCGCAGCGTCAGCGATGGATGCCCGGTGAAGTTGGAGATCGTCAGCATCTCGTCGCGAAGCGAGGGCACGAGCAGCACGTCGACCGTCGAGAATATCCGCGCCATCTCCCGCGCAACCCGGCGGCGGAAGCGATCGGCCTGCACGAAATCCACGGCAGAAAGGAACCGCGCCTGGCGGAACAGGTTCGGCCAGGCGTCGGGCACCTGCACGCGCAAGGTGCGGAGGCCGCCCGAAAGGGTCAGCTCCTCGAATGACGCCGCTGCCTCGCTGAACAGGATCGGCATCAGCGAGGCATACGGCCAGTCGGGGAGCGACACTTCCGTCGGCGTCATGCCGAGTTTCCTCACGGCGTCGACCGCCGCGCGATCGACGTCAGTCGCCGGGCTCTCTTTCATCCATCCTGGGAAGTAGCCGACGCGGAGACCGCGAGGCGAGGCGGCCGCGTCGAATTCAAGGCCGCTTGTCACGCTCGACGGATCGGCGGCGTCGGGCCCGCTGATGGCATGCAACACGAGCATCGCGTCCTCGACGGTGCGGGTCATCGGCCCGAGCTTGTCGAGCGACCAGCACAACGTCATCGCGCCGGTGCGCGCGACGCGTCCGAACGTCGGCCGCAATCCGGTGATGCCGCATCGCATCGCCGGTGCGACGATGCTGCCGCCGGTTTCGCTGCCGACGGAAAACGCGACGAGGCCCGCCGCGGTCGCGGCGCCAGGCCCGGCGCTCGATCCGGACGCCCCTTCCTCGAGCAGCCACGGATTCATCGTCTGTCCGCCGAACCAGATGTCGTTGAGCGCCAGCGCGCCGAGACTGAGCTTTGCGACGAGCACCGCGCCGGCGTCTTTCAACCGCTTGACGACAAGCGCGTCGGCCGACGGGACGCGGTCGCGAAACGGCTCCGCACCGTAGGTCGTCGCAATGCCGGCGGTGTCGAGGAGATCCTTCACGCCGTACGGGATGCCGTGAAGGGGTCCGCGATATTTGCCGGCCATGATCTCCGCGTCCGCTTGCCGTGCCTGCGCGAGCGCGGCGTCGCGCGTCAGCGTGATGATCGCGCGCAGTTGCGGATCGAACTGCGCGATGCGGCGGAGATAGATTTCGGTCAGCCGCTCGGAGGTCAGCGCTTTGCGCTCGATCCAGCGGGACAACCGCGTGACCGGCGCGAAGGCGATGTCGGCGTCGTTCGAGGGCAGCGCCATCGTGTCGCCGGCGCTCGGAACGAAGCGATCCCGCACGGGCCCGGACGGTCCGACGAATGCTGGATTCCAGAGCGTGGCCGGGGCGACCGTGTCGTCGAGCGGCACCGTGCGCGGACCGGTACGCCGCTCGAGCATCGGCGCCATCGAGCGGCGCCAGCTCGCCGCGGCCATCTCGCGCTCGGCCTCCGTCATAGTCACCTGCGCGAGCTTCTCGGCTTCGGCGAACGTCGCGGCAGTGACGGGCGGGCCGGAGACAGGACCGGTGCCGAAGGTCGGCGGTGCGCCCGGTGTGGACGGCGGCGCTCCCGCCTGCGCTTCTGCGCGGCGTGCCACCCTCGCGGCCATCGTCGCCATCGACGCAGTGATTAGGAATTGCCGGCGAGTGTTCATCGAATCTCGTTTCAGCGACAGCCACTTGTCACGGCCGACGACTCGTCACGAAGATCACGAAGGTACGAAGATCACGAAGAAGACAAAAACTCTTTCTGAAAAACTCTTCGTGACCTTCGTGTTCTTCGTGGC
>JBKPRU010000074.1:0-11251 GCA_046734675.1 Acidobacteriota bacterium
GAGCAGGTCATCGTCCTCGCGGCAGCGCCGCCGTCCGCCGGGGCGCACGAACTCAGCTCCGGCCGCGCCGACCTGCGCGGCCGCGCCGGCGAGCAGCTGGCCGCCTTCGAAGCGGCGGCGCTGCGCGATGCGATGGAGCGCTCGTCCGGCCGATTCGCGGGCCTGTTCCTGATCCGCCCCGCGCACAATCCGCTCGGACCGCTCGACTTTGCCGGTGTGTTCGACGAGCGATCGGATCGCCCGTACTTCGTCGGTGAGCTCGTCGATCGCGGCTACGAGGACGCCTATCGCCAGTTCATCGACCCCGTCGTCGCCGGCACGAGCGAGCGCATCGAGCGAGTCCAATCCTGACTTGGCGGACTGAAGTTCGCGAACCTGCCTTTACTCTGGTGTGACCATGCGCGCTGCAACCGAGATGATTCACGGCACTGAAAGCGTCAGCCGCGAGGCGGAGCCGCTGACGCTGCCGATCTACGAGACCACCACCTTCGTGTTCGAGAGCGCGGAGCAGGTGAAGGCGTACAACGCCGGGCGCTCGCAGCGGTTTCTCTATACGCGGTACGGCAATCCGACGATCGCCGCGGTGGAGCAGACGATCGCGGGATTGGAAGGCGCGGAAGCAGCGATGCTCTTCTCGAGCGGCATGGCCGCGACGGCGACAGCGCTGCTCGCGCTGCTTCGATCCGGCGAGGAGGTGGTCTGCAGCTCGGCGATCTACGGGGGGACGCTGCACCTGCTCGCGGACCTGTTCCCGCGCTACGGCATCAAGGCGCGGTTCGCGAGCCTCGACGAACTGGCCCGGCCCGAGCCGCTCCTCGGTCCGTCGACGCGCGTCGTCTGGTTCGAGTCCCCCATCAATCCGACGCTGCGCTGCGTCGACGTCGCGCCGATTGCCGCGGCGTGCCGGGCGCGGCACATCATCTCGATCATCGACAACACGTTCGCGAGCCCGATCAACCAGCAGCCGATCGCGCTCGGCGTGGACCTCGTCATGCACAGCGTGACGAAGTACCTGAACGGGCACAGCGACGTCACCGCCGGTGCGATCGTCGGATCGCGCGGGCTGCTGCAGGAACTCGAGAAGGCGCGGCGGCTGCTCGGCACGATCCTGGATCCGCATGCCGCCTACGCGATCGGCCGCGGCTTGAAGACGCTCGCGGTGCGCATGGATCGCCACAACAGCAACGCGCTCGCGGTCGCGCGCTGGCTCGAGAAGGATGCCCGCATCGCACGCGTCTACTATCCCGGGCTGCCGTCGCATCCGGACCACGCGCTCGCGTCGCGCCAGATGCGCGGCTTCGGCGGCATGTTGTGCGTCGATCTGGGCGGCGGACAGGAGCGTGCGGAGCGTTTCTTCGATCGCCTGCAGGTGATCAAACGGGCCGCGAGTCTCGGCGGCGTCGAGAGCCTGTGCAGCCTTCCCGTGCTCACGTCGCAGTGGGGCCACAGCGACGCGCAGCTTGCCGAAGCAGGCGTCACGCGCAGCATGGTGCGCCTGTCGATCGGTCTCGAGGATCCGCAGGATCTGATTGAAGATTTAGACCAGGCGCTCGGCCAGTGAGCTAGCGCGCCGCGGTGAGCTTTTTCTCCGCGGCCGCTTCGTGCAGGAACTGGTCGGCCATATCCGCCAGCTTGGCGGCGACCGCGTCCCCCTCGAGATTCCCGTACTTCGCGCGGAAGCGATCGATGGGTACGACCGCCTTCGCCATCGCGCGATGTCCGCCGGCCGATCCCAGCTCCGCGAACCAGCGCTTCACGAACTCGCCGGCATTGCGCGAGTAGCCCAGGTTCCGCACGCTGACGATCAGCATCTGCCCGACGATGCCCGAGACGATCGTCCACTTCACGTCCTCGAGCTGCAGGAAGAAATCGGCGGTGTAGGGGATGAAATCCTCGCGCGGCGCCTCGCCGATGAACGCCGTGAACACCTGCTCGCGCAGAATGCCGGTGCGGCTCGCGCGCGTCACGTACTCGAGGCGTTCGAGCGTGATCTCCGCTCCTTCCATCTTGCGGATGAGCGCGGCATCGGCGAGCGGGTAGAGGAAGGTGAACGCTTCGAGATCGACACGGTTGGTGTGACGCGCGAAAAACAGCGTGTCTGATTTGATCGCGTAGAGCATCGCCGTCGCGGTGCGCTCCGAGATGTTCACGTCGACCGCGCGCAGGTGCTCGGTCAGGATCGTCGAGGTCGACCCGTAGTCCGCTCGAATGTCCTTGAACACCGCGCTGTAGCCCGGCTGCTCCGGGTGATGATCGATGACCAGGTCCGCGCGATCGAGCATCCCGCCGAAGTAGTGCGGCTGCACGTCGACGGTCGCGACCCGGTCGAAGGCCGCGAACGACGCCGGCGTGATCTGCTCGACCTGGATGTCGAGCATGTTCGCCATCCGCAGGTTCTCGGGCCGGGTCACGCCCTGCATCGCGCCGATGATCGCCGTCGTCTTGGTGCGGCGCAGCAGGTTGCGCAGCGCGAGCCCGCTGGCCAGCGCGTCCGGGTCAGGATCGTTGTGCAGGAGGATCAGCACGCGGTCGGCGTCGGCGAAGTAGCGCTGGTACTGCTGCACCCGCGCCCGCGTCATCGATCGGCTCAGCTCGGTGACGAGCGTCGGCCGCACCAGCTCCGCGAGATCGAAGTGCGTGACGTCGGCGATCTCCGGGCGCGCCGACTCCAGCTTGCCGTTGGCGTGCCGCTTGCCGGTATGAAGGACGTAGATGAGCGTGCCGCCCGCGCCGCGCGCGGCTTCGAGGATTTTCTTGATGCTGCGGCGGCCGTTGTCTTCGACGATGAAGCAGGTGTTGGGGGTGATGTCCTGTTTGAGGTAGGTGTCGACGCGGCGCGGATCGGCGGCGAAGACCTCCATTCCCGCCTCGTGGAGGCGGCGCGCGAGCGGCCTGCTCTCCACCAGGAACTCGACCTCGAAGCTCGGGAGGAGGACCTCGTCGAGCGTCCGAATTACCAGCTCATCCTGACAGATGGCCAGAACGCGCACGTTAATGGTACCCGTGGGTCACGATAGCGCCGCGCCACCGGAGCGTAGCCATGCGAAACGAGCATTATACGCCGGGTTGAGGTGGGCTCTTCTGGGTGCGGCGGCTGCGGCGCTCGCCTCCGCCTGGCCGTGGATCGCGGCGGCTGCGGACTCGCAGGACCAGGGAACCGGCTCGCCCGCCGGGGCGCCGTGCGCACAATGCATTCGATTGAGTGTATCGGCCGGGGACGTCCTGGCTTTACCGCTCCGGCTCGAACCGGTGCAGGTCTGGTTGAGGGTCGCCGCCGGGACGCCGCGGGCAGATTGGGAAGCGGCGCTGAGGGACCTCGCCGCGCGCGGCGCCCGCGCCGGCCTGCAGATCGTGGGTATTCCGGATCCTGCCGATCCGGTGCTCACCGCGGATGCCGACGCGATCCTCTTTGATCTCCGTCAAGTCGGATCCACACCCGGCGACGCGACGGAGGAGATCGCATTCCGTTTGAAGCGTGTGGTGGCGCTCGCAAGAGGGCTCGGGCGGTCGGTCGAACTTCTGGCCGCGCCGCCGTTGGCCGCCGCGTTGGAGACGCGCGGCGTCACCGAGTTCGGGGCGACGATCCTTCGTCACGCGGACGTGCCGGTCGCGCGCGACCTCCGCGATCTCCTGTTCGATCGATCGCCGGACCTGTGGGAGGTGCCGCGCGATCCCGTCGCCGCACACGCGCTCGTCGCCAATCTGATGCGCGTGTGGCGGTGGCTGCCGCCGCTCGTGCCATACGGGGCCATGACGTGCGGCAGCGTCAGCATCCCGGCGTACGCGAACTTCGCGGCGACCGAGATCGTCGGCGTCAGCGATCGGTGTCCGGCTGGCGCGCGCGTCACACCCGAGCAGCCGGGCGCCTCGGTCGAGCGGCTCGACGTCGACGGCGTGTCGCTCTTTCGCGTCACGCTCCCGTCGCAGGATCGCTTCGCGGAGACGGTCGGCGTCTCCGGAGCGGCGGCGCTGACCGCCGAGGAAATCGTCGCGCGCCATCAATCGCAGGCCGCCCGCCAGGCGGCGGAGATGTCAACGCTCATCTCCACCGGGTCGCTCACGCTCACGTTCGAGGCGCCCGGCTTCGTCGCGCCGCTGACGATCACGTCGCGCACGGTCATCTACACCGGGGACGGGCGCACCGACCTTCAGCAGCAGGCGATCCGCGTGAACGGTGTCCCGTTCGAGGGGAACGGCGGCGTGCCGCGCCTGCCGATCATCGAACCGGAGCGCGCGGCGGCGCCACCGCTGACCATCACCTTGAACGCGCTGTATCGCTATCGCCTGCACGGGCGCGAGACGATCGACGGTCATCCCTGTTACGTGATTGCGTTCGAGCCGCGCGACCGACGCGCCGCGCTCTACGAAGGCCGCGCCTGGATTGCCGTGGATTCCTTCGCGATGGTGCGCGTCTCTGCGGTGCAGACCGGCTTGCGCGGACCGATCATGGCGTCCGAGCAGACCGACGACTTCCGCGACGATGGGCGCGGGCACTGGCTGGTTGCGCGCACCGAGGTCCACCAGACCTACGAAGGGGCGAGCGTCCGCACGCCGATTCATCGGCTGCTGATCCTCGACGAGCACGAGATCAACGCGCCCGACTTCGAGGCGCGACGTGCCGCCGCATATGCGTCGCGCGACGTGATGCTGCGCGACACGCCCGAAGGGTTTCGATATCTCACAAAAGACGGAAGGCGGAAGACGGAAGACGGAAGACAAAACGCGGAAGACGCAAGTCCGGCCGCGGAACGAACCGTGGCGGGGCGCGCGACGCGCATCCGCACGATTGCGTTCGGCGTCATCGTCGACCCCAACATCTCGCGGCCGCTGCCGTTTGCGGGACTCAGCTACGTGGACTTCGATCTGTTCGGCACGGGCGCGCAGTTCAATGGGTTCTTCGGCGGCGCGTTCGGGCAGCTCGCGTTTTCCGCGCCATCGGTCGCCGGCTCGCGCTGGCAGATCGCGGGTCGCGCGTTCGGCATCGCCGCGTCGTACAACGATCGCGCGTTCGATGAGGGGCATGAGCAGTACGCGCAGAATATCCTGCAGCGCCCCGCGCAAGCCGCCGTGTGGGCACTTCGACCGCTCTCGCCGCGCGTCAACTTGCGGCTCGAGTACGACTGGGACTACACGAAGTTCGAGCGCGGCGAGTCGACGGACGCGTTGTTCGTCGTGCCGGCCAATCAGGTGGTGCACGGCGCGCGCGCTGGTCTCGACATGCAGCGGGCGGGCTGGCAGTTCTCCGTCTGGGGAAGCGCCGCACGCCGTGTGGGGTGGCGACAGTGGGGCTATGCCAGCGCCGGTGAGCTGACGGACACGGAGAGCTCGCAGAGAACGGAGAGGGCGGCAATTCGGGTTTTCAAAACATTGAACGCGTCCTCTCCGAACTCTCCGTCCTCTCCGTTTCTCGTCAGTGCTCCGGCGGTCGAACATACTCCGATTGCAACGTTTCAACGCTACGGCGCGAGCGCGCTTCGATCGATGTCGATCAACCCGCGGCTCGTGACGCGAATCGAGCTCGCGTGGACGGGTGGGCGCGACCTCGATCGGTTCAGCCGCTACTCGTTCGGCTCGTTCGACAACCGGCTGCACGGTTATCCCTCCGCGCTCATCCGCTACGATCGCGGCGCGGTCTTGCGGACCGCGCTGGCGTGGTCCGCCGCCAAAGCCGTCCGGCTCGATGCCTTTGCTGATACCGCACAGGTCCATGATCCGGGCTTCGGCAGTCGCTATCACAACTTCACCGGCGTGGGCGCCGCCATCGAAGCGCCGGCGCCGTTCGGGACGCTGCTCTCGGCTGAGTGGGGCTACGGCGTGCAAGGGCTCGATCCCGACGGCCGGCGCGGCACGCACGTGTTTCGGATCGCGGGATACAAAGTGTTCTGACGGCGGTAAAATGCGGCGATCACCGGAGGGCCCTTCCCATGCGCGCTATCTCGCTCGTGTGCTGCCTGATGCTCGCAGCCGTCGCCGTTTCCGCGCAGCAGACGTTTCGCACGGCGGTCGATCTCGTTCACTTCGGCGTGAGCGTTGTCGACAAGCAGGGGCAGCCGGTGAGCGGCCTCACCGCGCAGGACTTCGAGATCATCGAGAACGGCAAGAAGCAGTCGCTGCAGTTCTTCACCGTCGGCGACCCTGATGGGGCGCTGCCGCTCCATCTCGGCCTGCTCCTCGATACGAGCGGCAGCATGTCCGACGATCTCAAGGACGCCCGCGCCTCGGCGGTGAAGTTCGTCAACGCCATGGAGCGCGCGTCCGACTTCACGCTCGTCGACTTCGACACCGAAGTGCGCGTCGCGCGCTTCAGCGTCGCCGACTACCCGCGTCTCGTCGAGCGCATCCGCATGCGCAAGCCGGACGGCTGGACGGCGCTGTACGACGCCCTGGGCGTGTATCTGAACGGCGCGCAGGGGCAGGACGGACAGAAGGTCCTCGTCCTCTACACCGACGGCGGCGACACGCGCAGTTCGCTCACCTTTTCCGACGCGCTCGATCTCCTGAAGGCGTCCGACGTCACCGTCTACGCCATCGGGTATCTGGAGCACCAATCGAGCAGCGTGCGGTTCCAGCAGCGCAGCGAGCTCGAACGCTTCGCCTCGACCACCGGCGGGCAGGCCTACTTCCCGGTCGGCGCCAAGGATCTCGACGGCGTATTCGACAGGATTCGGCGCGAGATCGCCGCGCGATATTCCCTCGGCTACGTGTCGAGCGACACGCGCGCCGACGGCAGCTGGCGCGGCGTCGAGATCAAGTTGGTGCGCCGCGATCTCAAAGGCGTCCGCCTCCGCACCCGCTCCGGCTACTTCGCGCCCTACAAGGAGGCGCGGACGCCAACGAAGGACGCGCGGTAGCGCCTCCTCACCCCTTGAGCCGTAAGCCCTAAGTCCTTCGCCTTCCTGTGGTACGATGACGGGTTGATGTTGGCTCCGTTGGCCCAATCCGTCTAGCGTCCTCATGGCCTCCAAGTACGATCGGTTCTCCCTCGTGACCGATTTCGAGCTGCGCGGCGACCAGGCCCGCGCGATCGACGAGCTCGTCGACGGGTTGAACCGCGGCGACAAGTCGCAGGTGCTGCTCGGCGTCACCGGCTCCGGCAAGACCTTCACGATGGCGCAGTGCATCGCGCGCGTGAACCGCCCGACGCTGGTCATGGCGCACAACAAGACGCTGGCCGCGCAGCTCTACCAGGAATTCCGCCGGTTCTTTCCCCAGAACGCCGTCGAATACTTCGTCAGCTACTACGACTACTACCAGCCCGAGGCCTACGTCCCGACGACCGACTCGTACATCGAGAAGGAAGCGACGATTAACGACGAGATCGACCGGATGCGCCTGTCGGCGACGCGGTCGCTCTTCGAACGGCGGGACGTCATCATCGTGGCGAGCGTCTCATGTATTTACGGCCTCGGCTCGCCGGACGCCTATTACGGGATGATGCTGCCGCTCGAGCGCGGGCAGCGGATCGATCGCGAACAGATCCTCCGCAAGCTCGTCGAGATCCAGTACGAACGCAACGATCACGAGTTCGCGCGCGGCGCCTTCCGCGTCCGCGGCGACATCGTCGAGGTGTATCCGTCGTACGAAGACAACGCGCTGCGGATCGAGCTGTTTGGCGACGAGGTGGACGAACTGGTGACGTTCGACCCGCTGACCGGGAAATCGTTCCGGCGCCACGACAAGGTCGCGATCTATCCCAAGACGCACTTCGTCACGCCGCGAGAGAAGACAAAGCGCGCGGTCGAGAGCATCAAGGCCGAGTTGGAGTGGTATCGAACGAAGCTCGAGGCGGAAGGCAAGATCCTGGAAGCGCATCGCCTGCACCAGCGGACGATGTTCGACCTGGAGATGATCAAGGAGATCGGCTACTGCCACGGCATCGAGAACTACGCGCGGCACCTCACCGGGCGCCAACCCGGTGACCCGCCCCCGACGCTGCTCGACTATCTGCCGCCCGACGCGCTCACGATCGTCGACGAGAGCCACCAGACGATTCCGCAGATCCGCGGTATGTATCACGGCGATCGCTCGCGCAAGGAAGTGCTGGTCGCCTACGGCTTCCGCCTGCCCTCGGCGCTCGACAACCGTCCCCTCAACTTCGAAGAGTGGCAGACGCGCGTGTCGCAGCTGATGTTCGTGTCGGCGACGCCCGGCCCGTACGAGCTGCGCGAATCCGGCGGCGCCGTCGTCGAGCAGATCATCCGCCCGACGGGCCTCCTCGATCCCGTGATCGACGTGCGGCCGGTACGCGGGCAGGTCGATGACTTGCTCGCCGAGATCCGCGATCGCGCCGCGCGCAGCGAGCGCGTCCTGGTGACGACGCTGACCAAGCGGATGGCGGAGGACCTGACGCAGTACTACCAGGAGCTGGGCGTGAAGGTGCGGTATCTCCACTCCGACATCGACACGCTCGAGCGGATTGAGATCCTGCGCGATCTGCGGCGCGGCGCGTTCGACGTGCTGGTCGGGATCAATCTGCTCCGCGAAGGGCTCGACCTGCCCGAAGTCTCGCTCGTCGCCATCCTCGACGCGGACAAGGAAGGCTTCCTCCGGTCGGGAGGCTCGCTCATCCAGACGGTCGGCCGCGCGGCGCGCAACGTGAATGGGCGCGCGATCATGTATGCCGACAAGGTGACTGACTCGATGCGGTTGGCAATCTCGGAGACCGAGCGCCGCCGCGCCATCCAGGAGGCGTACAACACGGAGCACGGCATCACCCCGGCGTCGATCGTGAAGAGCATCGACGAGGTGATGACCAGCATCTACGAGCGCGATTACGTGACGGTCCCGACCAGCGCCGATGAAGGGGGCATGTTCAAGACGCAGGCGGAGCTCGACGCGCACGTCACGGCGCTGCAGGCGCAGATGAAGGCCGCGGCCGCGAACCTCGAGTTCGAGAAGGCCGCCACCCTGCGCGATCGCATCAAGCAGCTGAAGAGCCGCGAGCTGGGTCTGGCCGGGAGCCGCCGCTGACGTGAGACCGAAGCTCATCGAATGGGCCAAGGCCGCGCTGCTGGAGGTGCAGGAATACGTGCACATGGTCGGGCAGTTCTGCCGCGCGCTCGTCACCCGCCCGATGTACCCGCGCGACATCGTCGAACAGTTCGAGGCGGTGGGGATTGGATCGCTGACCGTCGTCCTGCTGACCGGGATGTTCACGGGCATGGTGCTGGCGCTCAACTCCGGCTTCACGCTCGATCAGTTCGGCGCGCGGTCGATGATCGGTCGGTTGGTGAGCGCGTCGATGGTGCGTGAGCTCGGCCCGGTGCTGACCGGCCTGATGGTCGCCGGGCGCGTCGGATCCGGTATCGCCGCGGAGCTCGGGTCGATGACGGTGACGGACCAGATCGCGGCGTTGCGGGCGCTCGGCACGGACCCGATTCGCAAGCTGGTGGTGCCGCGCATCCTCGCGGGGCTGCTGATGGTGCCGCTCCTGACAGTCCTCTCGAGCGGCATCGGGATGGTCGGCGGCTGGATCGTGACGGTGCTGCAGTTTCACGTGGCCGGCACGGTCTACTGGAACAGCGTGGTCGCCGGCTTGTATATGCAGGACGTGTGGATGGGGCTCATCAAACCGTTCTTCCTCGGCTTTACGATCGTCAGCATCGGCTGCCACGTCGGTATGCGCACGCGCGGCGGCACGCAGGGCGTCGGACGTGCGACGACCAACGCCGTCGTCGCCAGTTCGGTGGCGGTGATCGCGGTCGACTTTCTCGTGACGAAGCTCCTCATCGTGCTCATGTACTGATGGCTACGCACACCGCACCGCGACCGCCCCTGCTCGACGAAGCCCTGGCCCACGGCGGACCGATCGTCGTGTTCGACGGCGTCCATCTCTCGTTCGACGACAAGGTGATCCTGCGGGACGTCAGCTTCACGCTGCAGACCGGGCACACGAAGATCTTCCTGGGCGCGAGCGGCGCGGGCAAGTCGACCATCCTGCGGTTGATGCTGGGACTTCTAAAGCCTGACGCGGGCGTGATCTTCGTCAATGGTGAGCGCGTCGACAACATGACGGAAGAGCAGTTGATGTCGGTCCGCGCGGATCTGGGGATGGTGTTCCAGGAAGGCGCGCTCTTCGACTCGCTCACCGTGCGCGAGAACGTCGGCTACAAACTGTTCGAGGAGCTGCAGTGGCCGATGGACAAAGCGAACGCGCGAGTCGCGGAAGTCCTCGGCTTCATCGGGCTCGGCGAGTTCATCGACCGCATGCCCTCGGAGCTGTCGGGCGGGCAACGCCGGCGCGTCGCGATCGCGCGGGCGATGGCGGCGAAGCCGCGCATCCTGCTGTACGACGAGCCGACGACCGGGCTCGATCCGATTACGTCGATCACGGTCGACGAAGAGATCATCAAGCTGCGCGACATCGAGAACGTCAGCTCCGTGCTGGTCACGCACCAGCTGCGCGACGCGTTCTACGTCGCCGAGCACACCGCGCGCCGACACGGCCACTCCGTGGCGTTCGAGAAAGCGGCCCCGGACAAGGCGTCCGAGGCCGAGTTCATCATGCTGAAGGATGGACGCATTGCCTTCGAAGGCAATGCACAGGAACTCCGCGCCGTGGCGGAGAAAGACGCGTACATCGAGGCGTTTCTGTCGTAAGTGCCGGCCGGTGCATTGACACCGGCCCGGCGATCGACATCCGATAACCGATATGCCGAGAACCCGATCGCTTGCCTGGGCTGAGTTGAAGATTGGCATCCTGGCCGTCGTCGCGCTGTTTCTCGCCGCCCTGATCATCATCGCGGTCGGGGGGCAGAGCGGCTTCTCGTGGCAGCGTTACGAGCTGAAGACGAAGTTCGACAACGTGCAGGGCCTCAAAAGCGGGGCGATCGTCCGGGTCGCCGGCGTCGAGGTGGGGAAAGTCACCGACGTGTCGTTCTCGGGTGCAGCGGTGCAGATCACGCTGTCGGTCAGGAAGGAGATGCAGCAGCGGATCACGAGCGATTCGCGCGCGTCGATCGGATCGTTGAGCCTGCTTGGCGAGCCGATCATCGAGATCTCGCCGGCGGCCACCGGCACGCCATTGAACGACGGCGACTTCATCCAGCCCGGGCGGGGGCAGGCGGCCATCAGCGACGTCGCGGCGAGCGCGAGCGCGGGGCTCGATCAGGCGACCCTGCTGATGCGCGACATCCGGGCCGGGAAGGGGACCGTCGGGAAGCTGTTCACGGACGACCAGCTCTATCGCGATGTCAACGGCTTCGTCGACTCGGCGCAGGTCGTCGCGGGATACCTTTCGAAAGGGCAGGGC
>JBKPRU010000075.1:0-9863 GCA_046734675.1 Acidobacteriota bacterium
TAGTAGCGGTCGCCGGTGAGCATGTAGGGGACGAACGCGAGCGACGGCTGATGCGCGTTGTCGGGAATCAGCCGCGTCTGCCCGGGCTGCGGATTCTGACAGCCGTCCGCGGGCGTCTGCGGCGGCACGCACAGCGACGTATATTCGCGGATCGGCAGCGGCAGCCCTTTGACGTAATCGAAGCCGCCGCTCTGCGCGCGCTGGTCGTACCAGATGTTCGGGCGCTGGTTGAGCGAGACGAATCGTCCGCCGCCGATACCGCTGTTCGTGCTCGTCTCCGCTTCGCGCACGTGAATCGGCCACGAGCCCGCGAGATCGCCGTTGACCAGCACGAACGCGCGCTGCTGCGGATCCTTGTGCACCAGGTAGCGCGCTGCCCAGTCCGGATACGGTGCGAGCGCGCCGCGGCCGCCGTGCGCCGACATGTCGGTGTCGAGCGCGCCTGACGCGAGAATCTCGTAGCGCGTTGGATCAGTGATCGCGTCGACGCGGTTGGTGATCGACGGGAGGAACGGCGGCAGCGCCGCCGAGGTGTTGAACGGCGCGATGTCCGGCGTGATCGTCGAGAGCGGCGTCAGGCCGACGGTGAACGCCTTGCGCCACCGCGTCAGGTAGAAGTGCTGCACCGCCGCTTTCGAAAACGCCACCTGCCCCGCCACCGTAAGCGTGACGTTGTAGGTGACCGACGTCGCGCCCACGAGGTCGAGGACGTTCTCGACCGCGAAGTCGACGCGCGCGGTGCCGTCGTTGTAAACGCGCGTGTCGAAGATCACTCGCAGGAATGGATGCGGCCCGGCGCCCGCGGCCACCGGCGCCACGACCGAGCGGCCCTCGTAGGCGAGCGGACCGGACAGCCATGTGTCCGTCGACGCCGCTGACGGCAGCGTCGCCGTGTAGGTGACACCGCCAATCACGAACGTTGCTGATGCTGACGGAATGCTCGGCGTGAACGTGCCGGTCGGAGGCGACGCGGGCCGCAACGCGTAGGTGCCGGATGCCGGCACATTGACGGTGACGATCGCGAAGCGGATCGATCCGTCGGGCCAGCGGTTCTTCACGTCGGTCTGCGTGGTCAACGTGCCGACCTGCAGCGCGTTCGACGCCGCGCCCTGCGGCAGCGCCTGGCCGAATGTCGCCCACCCCTGCGTGAGCGTGAGCGTCGCGAGCGACGCCTGCGCCCACGCCGTGGACGCACTCGCGAGGACGCAGAGCATCATCGTGAAGGCGGCGCATGCCCATCGCATGCGACTGCCCGCACGGACCGCCGTGTCAGTGTTTGCTGCCGGTTTTCCCACGCAGATGATCCGTCCTTTACACACGTCCGGCCGTGCCCACGCGAGCCCCTGCCAGGGCGCGTTGTCTGCGCGGCCTTCCTGCGACTGGCTCCGTTGTTCTGGATAAAGCGGAGTAGCCGGATGTTTCTGCTCGACAGAACCACCGGCGGGTCCTGTCACTAAGCAACGGGGCTGCCGGTGCGCCCGAGCCCGACAGCGGCCGATCAAAATTGTGTGTGCGCCGAATTCTTAGGAATCTTGAAGGTCACTTGGAGCGCCGAGGGAAGCGTCGCGGGCGCCGGTAGACAAAAGTCCGCCGATCCCGGAACTTTTGATCCGGGAGAAGGAGCACGAATCAGCGGGAAAGGGCCCGGATTTGGCGGGGTTTTCGGGCCTGGGCGAGCGATGGACAAGGGCACGCTCGGCGCGCGCCCTTCCGCTCCGGACTTACGGCTTCGGCGCGATCTTCAGCACGCGCCCTTCGGTGTTGTCGGTGAGCAGATACAGCGCGCCGTCGGGACCTTGCACGACGTCGCGAATGCGCTCGCGAGTCGGCTGAAGGTCGGTGAGCAGCCGCTCCTCGTCGACGACGCGCTCACCCTTGATGGTGAGCCGTACCAGGTTCGTGCTTGCGAGTCCGCCGATGAACAGGTTGTCCTTCCACGCGGGAAACAGGCTACCGGTGTAGAACGTCATGCCGCTTGGCGCAATCACCGGATCCCAGTAATACAGCGGCTGCTCCATCCCTTCTTTTGCGGTGATGCCACCGGTAATCGGGCCGCCCGCGTACTCGATGCCGTAGGCGATCGTCGGCCAGCCATAATCCTTGCCCTTGCGCGGGATGTTGATCTCGTCGCCGCCGCGCGTGCCGTGCTCCACTTCCCACAACTCGCCGGTCGCGGGGTTGAGCGTGGCCGCCTGCACGTTGCGATGACCGATCGACCAGATCTCCGGGCGCGCGCCTTCCTTGCCGACGAACGGATTGTCCTTGGGGATCGAACCGTCGGCGTTGATGCGGACGATCTTGCCGAGCAGACCGTCGAGCCGCTGCGCCTGCATGCGGCCTTCGGTGATCGATCGTTCGCCGAGCGTCACGAACAGCGTGCCGTCGCGGCCGAAGACGAGACGCCCACCAAAATGCAACGTCGAGTTGAGCGATGGCTGCTGGTGAAAGATCACCTGCACGTTCTCGACGCGCGGCGTTGCACCGTCCGCGAGTTTGCCGCGGGCGACGGCGGTGTTGTTCACGCCGCCCTCGCGCGGCTCCGCATAGCTCCAGTAGATCAACTGATTGGCTGCGAACGACGGATCGAGCGCGAGCCCGAGCAAGCCCCCCTGGTTGCGCGCATCAACCGGCGGCAGTCCTTCGACCGGCTGCGACACCGTGCCGTCGGGCGAGACGATGCGCAGACGTCCGGGCCGCTCGGTGACGAGCATCTTGCCGTCGGGCAGAAAGGCGAGGCCCCATGGACGATCGAGCCCCTTGGCAACCGTGACGACCTCGAACGCGACGTTGGTCTTGCGCTCGGGCGCGCGCGTCTGGCCGGGCGATGCAGGCTTCTGGTTCGGCGCATTGGGCGGATGCGGATCCGCCCCGGCGGACTGCGTCGTCGCGCCCTGCGATGCGGGTGGCGACGGTGTGGTCTGCAGCGCGGATACGGACGTGCTGATCAGGAAAGCACAGGTGAGTGCGAGACATCTCATGCTGGGGAATTCTCCTGGTTCGTATTCTCCCTTGAATCGCCGCGCGAGAGTACAATCGCGCGGCCATGGCGCTGCTGCTCGAAGTAATCGTGCAAACCGTCGCGGATGCGCGGGCTGCCGCCAAGGGCGGCGCCGACCGCCTGGAACTCGTGCGTGACATCGCCAGCGGCGGACTGACGCCGTCACGCGCGCTCGTCGAAGAGATTTCTTCCGCCGTCAAGGTTCCGGTTCGAGTGATGGTCCGTGAGAATGCCGGCTTCACCGCTGATCACGTCGAGATCGACGCGATGCAGAAGGCCCTCGCCAGTTTCCGATCGCTGCCGATCGACGGCGTTGTCGTCGGATTTGCCGCGGGATGCGACCCTGACATCGAGAAGACGAGCGCGGTGCTGAACGCGGCGCCGACGCTTCCTGTGACGTTCCATCGTGCCTTCGATCAGCTCGTCGATCCGCGGACCGCGATCGATCGCATCGCGACGATCGCACAAGTCGATCGCATCCTGACGAGCGGCGGCGCGGGCACGCCGAAGGAACGCTGCGACCGTCTGCGGCGCTACAGCGCGCACGCCGGCTCGCGGCTGACCATCCTTGCCGGCGGCAACATCGACGAAGAGATGCTCGCGCTGATCGCGCAGACCGGTGTCTGCCGTGAGGTGCACGTCGGCCGGGCGGCGCGCGCCGACGGCCGGCAGGAGTCGCCCGTTTCCGCGGGGCGCGTCACGCGCCTGCGCGAGCTGGCAGGGATCTGATGACCACGACGACCACACGCGTCGCGCCGCGCAACCCGTACGTTCTCGATCCGGCGGCAATCGAAGACCCTCCGGTTCGTCTGAGCGACGCCATCAAACGCATCGGTCCAGGGATGGTGCTGGCGGCGTCGATCGTCGGATCGGGAGAATTGATCGCGACCACGACGCTGGGAGCGCAGGCCGGTTACACGGCGCTGTGGGTGGTGCTCTTGAGTTGTTTCAGCAAGCCGGTGATTCAGGGGGAACTGGGCCGCTACACGATCGCCAGCGGCATGAGCGGCCTCGCGGCGCTGAATCAAATGCCGGGGCCGCGCGCCGCCGGCGTTAACTGGCTGGTGTGGGCCTGGGCCTTGATGGTCTGCGGAACGCTGCTGCAGGTCGGCGCGATGTATGGCGGCGTATCCCAGGTGATGAACCTGCTGGTGCCGGCCGTCTCCGTGCGCGCGTGGGTGCTCGTGTTCCTCGCGGTCACGCTCGCGCTCCTCCTCGGCGGCGGCTACGCGCGCATCGAGCGGATCGCGATGCTGAAGGTGGCGCTCTTCACGATGCTGACGGTGCTGGCCGCGTTGATTCTCATCCGCATGCCGCGCTTCTTCTCGTGGAGCGCGGTCGCAACTGGATTCCGGTTCGAGCTGCCGACAGCAGGACTCGGCATGGCGGTCGCCGTGTTCGGCATCACCGGCGTGGGCGCGACCGAGCTCTTCATGTATCCGTACTGGTGCGTCGAGAAAGGGTACGCGCAGTTCACCGGGGCGCGCGACGGCTCGGCGGCGTGGCAGCGCCGCGCCCGCGGCTGGATCCGCGTCATGCATCTCGATATCACGGCCTCGATGGCCATCTACACGGCGGCCACCATCGCGTTCTATCTGCTCGGCGCCGGCGTGCTGCACGGCATGGGCCTTGTGCCGGCGGCGCGCGACATGATCGCGGTGCTGTCGAATCTGTACACGCAGACGCTTGGCGGATGGGCGGTGTGGCTGTTCTATCTCGGTGCGGTCGCGACGCTCTACGGGACCGTGTTTGCCGCGACCGCGGCGCATTCACGCCTCTTCGCCGACATGTGCCACCTGATGGGGTTCTTCGACGGCGACGATCACGTCCGCCGCGTCAGGTTCCGCAATGTCTTCGTCGTGCTGCTGTCGATCGTGCCCGTCACGTTGTTCCTGACGCTGCAGTCGCCGGTGACGATGGTGATGCTGGGCGGGATCGTGCAGTCGATGATGCTGCCGGTCATCGGCATCGGCGCGATCTACCTGCGTCACCGCCGGCTGCCGCCGGATATCGCGCCGTCGACCGTCACGACCATTGCGCTCTGGATCACGACCGCGCTGATCGTGGTCGTCATGGCCTATTACGCGGTGCTAACCGCCACGTCGTGACCAGGCCGGCCCCATGCGGTCCGGTGTATCGAGCGTGTTGAACACGCCGAGCGCGTCCATTCGCAGGACGAAGCGATCGCGCTCACGCTGCAAGGTCTCGATGGCCTTTTCGAAACTGGCGACGTGCTTTTCGTAGACGACCATCTCGCCCCAGTACTCGACGAGCAGGTATCGCGTTTCCGAGGCGAGGTCCTTCAGAAACGAACTGCCGAGGAAGGAGCGGCTGCGCCGCGACAGCGCCGTCCACTCACCATCCGCTCCATAAAAGCGTTCGAAATCCGGCGTCATCCCCGGACGCACGTCGAACATCCACACGAGCGCAATCACGGCAGTCACTTTATCGCAATCCGCCCGGGGGCAGCCGCACTGACGGCGCACCTGAAGGTGCGCCCGACCGCACAGACTGGCTAAACACCGGCTGCGCTGCTTCCCTGTCGCGCCGATGCGACGCGAGTTGCGTCAGTGCGACCAGCAACCGCACACGCGCGCGATTTCCACCGTCCCGGGCGGAATCGCGGCTGGTCCGCGCGTTGCACTGATGACCATCGCTTCGTGGGAGCCTCGCCTATGCGCATGCTGCAGGATTTCCGGTTCGCGGTCCGGACGCTCTTTCGCGGAGGGTCGGTCTCGGCGCTGGCCGTGCTCGCCTTTGCGCTCGGCATCGGCATCACGAGCGCCGTGTTCAGCATCTTCAACAGCGTGCTGCTCAAACCGCTGCCGTTCCCGGACCCTGACCAGCTCGTGCTCGTCTACGACACGCAGCCGGCCTGCGCGACGTGCCCGGCCTCGTTCCCCAAGTACCACGACTGGCGCGATCACAACCAGGTGTTCTCCGCGATGGGCGGGTCGGCGCCTGCGCCGCTGACGCTGACCGGACAGGGGGAGCCGGAGCGGCTCGTCGGCATGAGCGCGACCGCTACGCTGATGGACGTGTTCCAGGTCCGTCCGCGGCTGGGCCGCTGGTTCACCGCCGACGAAGACCAGCCCGGCGCGGGCCACGTCGTCGTGCTCTCGCACCGCTTCTGGAGACGCCGCTTCAACGGCGCCCGGAACGTGCTCGGTCAGCGCCTCACGCTCAACGGTGAACCCTTCGAAGTCATCGGCGTGATGCCGGAAGATTTCACGCATCGCAATGCGGACGTGTATGTGCCGCTCGCGCGCAAGCTCGATCCCGCGACGCGCGGATCGCATTTCCTCACGGTCTACGCGCGGATGAAGCCGGGCGTCACGGTCGAACGCGCGGCAACGGAGATGCGCGCCGTCGGCCAGACGCTCGCGAAGGAGTTCGGGCACAACCACGGCATCGACGTGCAGTCCTATCACGAGGCGGTCGTCGGCGGGATTCGTGCGCCGCTGCAGATTCTCATGGGCGCCGTGTTCCTCGTGCTGCTGATCGCGTGCGCCAACGTCGCCAACCTGCTGCTCGCGGCGGGACTCGCGCGGCGGCGCGAGCTGGCGATTCGTCTGGCGCTTGGCGCGGGTACGCGCGATCTCGCCCGTCAGCTCACCGCCGAGGCCGTGGTCCTCGCGCTCACCGGCGGCGCCATCGGCCTGCTGCTCGCGCTGTGGGCGGTGCGCAGCTTCCTCGTGCTCGCCGCGAACGTGCTGCCGCGCGCCAGCGCGATTGCCGTCGACGGCCGCGTCGTCGCGTTCACCGTGATCCTGTCGCTGGTGGTCGGGCTGTTCTGCGGCCTCTGGCCGCTGCTGCGCCTGCGCACGCGCGAGCTTGCCGCGTCGGTCCGCGAGGGGGACCTGCGCACGGGCAGCGGCACCCACAGCCGTTTCGGGAACGGACTGGTCGTCGCCGAGATCGCGATCGCGTTCACGCTGCTCGTTGGCGCCGGGCTGCTGCTCAAAAATCTGATTCTTCTCGAGCGGCGCGACAGCGGCATCGTCACCGAGCGTCTCGTCGCGTTCGACCTCTCGCCAACCGGGTCACGCTACCAGGACGGCGCGCAGATCAGCGCGTTTTATCGCGAGCTGTTCGAGCGGCTGAAGCCGATTCGCGGCGTGCAGTCGGTCGCCGCGACGAGCCACCTGCCGATGTACCGGTTCGGGCAGAACGGCGAGATGCGCCGCGAGGGCGGCAATCCCTGGGGTCCTGGCGATGCGCCGCTCGTCGAGTACAACTTCATCGGCGGCGACTACTTCAAGACGATGGGGATTCCGCTGCTGCAGGGACGCGTGTTCGATCGGCGCGAAACGGAGACCAGCGCACCCGTCGCAATCGTCAGCCGCGCGATGGCCGAGAAGTTCTGGCCCGGCGAGACGGCCATCGGCAAGCGTCTCGCGCCCTCGGGACGCAACCAGTGGTGGGAGGTGGTTGGCGTGGTCGGCGACGTGCGGTCGTTCGGCCTCGCGGCCCGGTCGCCTTACGAGTTCTATCGTCCAATCGAGCAGGCGCCGAACAGCTCGCTGACCGTGGTCATGCGCACTGAAAGCAACGATCCGGGGACGACGATCCGATCGGCGCGGCAGATCGTGGCCAGCATGGATGCGTCGCTGCCGCTCACGGCGGTGCAGACGATGGAACAGGTCGTGAGTGCGTCGGTGGGACAGCCGCGCCTGATGTCCGCGCTGACGGCGGTGTTCGGCGCGCTGGCGGGACTGCTCGCGATGGTCGGCGTCTACGGTGTCACCTCGTACAACGTGCGCCGCCAGCGCCGCGAGTTCGGCATCCGCATCGCGCTTGGCGCCGACCCGCGCGCCGTCCAGCGCGTCGTCGTCGGGCGCGGACTCGTGGTCGCGCTGATCGGGATCGGACTCGGCATCCTTGGATCGTTGTTCCTGACGCGCACGTTGCAGGCGCTCCTCAACGATGTGCAGCCTACCGACGTCTCGGTATTCGTGGCCAACGCCGCCCTCGTGCTGCTCGTGTCGGTGCTCGCGTGCTACCTGCCCGCGCGCGCCGCGGGCCGCGTCGATCCGATGGTAGTGCTGCGTGACAACTGAGTGTGAGTGCAGCGGCTCTCGTTCGACGGAGGCCGGGTCTTTAGACCCGGCGACCGACGCGGCGGCCTCACACCGTGGCGGGTCTGAAGACCCGCCCTACACGTTTACTCTCGTGATCTTCCTGCGTTCGTGACGAGCCGTCGACCGTGACTCTGAATGGCGGTGGAGCGCGGAAGTCCTTCGAGCAGCTTCGCGGGCTCCCCGGGCGCAGCCCCGGCAAGGCGGTGGTCCCACTCTCGCAGCGTGGTGCGCATCCATTCGCGGGTATCGAGCAGCTCGGCGATCTGCGCCTCGACGCGCGCCATGATCTGGTCCGCGGCGGCGCGCACGGCCCGGCACGGCGGCGATCCGTTATCGCGGGCACGCAAGAACACAGCGAGCTCGTTCAACGAAAACCCGAACTGCACGGCGCTGCGTACCAGGCGCACGCGTTCGATCGCCTCCGCCTGGTAGACGCGATAGCCCGAACTGGTTCGCGGCGCGCGCCGCAGCACGCCGATGCGCTCGTAGTGGCGGACGGTGTCGACGCTGACGCCCGCCGCTTTCGCGACGTCGCCGATGCGCAGCAATCTGGCGCTCATGTCCCGATGATAGCGTCCGCTTGACTCTGGAATCCATTCAAGGGTTTAGCATCGGCCCATGCTCATCCTCCTTCTCACCTGGCTTGCGACACAGATGCCCCCAGGCATGACCCACGAACACCACCACAAAGATGCGGACCTGAAGACGCGCGGCGCCGCCGCGATGGGGTTCGATCAGGACGCGACGATCCACCATTTCCGCCTCGCGGCGGATGGCGGGTCGATCGAAGTCAGCGTGAAAGACGCCGCGGACGATGCGAACACGACGGCGATTCGATCGCACCTCCGGGAGATCGCTACCGCGTTCGCCAACGGCGACTTCTCGAAGCCGCTGCTCACGCACGCCGAACATCCTCCGGGTTCGGCACAGATGGCAGCGCTGCGCTCGTCGATCACCTATGACTACGAAGAGACGCCGAATGGCGGACGCGTGCGCATCCGCAGCACCAATCCGGATGCGGTGCAGGCGCTGCACGAATTCCTGCGATACCAGATCGCCGAGCACCACACGGGCGATCCGACGACCCCGCCGAAATGATGCGGATATGATCGGTGGATGCGAATCCCCGGGACCTTGAATGCCGCCGTGCTGTATTCCGTCGCGGCGCTGCTCGGCGCCGTTCCTGTAACGACGCGCGCTGTCGATGTCGCGCGGCCGGTTGAGCTCCTCCGCGCGCCCGACGGCGGACTGCAACCCGACGTCGTCGTCGATGCCGACGAGCGCGTGCACATGATCTATTTCGCGGGCGAGCCCGCGCATGGCGATGTCTTCTACACGCGGCTCGATGGCGGCCGGTTCGCACCCGCTGTCCGGGTCAACAGCCAGCCGGGCTCGGTGCTCGCGACCGGCAACGTGCGCGGCGCGCACCTCGCGCTCGGCGGTGGACGCGTTCACGTCGCGTGGGTGGGATCAGATCACGCCCTCAAGACCGGCGACGCTGCTCCCATGCTCTACACGCGATCGCGTGCGGACGGCACCTTCGAGCCCGAGCGCAACGTGCATCAAAACGCCGGGCCGCTCGACGGCGGGTCGCTGGGCGCTGACGCGAACGGGCAAGTCTACGTCGCCTGGCACAGCGAGATGCCGGGGCAGAAAGGCGAGGACTCGCGGCGCGCGTGGATTGCGCGATCGACCGACCAGGGCGCGACGTTTGCGCATGAAGTGGCCGCGTCGGCGGCGAGCGCCGGCGCGTGTGGGTGCTGCGGGACCGACACGTTCGTCGA
>JBKPRU010000076.1:0-5599 GCA_046734675.1 Acidobacteriota bacterium
GTATCCGGATCCGAACTACAACGATCCGAACAACCTGTACAACTACGTGTACAGCCGCCTCGAGCCGACCAACCGCACCGACTTCAAGTCGCGGTTCGACTGGAACATCAGCAACAACACCAAGGCATACGTCCGCGTCGCGCACGAGACGGAGAACGCCGAGCAGCCGCGCGGCGTATGGTGGGCGCCCGGCGATGTCGTCGCGCTGCCGACGCCGAACATCGGCGAGAACATCGGTCGCTCGTACGCGGGCAACATCGTCACGGTGCTCAGCCCGACGACCACGAACGAAGCGCTGGTCAGCTACAGCCGCCTGACCCTCGACAATCACTACCAGGATCCGAGCATCCTGACCCAGGGGCACAACGGCGTCACGTTCAATGGCATTCAGTTCCCTGCCGGGTTCGGAGGGAGCCCGTATCTGCCCACCGATATGCTCCACGGGTGGGGCGGCAGCGGGCAGGTCGGCAACCTGTGGGCGAAGGCCAACGACATGTACGCGCACAACGATGCGCTGCAGTTCAGCGACAAGTTCACGAAGCTGGCGGGCGCGCACGGCATGAAGTTCGGCATCACGGTGGAGCGCGGCCAGAAGCAGCAGAACTTCCAGAACCTCGAATCCGGTCAGCTCTGGTTCGGCAACGACAACGACACCGGCACCGGCAACTCCGGCGCTGACATGCTCGTCGGGCGCATCGGGTCGCTGACGCAGGGCGTCGGGACGAAGACCATCAGCCAGAAGAACGGCATCCCGTCGCCCGGAAACCCGTCCGGCGAGTTCCGCTACTGGAGCTACGACGCCTTCGCGCAGGACAGCTGGAAGGTGCGCACGAACCTGACGCTGGAATACGGCGTGCGGTTCGGCTACTGGACGAACAACAACGAATTGAACAACCTGGGCGGCTACTTTGATCCCGCGTTGTACAACGCGAGCGCCGGCGCCTTCCTGGATCCGGGCACGTACGCGAAGGTCAACGGCGTGTGCTACGTCTACACCGGCTGCGCGCCGGCTGGCATCCTTGGCAACCGCTCGCCGTTCGCGTTGCCGCGCGTCAACGCCGCATGGAACATCGACGGCGAGAGCAAGAACGTGATCCGCGGCGGTTACGGGCTGTTCTACAACCGCAACATGGGGAACGTCGAGTACGACCAGACCCTGCGGCTGGCGCCAAACGCCTACCAGGTCGGCACCGATTTCTGGGCCGGCGGCGGCTACGGCAACGGCGTCGGGCTGACGTACGACACGGCGCACGAAGCGACGCTGGCCAACCGCATCGGCAGCGTGGGCCTCAATTCCCTGTCGCCGAGCTCGTTCACGTGGCCGAAGACGCACAGCTTCAGCCTCTCCTATGCGCGGCGCATTCCCTACGATCAGGTGGTCGAGGTCAGCTACGTCGGCACACGCGGCGCCGACCTGGTCAGCCGCAGCAACGGCAACGTCATGCCGTATGGCGCCCTCAGCACGGGGACGTTCAATGGTGTCGACCTGTCGAACCCGGTCAACCGTGTCGCGGTGGCCAGCGTCAGCGACAACCTGGCGAAATTCCGCCAGTTCAACGCGTTCAACGGGATGACGCTGTACGACTTCCGCGGCGAGTCGACCTACAACTCGATGCAGGTGACCCTCAGCCGTCAGACGGGCCGACGGCTGCAGTACTTCGTTGCGTACACGCTTGGCCAGACGAAAGGCACGCTGGGAGGCGAGTATTCGACCATCGACCCCTACGATCCGAAACGGACCTATGGGGTTCTCGGTGAGGATCGCACGCACGTCCTGAACGTGTCGTGGAACGCCTTCCTCCCCGACGCTGCCCCCGAATCGAGTAATCCGATTCTCAAGGGCGCGCTCAACGGCTGGCAGTTGTCGGGGATCTCCTCGCTGGCGAGCGGCGTCCCCTTCAGGCTGTCGTTCTCGGGAGACGCGGCCAGCTCCGGCATCGCCGCCGCGTACTTCGGCACGACCGATGTCGTCGGCCCGAGCAACAGCGCCGGCAACGGCCTCGCGCCGGTCTACACCTGTAATCCGACGACCGGCAAGGGGGATGTCGGGGAGAAACTGCTCGACATCAACTGCATCGGCGTGCCCGAGTTCGGGCAGAACGGCGACCTGGTGCCACCGTACAACCTGCGGCAGCCCACGCGGTCCAACCACGACTTGACGTTGTTCAAGAACTTCTCGACTGTCGGCGACCAGAAGCTGCAGTTCCGGGTCGGGTTCTTCAACATCTTCAACCAGGCGTTTGCGACCACGGCCGTTGACGTCAACGACATCAATCTGGTCCTCGACACGACGTGCCGCGTCAGGGTCAGCGGGGTGCCGAACGGCGCTGGAGGCACATCGGACGTGTGCGATCCGACGCAGGGCTTCGACTTCACGCCACAGACGAAGGCGAACTTCGGCAAGATCAACTTGAAGCGCGGCCACCGCGTGATCGAGCTGGTCCTGAAGTACTACTTCTAAGCGCGCGGCAGGCGCGCCCGCCGGAGCGGAGCGGGGCCCGCCGGGGCCCCCGCGAGCGACGGCGTAGGGTCCGGGGGCGAAGCCCCCGGGTTGATCATGAGGGGGAGGGCCAAGGCTCTCCTCCTCATCGTGTTTTTGGAGGTACACTTATCCGCGTTCCGCCTGTCCGCGGCGGGACCTCCTCAATATCCATGGTGCGCGTCCTCTGCCTCTGGCTGCTCCTTCTTCTCGTTGCCGCGCCGACCTCGGCGCAGTCTGCGGCGCCGAGCGAAGCGGACTTTGATCGCCTGTTCGCGCGCGCGATGGAGCTGCATCAGGCCGGCGACATCCTCGGCGCGATCGATACCTACAAGGCGGCGCTGGCCATCATGCCCGACCGCGTCGACGCGCTGTCGAATCTCGGCGCTGCCTACGTCCGCCTCGGTCAGTTCGACGATGCGATCAAGCAGTACGACGCAGCGCTGGCGATCGATCAGACCAACAGCACGGTGCGAATGAATCTGGCGCTCGCGTACTACAAGTCGGCGCGGCCCAACCAGGCCATTCCGCAGCTGAAACGCGTCGTGGCGTCGGAGCCCGACACACGGAATGCATATCTGATCCTTGCCGAGTGTTACCTGCAGACCGGACAGGATCAGGAGGTCATCGCGCTGCTGAAGTCACGCGAACAGATGTTCGCAAACGATCTCGCGTACGGATACCTCCTTGGGACGGCGCTGCTGCACGCGGGAAACACGGAAGAGGGTCAGAAGTACGTCGAGCGGATTTTCGGCGCGGGTGAGTCCGCGGAAGCGCATCTGCTCATGGGCCTCGCATACCTGACGCCGCTCGATTACCCCGCCGCAAAAGAGGAATTCGCGAAAGCCGTCCAGCTCAATCCGAAGCTGCCCACGGCGCACTCGCTCTACGGACGATGCCTGCTCGCGCTCGGTGAGCACGAAGCGGCCGAGCGTCAGTTCCGCGAAGAGCTCGCGCTGAACATCAACGACTTCGAGGCGAACCTGCAGCTCGGGAGCATGCGCCGCTCGGTGCAGAAATTCGACGAGGCGGAGACCTACGTCGAACGGGCCGTGACGATCAGGCCCGCGGACCTCACTGCGCGCAAGCTGCTGGCGAGCCTGCGGCTGCAGACGGGCAACACGGAGGAAGCGGTCGCGCTGCTCGAGGCGATTGCGAAGGAGGCGCCCGACCTGGTGGAAGTGCACGTGCAACTCGCGACGGCTTATCACCGGTTGAAGCGAACCGAGGACGCGGCACGCGAAAAGGAGATCGTCGATCGCCTGAACGCCGACGCGGCGGCAAAGCAGAAGGGCAAGGGAGGATCGGGCTCATGACCGCGCGCCCGCTCGCGCTTGCCGCGGCGCTCCTGCTGGCGGTCTCGTGGACGCCGGTGCTGGCGCAGACGGCGCCGCCCAGGAAGAGCGCGCCCGCGACAGCGCAGAAGCCGCCGGCACGCCGGCCGTCTGCCGCGGAGTTCGACAGGATTGTTGCGTCGGCCACTGAGGCGCGCCAGGCGGAACAGTGGGAGCAGGCGATCGCGCTATACGCGCAGGCCGTACAGTTGAAGCCGGACTACGTCGAAGGCTACTGGTATCAGGGCGCCGCCTACTACACGCTCGACGAATACGAGAAGGCGCGCGACGCCTTCCGACGCGTGCTCCGGCTCGCGCCGAAGAATGGCGCCGCCTACGCGTTTCTCGGCCTGTCGGAGTTCGGGTTGAAGGAGTACGACCGCGCGCTGCAGCATCTCCTGCAGTCGCGGACGCTCGGTGTCGGAGACGCGCCCGAACTCGGGAGCATGGCGCGCTACCACGCGGCCATCCTGATGACGCGCATGGAGCAGTACGAGCAGGCGCTCCAGACGCTCGGGGAATTCGCCGCCGAGGGGAACGACAACCCGCGCGTGATCGAAGCGATGGGCATCGCGACGCTGCGCCTGCCGATGCTGCCGGTCGAAGTGCCGCCGGAGCGGCGCGAGATGATCCTGATGGCGGGGCGCGCCAGCTACATGATGGCGACGCGTAACACTGCGTCGGCCGAGACCGCCTTCAAGGCGCTCGTCGCGCGGTATTCGGAAACGCCCAACGTACACTACGCGTTCGGCGTGTTCCTGCTGCAGGAGCAGGGGGCGAAGGCCATCGACGAGTTCAAGCGCGAGCTCGAGCTGCAGCCGGCTCACCCGGCGTCGCTGATGCAGATCGCCTACGAATACCTCCAGGAGAGCCAGGCGGAAACCGCGCTGCCGTGGGCGCGGAAGGCGGTCACGGCCGCGCCGAAGGACTTCGCCGCGCGCAAGGCGCTGGGGCAGGCGCTGCTCGAGACGGGCGAGACCGACGCTGCCATCAAGGAGCTGCAGACCGGGATCTCGCTCGCACCCGACAGTCCGAGCCTGCATTTCCAGCTCGCGCGCGCGTATCAGCGCGCTGGACGGCTCGAAGATGCCGAGCGGGAGCGGGCCGAGTTCACGCGGCTCGATCGCCTGGCGCGCAGCCAGCGCACGGGGCCGCAGTCGGTGGGCGGGAAAACGGAGCGGGAGTGACATGAGCCACGTGCGTTACCTGACCGTCGTCGTGGTTCTGCTGTGTGCTGGTGCCGCGGGGCTCGCGGGACGGGCGCAGCAGGCAGGGCAGGCTCCCGCCCAACGCGCGACCGGAGTCGTCAGCGAGCGCGTCACCGCGGTGCTCGTCGACGTCGTGGTCCGCGACAAGCGCGGCATGCCGGTCAAGGACTTGACGCAGGCCGACTTCACGATCCTCGAAGACGGAGTCCCGCAGACGGTTGGATCGTTCGCCCCGGTGTTCGAGGGCAGTCCTGCGGCAGCGCCTTCAGGCGCGCCAGCCGCGGCGACCGAGCCACCTGCGAACGCGCCGTCGACCGCGTCGCCGCCGCCGGTCAGCGACACACCGCCGGTCACGGCGCTCGTGTTTGATCGGCTTTCAGCGGAGGCGCGCCAGCTCGCGGTCCAGGCGTCGCAGCGGTACTTCGGCGGCAAGGAGGAAGCGCCCGGGTACGTCGGCGTGTTCGGGATCGATCTCGCGTTGACACCGTTCACCCCGTTCACGCGCAACGTGCGCCTGCTCCGTCAGGGTCTCGATCGGATGTCGGCGCGGGCGTCGGCGAGCTTCAACAGTCCCGAAC
>JBKPRU010000077.1:0-21085 GCA_046734675.1 Acidobacteriota bacterium
GATGATCGGCATGCCGTAAATCGGGCTCCCCTTGTCGTGCCGCGCCGCTGGATTCACGACGTCGTTCGCGCCGACGACGAGGCAGACGTCCGTCTGCGGCATCTCGGGATTGATGTCGTCCATCTCGACGAGCGACTCGTACGGAATCTCCGCTTCGGCGAGCAGCACGTTCATGTGGCCGGGCATGCGGCCGGCGACGGGATGGATGGCGAACTTCACGTCGACCCCGCGCTTGGTGAGCTGGTCGTACAACTCGTGGACGCGATGCTGCGCCTGCGCGACCGCCATACCGTAGCCAGGGATGATGACGACTCGGTCGGCATTCGTCAGGATATCGGCCACGTCCTGCGACGTCGCACTCTTGACCGTCTTGACCTCGCCGGCCTGCGCGGTTGGCTGCACCTGGCCGAACGCGCCGAACAGGACATTGGTGAACGATCGGTTCATCGCGCGGCACATGATCACGGACAGGATGAAACCCGACGAGCCATCGAGCGCGCCGGCCGTGATGAGCAGCTTGTTGTCGAGCACGAACCCCATCGCGACCGCCGAGAGGCCGGCATACGAGTTCAGGAGCGAGATGACGGTCGGCATGTCGGCGCCGCCGATCGGGATGATCAGCAGGACACCGAACAGCAACGACAGCACGACGATGATGACGAACGCCGGCCAGTACGACGGGTTGATCGCGAGATAGACAGCGGCGACGATCGCGACCGCGAGCAGCGACAGGTTGACGAGGTTCTGGTTGCGATAGGTGATCGGCCGCGTCGGCACGATTTCCTGCAGCTTGCCGGCCGCCATGAGGCTCCCGGTCAGCGTCACGAACCCGAGCAGCACTTCGAGCGCGATGGCGCCGGTGTTGAAGGTCGTAAGCAGCCCCTGGTGCAGCCAGATCGAGTACTTCGCGCAGCCGACAAGGCCGGCGGCCAGGCCGCCGAACGCGTGCGAGAGTGCGGTCCGCTGCGGCACCGCGGTGAGCGGCACCCACGAGAGCGGAATACCGGCAACCGTGCCCACGACGAGTGCAGCGGCGATCCACTTGTAGTCGACGATCTCCGGCGCCATCAGCGTGCCGATGATGGCGGCGCTCATGCCCGCCACGCCCGCCATGACGCCCTGACGCGCCGTCCGCGGATGATTCAGCCAGCGCAGGGAGAGGATGAAGAGTCCCGCCGCGATCAGATAACTGAGCTGGATCAGATGCTCGTTCATCGCGCGGCCCCGCTCGATTTCGGTCCGCGGTCCTTCTCACGGAACATCTTCAGCATGCGGTCGGTGATCAGGAAGCCGCTCACGATGTTGGTCATCGAGGCGGCGACGGCGACCGTGCCGAGAATGGTGGTGAAGTCGGACTCGCGCTCCCCCGCGATGAGGATCGAACCGACGACCGCGATCGCGGAGATCGCGTTCGTCAGCGACATCAACGGCGTGTGGAGCAGCCGGGAGACGTTCTGAATCACCTGGAAGCCGACGAACGTCGCCAGCATGAACACGAAGAGCATCGACCACAGATCGATCTGTTCCATGGTGGTCGAGTGTAGGGTGGGCCGTTGCGGGGCGTCAATACGCGCGTCCGCCGGAGCGCAGCTCGAGGTGCGCCGGCACGACTGCGTCCTGCGGTAGGGCGCACCTTCAGGTGCGCCGGCACGACGGCGCCTCTAAAGAGGCGCCCTACAATGGCGCATTACCGCGGCGGTCCGGCCGGGCCGCCGGTGGACATCAGCGGGTTGCTCGTCCTCGTCGATCGCGTCGGCGATTGCGCGCTGGTGCTCCTCATCTGTGTGACGATCGACGCGCCCTCCTGAAGCGGACCGTCCAGCACTTCCGTGAACGCCGCGGCGCTGATGCCGGTACGCACACGCACCGCTTCGAGCAGTCCGCCGTTCTGACGCCACACCGTTGCGAGACCGTTCGTCTTGTCGCCTTCGGGTCGCTTTGCGCCGAAGCGTGCCAACACGTCCGCATTCGGCGTGAACCGAAGCGCAGTGGTCGGCACGCGAAGTACATCGTCGCGTCGCGCCACTTCAATCGTCAGGTTGGCGGTCATGCCCGGCTTCAGCTTCAGCTGCGGGTTGGGCGCGGTCACCATCGCGGAGTAAGTCACGACGTTCTGCGTGACGGTCGGGTTGAGCCGGACCTGGTCGACCACGCCCTTGAAGACGTCGTTTGGATAGGCGTCGACCGTGAACGACGCCGCCTGGCCCTCGCGGAGCTGACCGAGGTCGGATTCGTCGATGGTCGCGTTCACGCGCATCTGCGAGAGGTCCGCGGCGATCGTGAAGAGCGTCGGCGCCTGGAGGCTGGCCGCGACGGTTTGTCCGAGGTCGACGTCGCGCGCAATCACCACTCCGTCGATCGGCGACGTGATGATCGTCTTCGAGAGGCTCACCTCGGCTTCGCGCACCGCCGCGCGCGCCTGCGCGATCTTCGCTTCCGCGGCGGTCAGCTGCGCGGCCGCGGTGCGGCTGTCCACCTCCGCGGTCTGCAGGTCCATGGCCGCGATCAGCTGCTTGCCCGCCAGCTCGCGCGAGCGCGAGAGCGTCACGTCCGCCGCCTGCTTCGCGACACGCAGCCGCTCGGCGTCCGCTTCGGCGCTGACCAGGTTCGCCCGGGCCTGCTCGAGCGCGGTCTGGAACGTGGATGGATCGAGCCTGGCGAGCACCTGCCCTTTCTTCACCAGGTCGTTGAAGTCCGCGCTCAGCGCCGCGATGGTGCCGGATACCTGTGTTCCAACGGCTACCGTTGTCACGGCCTCCACTGTCCCGGACGAGGAAACAACGGTGACGACGTCGCCGCGCGACACCGTGGATGTGACCAGCTGCGGCGCACCATCGTCGCGGCCGTTGAGAAACGCCCGCACGCTGAACGTCGCCAGGAGGACGAGCACCAGGGCGAGCACACCTTTTCGCTTCATGCTGAATGGATACGCGCCGGTCGTGTCGACTCCGTGGCCGTGGCATGAAAAAACGGTGGCACCCCGCGAGGGCGGGGGGCGCGCGTTTACACTCGTGTCATGACCGAGACCGCACCAGCCCGCGTCCTCGTCGTCGAGGACGATCAGCACATCAGGGAGCTCGTGCTGCTACACCTGAAGCTCGAAGGGCTCCAGGGCACCGGCGCGATCGACGGGATGGAAGGGCTGCGGCTCGCGCGCGACGAGCGGTTCGAGCTCGTGATTCTGGACCTGATGCTGCCCGGCCTCGATGGGGTGACGGTGTGCCGGGCGATCCGTCGCGAGTCGCCGAACGGCGACGTTCCGATCCTCATGCTGACGGCGCGGCGTGAAGAGTCGGACAAGGTGCTCGGGCTCGAGAGCGGTGCCGATGACTACTTGACGAAGCCGTTCGGCGTCCGCGAGCTGGTCGCGCGCATTCGCGCACTGCTGCGCCGGCGGCGCACGGCCCCGGCGATCACGGAGGCCAGTCCGGCCGTCACCGTCTCCGGCGTCACTGTCGATCCCGCGCGACGCATGGCCCGCATGGACGGCCGCGACGTCGATCTCACCGCGCACGAATTCGATCTCCTCTATCTGCTCGCGAGCAACCGCGGCATCGTGTTCAGCCGCGAGGCGCTGGTGCAGCGCGTCTGGGGCGCCGACACTCACATCACCGTGCGCAGCGTCGACACGCTCGTGAAACGGCTCCGCCGCAAGCTGGAAGGCGACACGTCGGAGCCGAAGTTGATCCTGACCGTGTGGGGAGCCGGCTACAAGTTCGCTGATGTCTAGACGCGTCTGGTACTCGAGCCTCTACTGGCGCATCGGCGTCGGCTTCGTCGCGCTGCTCGCCGTGTTGCTGCTCGCCCAGGGGACGCTGTTCCTCTGGCTCACGAACGGTATCTGGGGATCGGCCTATCGCACGCCATCGCAGCTCGCCGGGGCCGCCGCGCAGGACGTGCAGGCGGCGCTCACCCGCACGCCAGGCCTGCCACTCGACGAGTACCTCGCGGCGCGCTACCGGCGTCCGGTGCAACCGTTCGCAATCGTGCTGCAGGATGGCCGCGTCGGCACGAATCGCGGCGCGCATCTGCTGCCGCCGGGATTGATCGAGGAAGCCCGCCGCCGTCTCTCGCGCGGCATCCAGGCGGAATACGAATGGGAGCGCCGGACCGATGCGCCGCCGCGGCCGCGCCGCGCGGAATACGCGTCGATCATGGAAGGGGAAAGCGAGATTGGCGTAGTGGCCGTGCCGCGCAATCCGCCGCCCGCATTCATCGGCCTGCGCGAGATCGCGCCCACCTTCACGCTCGCGGGACTCGGCCTGCTGGCGATCGGAGCGGCCGTGGCGGCGCTCCTGATCTTCCGTCCCGCACACAAGCGGCTGCGTGAGCTCGAACAGGCGACAGTCGCCCTCGGCGAAGGACATGCCGACGTGCGCGCCAACGAGAACGGTGGCGACGAGGTCAGCGCGCTCGCCCGCGCGTTCAATCACATGGCGAAAGATCTCCAGGCGCGCGCGGCGGCACTGGCCGCGTCGGACCGCGCACGGCGCCAGCTGCTCGCCGACGTCTCGCACGAGTTGATGACGCCGCTCTCCGCGATCCGCGGCTACGTGGAAACGCTCGCGATGCCCGAGCTCGCGCTCGACCTGCCGACGCGGCAGCGCTATCTGGCGGTCGTCGAGGAAGAAACGCACAAGCTCGAGGCGATCATCGGCGACCTGCTCGATCTCGCAAGGCTCGAAGGCGGCGGCGAACGGATGCACATGGAGCCGGTCGACGTGCGCGACCTGTTCGACCGTGTCGCCGATCGCCATCGGCCGACGCTGTGCGAGCGCCATCTCACGCTGAGCGCGAGCGTCGCGCCGGGGACGCCCAAGATCGCCGGGGATCGTGCGCGCCTGGAACAGGCGCTCCAGAACGTTGCCGCGAACGCGATCCGCCACACCCCCGAAGGCGGCCGGATCGGGCTGCACGCGTCAAAGGATGGGGATCGCGTGAAGATCGCGGTGACCGATTCGGGCCCCGGCATTCCGCCGGAGCACCTGCCACATGTGTTCGACAGGTTCTACAAGGCCGACGCCTCACGCGCGGGCACGCGCATCGCCTCCGGCAGCGGCCTCGGGCTCTCGATCGTGCAGGCGATCGTCAGCCGGCACGGCGGCGACGTGACGGCGTCGAATGCGCCCGAAGGTGGCGCCCGGGTCGAGCTGTGGCTTCCGGCGGCGGCCGGGTGATCGACGTCGCAGTATGTCTTTGGAAGGGAGAGGCCGGCGCTGCATGACAACCATGCAACGCCGATGTGAAGAAACCGATCACGCCTTAGATGCCGCCGCTCGAGGGCAGGCTGACGTTCACGTTCTGAGTTTCACCCGCGTGAATCTCGACGGAGGTCGAGTAGGGCTTGAATCCGTCCTTGCGGACTTCGATCTGATGCCGGCCGGTCGCGAGCTGCAGCAGCAGCCGGCTTCCGCCCTCCGGGCTATCCCACCGCTCGCCATCAATCGTGACGACCGCATCGGCGGGTTGCACCCGGATGGCGAGCGTCCCGAATCCTGACGCCTGGACCTGAACACGATCCGATCCGCGGCGCTCCGGCAGCGGCACCGTGCGTGCGGAATCCGGCTCCCCAGGATACGGCGACGGAGGGCCCGGGCGCTGTTGATCGGCGGATCGCGGGGGAGCTTGGGGCCGCGGCTCCTGCGCTTCGCCCGGCGCAAGCGGCTCGAGGGCGGCCTGAACCTTATAGCCTTCACCCGGACGGAAGAGGTTCTTGTAGCGATACGTCTTGTAGCCGTCTCGATAAACGCTGATCTCGTGTTCGCCCGGCGGCAGATCCAGCCGCTGGAACACGCCATCGAAGTCGTCCACGCGCCCGACGTAATAGTTGTCGACGTAGACGTCGGCGTCGCGCGGCTTCAACTGCAGTCGCGCATCGGCAATCGCGCCGCTGAACCCGTACCCATAGCCCGGGTAGCCCCAATACGGATACCACCCTCCGTAAAACGGCGAGTAGAACGGAGCGTAGAAGGGCGAATAAAACGGCGAATAGAAGAAGGGATAGCCGTACCCGACGCCCACGAAGACGGCGGAGTGCGGCCCGCGGCCGTGCACGACATGCCGTTGGGCTAGCGCCGTTGACGGCCAGACGATGGCGGCGGCGAAGACGACGGCGGCCGCGAGAGCGAAACGTTTGGAGCTCACGACGAGACCTCCAGAGCGCAGGCGGGCATGACCTACAAGCAATGAAAGTGCCCAGCCCATGCACGCGATTTCACGCGTTCGCCTGCCGTCAGCGTCCTCGACCGAGCACACGGGCTGTATGGCCCGGAGGACGCCACGATTTTTTCTTCCGGATGGCCGACCAATGCCTTCTCAAATCCGTCAAATCACCTGTAAGATGCGCGCACGGGCCGCCGCTCCCGCTGCCCTCGACCGCGACTCCTCCCGACGGTAGTTCGCAGCACCCGAGCGGCGGCCCAGCGCGCGTCTTCTTCCTCTTCCTAACGCTCGCTGGCCGGCGGCGTAATCCCATTCAACCGCAGATACACCGTCATCACGCCGTATTCGTCTTCGGTGTGGACCAACGTGCGGTACACGAGCCGCGCCCGCGTGGACAGCCCCGGACCGTAGTAGCCGGGTCCCTGCACCCCCTCGACGAGCGTCGCGTCCGTCTGCTTTTTCAAAACGCTGCTTCCGAATTCGAACGCGTCGCCCAGCACTTTCAGGACATCGGCCTTCGCGGTGGGGTTTTGTGGCAGCGTTGGCGGGGTCGCGGCGGCATCGAGGCGGCGCATCGTTCCGACAATCGCCCCGGCGACGTGCGTGAGCTGCTCGGCCCACGTGCGTACTTCGGGCTTGGGTTTGAAACTGAATTTGTCGTCCGGCATCGCCGCCGCGATTTTCATCAACTTGTCCCGCTGCCCTTCCCAGTCCCTGACAAGGTCCGCCTGCAGGCTGGCGGTTCCCGTCTGCGCCGCGGGTGCGGCGGTCGGGGCCTGGATGGCGGGAACGGGGGCGAGCCATAAAGCCAGTGCGAATGCGATCATGTGGTCCTCCTCGACCAGGCGCTTGGTAGCGCGCGCGAATTGTAGCAAGATGGCACGGGAGTCCGGACGCGATGAGGAACGCGCTGCTTGCCGTCCTGCTGTTTTCCGCCGCGTCCGTCCTGCGGGGCGATGACACTCCGGCGCACCAGGTGCGCATCACCGCCACCGTCGTCGATCGAACGGGTAAACCGGTGACCGGCCTGACGCTCACCGATTTTTCGCTCTTCGATCAGGGCGTCTCGCAGGCGCTGCAGTCGGTGGAGCCGCGTCGCGCCGAACCGCGGCGGCTCGCCATTCTCCTCGACGAGTTCCACGTCGATCCGTTGGATACCGAGCGCGTACGCGCGGCGCTGACCGCGTTCGTCGATCAGCAGATCCGGTCCGATGACATGGTCGTCGTGCTCAAGCCGCTCGATTCGCTGCCATCGATCGAGCTCTCGAACGACCGCGACGTGATGAAGCGCGCGGTTGCGTCGTTCGAGGGGCGGAAGGGCGTCTACACGCCGCGCACGCCGCTCGAAGAGGAAGCGATCGGCCGCGCGCCGGCGCTCGCCGAACGCGCGCGCACACAGGTCGTCCTCTCGGCGCTGCGCGCGCTGGCCGCCAGGCTCGGGGCCGTCGCAGGACGAAGCGCGATTCTGATCGTCAGCGAAGGATTCGCGCCGCCGTCCGAGGCGTTGGCCGCGCGCACGCTGCCCGACGCGGGGATCGTCGAACGGTTCGCCAATCGCTACGACGTGCCGGTGTACGCGTTCGATCTGCGCGTTGCCGCGCCCGCGGACGCCTCCGTGCTGACCACGCTGACCGAGCAGACCGGCGGCACGATGCATACGGGCACGGATCTCGCGGCGGCGCTGCGCCAGGTCGCGCGCGAGCTCGACTCGGGCTACCTGCTGACGTTCCGTCCGACCGAGAACGCGGACGGCAAGTTCCACGAGGTGCGCGTGCAGACGGTGCGGGCCGGCACGCGGGTGCGCGTCCGCGCCGGCTACGTCTCTCCGCTGCCGCCCGAAGCGCGGCGCGCGCTGCGCCCGACGCTGCCGATGCTCGACACCTCGCGTCCGCTGCGCCGCAGCCCATTGATCGATGTATGGACCGGCGTGACGCGTGCGTCGGATGCGCGCGCCCGCGTGGTCGTGACGTGGGAGCCGGACCGCGAGAATACCGTCGCGGCGCGCGGCGTCGCGCGGGTCACGCTCAAAGCGACGGCCGGCGACGGCACCGTGCTCTTCAACGGCGCCCTGGAACCGATTCGCGGTGTCGGGATCGGCGGCGCATCAGCGGATCGCGCCGAGTTCGACGCGGCCGCCGGGCGTCTGCAACTCGACATGGCCGTGCTCGACGAGCGCGGCGCCCAGATCGACACCGACATCCGCGACTTCGACGTGCCGGAGCTGAAGCCGCGCGCCACGCTGCTCCTGCCGCCGGTCGTCGTCACGACGCGATCGGCGCGCGAGTTCCGAACCGTGTCGGCGGAGATGGACGCATCGCCGAACCCGTCGCGCGAGTTCCGCCGCACCGATCGCCTGCTGATCCGCGTGCCCGTACTCTCCGCGTCCGCAACGCCGCCGCAGGTGACCGCGCAGCTCCTCAATCGCCGCGGTCAGAAGATGATGGATCTCGCGACCCTTCCCGGCGACGTCGGCGTCGGGGTCTCGCAGTTCGACCTTCCGCTCGCCGCACTCGCGCCGGGGGAGTACTACCTGCAGTTCACCGCCACTGGCGACAGCGGCCCCACCGAACAGCGCGTCAGCTTCCGTATCGTCGGGTGATTGCCGCCGGGCCTAAAAGGCGCCGCTGCGCGGGTGGTCGCGATGCGTGTCTGGTGCAAGAGTGCCAGCGTGCAAGGTGCCAACGTGCCAAGGTGCTGCACCGGGCACCCGGCACGCGGCACCCTGCACCTGGCACCAGACGCGTGTCAGGACACGCTTCACACGTAGGCCGGTCTTCCGCCTTCGCGCGACGCGCTCCGGCGAGACTCGCCGTAGCCTTGGCGGAGGCGGTTAGACCCGGCGGACGGAGAGTCGCGCGGCTTGCGTCAGCAGGTAATTGCGCTCCGGAATGCTGCGCGTCAGATCCGCGGCAGCGCGGTACTCCTCAACCGCTGCGTCGTCGGCGCCGGACATCTCGAGGAGGTGCGCGCGGACCGCATGCAGGCGGTAATGGCCGGCGACGCGCGCGTCCGATTCGAGCGCCGCGAGCATCTGCAGACCGGCAGACGCGCCGTGCACCATCGCGGCGGCGACCGCGCGATTGAGCGTCACCATCGGGTTGTCGGACATGCGTTCGAGCAGCCCATACAACGCAAGGATCTGCGGCCAGTCGGTGTCCTCGACGCGCGGCGCTTCGTCGTGCAGCGCCGCGATGGCGGCCTGGAGCTGATACCCGCCGACGGCGCCGCGCGACAGCGTGTGCGTGATGAGCGTAAGCCCTTCGTCGATCTGCGCACGGTCCCACAGCGTGCGATCCTGCTTGTCCAGCGGGATCAGCTCGCCGTCCGGTCCCGTCCGCGCGCGGCGGCGCGCATCGGTCAGCAGCATCAGCGCGAGCAGTCCCGCGACTTCCCCGTCGCCCGGCAGCAGCGCACGGACGCGCCGCGTGAGTCGGATCGCCTCGACAGACAGATCGTGGCGCTGGAGCTCTGGACCGCTCGTCGCGCTGTAGCCCTCGTTGAAGATCAAGTAGAGAACGTGGAGCACGGCGGCGATGCGTTCCGCGCGTTCCGCGCCGGTCGGCAGTCGGAAGGGAATCGCCGACGCCTTGATGCGCTGCTTGGCGCGGCTGATGCGCTGCGCCATGGTTGCTTCAGGGACGAGAAACGCGTTGGCGATCTCTGCGGTCGTCAGGCCGCCAACGGCTCGCAGCGTGAGCGCGATTGCCGCAGAGCGCGTCAGCGCCGGATGCGAGCACATGAACAACAGGATCAGTGTGTCGTCATCCGACTCGCCGTCGATGGCGCTGCCGCCGATGCCCGACGCGAGGTTCGCCACGGCGAGCGCGTCGGGCGCGGCGATCACATGCTCGTCCGCCGGCGTCTGCGCGATGACGGTTGCTTCACGCCGCCGGCGCGCGAGATCGCTGCGCAGCTGATCGGTCAGGCGCCGCGCGGCGACATGAATCAGCCAGCCGCGTGGATTATCCGGGACACCCTGCGTCGGCCACTGCATTGCCGCCGCAAGCAGCGCCTCCTGCACCGCGTCCTCGGCGGCATGGAAATCACCGAAGCGCCGGACCACCGCGCCAAGCACCTGCGGCGCCAGCTCGCGCAGCAGGTGCTCGCCGGTACACGCCGCCTTGATCTCCGTCACGCTTCCACGGGCGGCGCGCTCATCACCTCGCGCACTTCAATCGGCATGTTCAGCGGCACGCCGCCCGGTCCGGGCGCGGCCGAGGCGCGCCCCGCGATCTGATACGCGCGCTCCGGGCCGTCGCAGTCCACGATCCAGTAGCCGGCGAGGAACTCCTTCGCCTCCGCGAACGGTCCGTCGGTGACTTCCGGCGCGCCGTTCTTGCCGGCGCGGACGATGCGCGCCTGTCCCGGAGGCGCGAGCCCCTCGGCCCCCACGAGCTCGCCCGACTCGCGCAGGTCCTTGTTCAGATTCTTCATGAAGCGGATGTGGGCCTTCAGATCGTCCTCGGACCACTTCATGGCTCCCCAGTCCCCCGTCCCGCGCGGGGCGTTCATCATCAACATGTATTTCACGGTGGCAGCTCCTGGTGCGCCGGCGCCGTCATTGGCGCGTTTCATACATAAGTCGGAGCCGTCCCACGGTTCTCGACACCACGGATTCCACCGCCGATGATCCACCACGAATGGACACGGATGCACACGGACAAGAAATTTTACGGCGACCCGCCTTCCAGGGGAGGAGGCTTCCTCATCAGGAGGGGGTCTTCAGACCGGCCTCAGCGTGAGGCGAGGGCGAGCGGCTTGATGTGACACGTGGGACGGAGTACGAACAGCACCCGGGCGAAGAGGACGCGTGAGGCTCCTTTCGCCACGTAGGGCGGGTCATTAGACTCGCCGTTCATCCGTGTGCATCCGTGTGTATCCGTGGTGGCTACTCAGCCCGCAGGGCCTCCATCGGGCTCACGGCTGTGGATCGGCGGGCCGGGATCCAGCAGGCGACGAGCGCGGCGGCGGCGAGCACGGCCGCGCAGGCGGCGAAGGTGGCGGGATCGTGAGGTTCGACGCCGTAGAGCTCCGTGGCGAGGAGCCTCGACGTCGCGAGCGCGATCGCGACGCCGCCGACGCAGCCGCCCACGGCAAGGCGCAGCCCCTCGCCCATCACGTCGCGGACGACGCGGGCGGGCGAGGCGCCAAGCGCAAGACGCACCCCGAATTCGTGGCGCCGGCGTGCGACCGCGTACGAGAGCACGCCGTAGACGCCGACCGCGGCCAGCAGCAGTGCGACGGCTGCGAACGCGGTGGCGAGCAGCATCGTGAATCGGCGCGACGCGCGCGCCGACGCCACGTAGCTCTCGAGCGGCCGCACGTCGTAGATCGGCAGCCGTGGATCGAGGCGGGCGATCGCGGCGCGAAGATCCGGCGCGAGCGACGCGGCGTCGCGGGTCGATCGCACCGCATACGCCATCGGGTTCCGCCTGACGGTGCGCTCGGGGAAGAAGATCTGTTCGGTGAGATCCGCGACGAGACTGCGCAGTCGGAGATGCGGCACCACGCCGACGACGGTCGCGGTAGCCGACAGCACGCCGTCCGACGCCGGATCGACAACCACCCGCTGGCCGAGCGGACTGCGGCCGGGCCAGAGCCGCGCGGCAACCCGGTCGTCGACGATCGCGACGGCGTGGTGCCGATCATCGTCGTCTTCGGTGAACCCGCGCCCGTCGCTGACCCGGATGCCGAGCGTGTCGAACAATCGCGGCGTGACCGTTCGATAGTCCGCGTTCGGCACGTTCGTCTTGTCGACAGCGCTCTCGAGCGCGTAGCCGCCGCCCCAGTTCGGCAGATCGTCGTAGGGCAGGTGGCTCATCGCGCCGGTGGCCGTGACGCCGGGAACGGCCGCGATCGCGCGCTCGATCTCACGCGAGAACGCGTTGAAGGCCGCCTGCGTCGGGTATCGCTGAAACGGCACGGCGATGCGGAACGTGAGCACGTTGTCGCTGCGGAACCCCGGGTCGACGCGCTGAAGATGCAGGAATCCGCGCAGCAGCAGGCCGGCGCCGACCAGCAGCACCGTGCTGAGCGCCAGCTGCAGGATGACGAGGCCGGCGCGCGTGCGATACCGGATCGATCCCGGCGCGGAACGCCCCTGGCGATGCAAGACCGGCGCGAGATGAATGTTGAAGACCTCGGCGAGCGGCGCGAGTGAGAACAGGAGTCCCCACACGATCGCGCATGCCATAGTGAACCCGACCACCGGCAGATCGAAGCGCGAGAGATCGATCCGGCCGAGCGCGTCGGGCCGCACCGCGATCAGCGCATGACGAAATGCATTGCCGGTCAGCAGTCCCACAGCGCCGCCCCCGAGCGCCAGCAGCAAGCCTTCGATGAGACACTGGCGAACCAGCCGCGCGCGACTTGCGCCGAGCGCCAGCCGGAGCGCCGTCTCGGTGCGCCGTGCCGCCGCGCGCGCGACGAGCAGGCTGGCGACGTTGACGCACGCGATCAATAAAAGGATGCCGACCCCGGTGAAGAGCGCCAGCAGCGCAGGCCGGATCTCGCGCACGTTGTCGTCGTGGAGCGCGACGGTCGTGAACACGCGCCCCGACGCGCCGTACTCGGGGAATTCGCGGCCGATGCGCCTCGCGACCGCGGAGATATCGTCGCGCGCCTCCGGCAGCGTCACGCCGGGGCGCATCCGTCCGACGACGCGCAGGTACTGCTGTCCGCGCGGGCCGTATTCGAGGTTCGCGCCGAACGGCTGCCAGGCCTGGAGATCATCCGGGACCGCGGAGTCGGGCGGCAGCATCAACCGGAAAGCCGCCGGCATGATGCCGATGACGGTGGCCGGACGATCGTTGACGAGGATGTTGCGGCCGATGAGAGACGGATCGGCGCCGTAGCGGCGTTCGAACACCGACCAGGCGAGGAGGATCGTGGGATGCGCGCCGCGCGCGGCATCCTCGGCGCGGAACGTGCGCCCGAGCGCGGCCTCCGCGCCCAGGACGCGGAAGAAATCGTGGGTGACGAAGCCCACGCGCAGCTGCTCGGGATCGGACTCACCGGTCAGTGCGGCCGTGTTCGACCAGATCGCGCCAAATCCCGAACAGGTGGTGCTGCGCTCGCGCAGATCCTTGAGCTCGGGACCGGAGAGGGGCGCGCGCGGATACCCCGCGTCGGTCATGTCCGACCACACGAAGACGAGCCGATCGGCGTCGCGATACGGCAGCGGCGCGAGCAGCATCGCGTGCACGATGCTGAAGATCGCCGCGTTGGCGCCGATGCCGAGCGCCAAGGTAATCAGAATTGCCGTGGTGAATCCCGGCGCCTTCAGCAGCCCGCGCCAGCCGTAGCGCACGTCCTGCAGAATCCGCTCGGCGGCGGCCCCGATGCGCGCGTCGCGCACCTCCTCCTTGACTTGATCGAGACCGCCGATGTCGACGAGCGCGGCCCGCCGCGCGTGCAGTTCCGACATCCCCTCGGCGCGGTAGCGATCGACGAGCGTCTCGAGCGCGCCCTGCAGCTCGTCGTCCAGATCGCGCTCCAGCCCACCGCCGCCGAAGATCGTCCGCATCAAACTGCGCAAGCGAGACAGGACGCGCATGGCACTACTCCGCTTCGAGAATCTGCCCGATCGCCACGACGATCCGGGTCCAGTTCTTTCTCTCCGTCGACAGCTGCCGCTGCCCCGCGGCGGTCATCCGGTAGTACTTGGCGCGCCGGCCCTCGGGCGTCTCGCTCCACTCTCCTTTGATGAAGCCCTCCTGCTCGAGCCGGTGCAGCGCGGGGAAGAGTGATCCAGGCCGCACGATGAACGTGCCGCTGCTGATCTGCCGGATGCGATCGGCGACTCCCACCCCGTGCCGTGCCTCGATCTCCAGCGTCTTGAGGACCAGGAGGTCGAGCGTCCCTTTGATGATTTCCGCCTGCCGCTTCGCCATGGCGCGGCAGCATAGCACAAGTTTCGGATTTCGATATCGGAGTCCGATATCGGCGTGACAACTACTTGGTTCCGGCCCCCGGCTCGTCACGGAGATCACGAAGAGACGAGGATCACAAAGGTCAACACAAACCAAACAAAAATGGGTTTTTCTTGGTGGCCTTCGTGGCCTTTGTGGTCTTCGTGATGCGCCGTCGGCCGTGACAGTGAAGGGCGTCGCTAACGGTTCACTGCCCGCAGGTCGCCTTCGTGTACGGGAATTCGAAGCGCCGCGCCTGGCCGTTGCGCGTGCCCTCCGTCGCGGCGACGAGACCGCCGTCGGCGCCGCGCTTGTAGACGATGCGGGTCGGAAAGTCGTGGGTGGGATTTTCGAACGCGACCTCGCCGTCGGCGACGCGCGTCGACGTGAAGGTACCCTCCGCCTGGCCCGACGGCCTGGCGACGTACTCGAGGCCGCCCGCCCCTTCGCGGATCATGAGGAACTCGTATTCGACGGTCTTGCCGTTGGCGACCGTCCGCGACATCCCGATCAGTGTGCCCCCTTCCGGCGCGCTCCACTGTTCGATGACGTGGCGGCCGCCGCGGGTGAATTCCCAGCAGCCCGCGAGCCACTTGACGTCATGGACGGTGGGCGCGGTCTGCAGCATGGTGATGAACAACGCGAGCGTGACAATCGGCATGCGCGCTAGCCTATCGTGGCGCGGCCGCCGACGTGAGCACGAGGGCGGCGGTCACGCTGATGGCGGCGATCCCGGCAAACGCGATCATCCACGCGGCGGCGCGGCTCGTGCCGCCCCCGGCGTCGAGCAGCGCGCCGAAAATGATGGGACCCGCGAGTCCGCCGGCAAAGCCGGCGAACGAATACACACCCATCGCCGTCCCCCGCGCGGAGGGTTCGGCGGCCTCGACGAGACCCGCCGTCAGCGCTGCGGAATCCGCGTTGATCGCGAGCATGTAGAGCGCGACCACCCCGAGCACGAGCGATCCGCCGACGATGCCCGCGGCGCCGGTCGCCAGCGCGAGCGTCGCCGACATCCCCATCGTCATCCCGATCATGCGCGTGCGGCCGCGCGCGGCGAGCTCGTTGCCGGCGATGCTCGCGGCTGGGCCGAGCAGGTTGAGCAGCGCGGCGCTGGTCGGCGCGGCGACGGGCAGGGCGGATGCGGTGACGGTGAAGAACGCGACGATCCACGATCGGAGGGCGAACAGCTCGAAGCAGTGCGCGGCGTAGCCGAACATGAAGGTGCGCACGCGGCGGTTCGCGAGCACGGCACGGAAGCGCGGTCCAGGCGCGGTGGCCACGGATGACGGCTTGCTCAGTCGTGGCAGCAGCGAGACGAGCGCCGCGGCAAGCGGCGGGCCGGCCGCTGCCGCCGCGCAGGCGATCCGCCATCCGGCGCGCGACGCGATCGCGCCTGTGAGATAGAGCGAGAGGCTCGTGCCGAGCCCGTAGGTCGACGTGTAGAACGCTATCGCGCGCGCCTGCCGCGGGCCGGCAATGCGATCGGAGAGCTCCTTCAGCCCCGGCATGTAGGTGCCGGCCAGTCCCGCGCCGAGCACGGCCTGTGCGGCGATCGCGAGCGCGGGCCCGCCGGCGCGCGAGAGCAGCAGCGACCCCATCGTCAGCAGCGCGCACGACGCGACGTAGACGCGCCGCGCCGGCACCCGATCGGTCAGACTGACGAGCAGGGGCACCGCCGCCATGTAGCCGGCGAAGAACGAGCCGCTGATCGTGCCGGCGAAGGTGTTGCTGATGCCCCACGCCGCCTGCAAGTGCGGGAGCAGGGCCGGCCACGTCGCCACCCCCGCCATCGTGCACACCTCCGCGAGGCAGAGCGTCGCGACCGTGCGTCTCACGAACCGATGCGCGACGCGGTCAGCGTGATGTCGGCGTTCTTCCACGCCTCGCGGAAGCGCACCTCGACGTCCGCCGCTTCCTGCGTTTTGTTCTGCGCCTTCAGCGCCTCCGCGAGACCGAAGAGGCTCCAGCCGCTGCCGGGATTCTTCTTCAAGTCCTCCCAGTAGACCGCTTCCGCCTCGCTCGCGCGTCCGGCGTGCATCAGGACGGCGCCGAGATTGAGGCGCACCGGCGTCGGCCAGTCGGGCGGCTCCTGATAGATGAGCGTCTCCTCGTAGCGGACGGCGCGATCGAGATGCAGGAGCGCTTCGTCCCAGTCCTTGCGCTTCGCGGCGATCTCGCCGGCGACGACCTCCGGCGCGATGCGCAGGATCGCGATGCTCGTGTTCATCGACGAGGTGGTCGCCGTCGCCAGCGACGGATCGGTCAGCTCTTTCTGCAGCCGCGCGAGCTCCTCTTCCGCCTGCTCGAGACGATCGGTTGCCGTGAACGCCATCGCGCGCGCATACCGCCACGTCGCGCGCGAGAACGCCGCGTCATGACGCGGCCCTTTGTCCGCGAGGATCTCGCTCCACTTCCCGAATCGCACCATCGCCCAGTACGGTACGACCGTGAAACCCTGCAGCACCGGGATCGTCTTCAACGCTTCGTCAGGAATCGCAGCGCTGGTCTTCTTGGCGGCATCAATCGCCAGCGCGCTCTGCCCCGCCGCCGTCGCGCCCATCCAGATGAAGTGGATGTTGTGCGGGTAGTAGCCGAGCGGATACAGCCCCTGCACCCGACACGCGGTGATGTAGTCCTCGTCGGCCTTCACCGCCTGCTGGTTCGACGCCACGACGTCGCCAAAGCGGCCGACGCGCATGTAGATGTGCGCCGGCATGTGGATCATGTGGCCCGCGCCTGGCATCAACGGCAGCAGCCGATCCGCTTCCGCCTCCGCGCGCTCGGGCGTATCGGTCGGCTCCCACAGGTGCACCCAGTAGTGCAGCGCGCCCGGGTGGTTGCGGTTCTTCGCGAGCACCTGCTCGAGCGACGCCTGGATCTCCGCCGTCTCGGCATAAGGACGGCCGTCCCGCGTCCAGTAATTCCACGGACGCAGGTCCATCAACGCTTCCGCGAACATCGTCTTTGCGTCGAGGTCGTCGGGGAAGGCACGCGTCAGCCCGCGCATCGCATCGGCATACGCGCGATCCGCCTTCCCGCGATCCGCCGCGTTGCCGGTGTAGCGCGCGGCCAGGGCATCAATCCACGCGCGCTCGCGCGCGGAGGCCCTCGCCTTGAGCGCGGCCGCCTTCTGAATCAGGTCGCGCGCCTTCGGCTCGTCGTCGGGCGTCATCGCCGCGTTGATGTTCGGCCCGAGCACCAGCGCCTGTCCCCAGTACGCCATCGCGCAATCCGGATCGAGGCGCGCCGCTTCCGCGAACGCGCGCCCTGCCTCGGGATGATTGAAGCCGTAGGCGAGGTTCACGCCCTGGTTGATGAACGCCTGCGCGCGTGAGGATTTCGTCGTCACGCGGAAGGTGTGGACGCCGAGGTTCTGGAGGTGAGGGGCGAGTGGTTGTCCGGGCGCGGCGGCCTGGTCGTAGCCAGCGGGCTTCTGGTAGTGCTGGTGGATCGGCGCCTGGGCGCCAATGGCAGCGGGCAGTAAGAGAAGCGCGACGCACGTGAGGGTGCGCGCGAATGGGGGGCGTAGTGACATGGCGCGATGCTACCGCAGGTCGCGCCGCGTGAGGAGGACGGAGGACGGAGGACGGCCCGCAGGCGTCTCACGTGGAAGACGCGAGACGAGCAGGTTTACAAATTGCTCCGGTTTGCGAACACCGTGCCGCACCGAGCAATGTCGCTTGGGAGAATACGAAGCGTCGGCACAACTTGCCAAGGACGCGGCATCGGCGCGTTGCAAGAACGGCAGGCCGGGAATTCAAAGGATCGATGGAGTCGGCGCCGCGGCTCCTGTATGGGTTGCGACGGAGCCAGCGAACGAAGTTGGGGATTCTGTTGTGGGAACGCTGCTGCTGGTCGTCTGTGCGTCGACCGTGCTTGGATAAGAGGTGTGCGGTCCGGAGTACTCACTCCGGACCGCAATGCGTGACTGCCGGCAACCGTTCACCGGCAACCGGCAACTACAAAACGCGTTCGCGCCTCACGTACAAATGGCGCGCATCCCTCCTGATGTGCCCCGCGCGTGTGAGCGCATCAAGAATCCTCAAACACGCTGCCTCGTCGACCCCGAGCAGTCTCATCGTCTGCCGCAGCGACAAAACCAATCCAGGCAGCTCCTCGAATTCATTCACGATGCGACGGACGAGCGCTTCACGACGCGCCACATCCCGGCGTTCGAGCACACCGGGCGGCGGCATGTGCATTCCGATCGGACGTCCCCTGACGCCCGCAAGCGACAGAACTGGCGACTCGGAACGATTGGCGAGGACCATGGTTCGACTCCGATCTCGACGAGAACGACGGAGGATTGGGGGACCTCCATGATACCGCGTGGCGGGCTCATGAGTATCAGGAAAATCCCCTATTCGGCAGAGTCTCGCTGATTTTTTCCGCGCCGGCGGCTACTTCGTCGTTGGGTTGTCGACTGGCAGGCCGCGGCGCGCCCAGTCCTCGAACGAACCGTCGTACAACAGGATCGAATGCCCTAGTGTGCGTGCGGCAAAGAGCACCGCCGTCGCCTGCTGGCCGATATGGCAATAGGCGATCACCGTGTCCTGCGGCTTCACGCCCGCCTTCTCGAACACCGCAGCCAATTCGTTGGCCGGCTTCAACTTCATGTCTTCGCTCGTCACTTCGCTGAACGGCACACTGCGCGCGCCCGGGATATGGCCAGCCATACGGCGATCGGCCGGTCCTCCTTCGCGCGAGCCGTCATAGAAGACCGCATCACGCGCGTCGACGACCGCGAATCCGGCCATGCTGGCGTGTGACTGCACGAACGGCGCGTCGACGACGATCGGGACCGTCTTCAACGGGGACAACTTACCCGTCTTCACCGGTGGCACGACGGCCGACGGCTGCCACGAAGACCACGAAGAAACGAAGACCACGAAGAACTTCTAAAGAAAACCAGTGAGAGTTTTCCCTTCGTGATCTTCGTCCCTTCGTGATCTTTGTGATGAGCCGTTGGCCGTGGCCGTGAACATCGTGGACTTATGCTGCCGGCAGCCGCAGCTGCGCGCGGGCACCGCCACCAGGCACTGCGTCGAGCGCGATCGATCCGCCATACAGCTCCGCGAGATCGCGGACGATGGCGAGGCCGAGGCCGGAGCCGGGTGCGGCTTCGTCCGCGCGCACACCGCGCTGCAGGACCGCTTCGCGCATCGACGCGGCGATACCCGGCCCGTCGTCTTCCACGTCGACGACGACCATCCCGTCGTCGAGGGCGGAGGCGATGCGCACGCGGGCGCGCGCCCATTTGCACGCGTTGTCGAGCAGGTTCCCGAGCATCTCATCGAGATCCTCACGCTGGCAGCGGACGACGTGCGTCGGTGGGATGGAGAGGTCGACGCCGAGCGCGCGTCCGTCGTGGAGGCGCAGCAGCGTGCGCGCGAGCGCCTCCGCGGAGACGAAGACGGCGCAGCGCGCGCCGGAGGAGGTGCCCGACGCGGCGGCACGCGCGTGGGCGAGGTGATAGTCGACCTGACGCCGCATCCGCTCGACCTGCGCGTCGATGGCGTCGGCCGCACCGCCGCCGCCGCTCCGGCGCATCTGTTCCGATTCGTGCGTCAGCACGGCGAGCGGCGTCTTCAGTCCGTGCGCCAGGTCGCCCGCCTTTGCAAGCGCGCGACGGACCATGTGGTCGCGATGATCGAGGAGCGCGTTCAGGTCGTCGACGAGCGGCTGAATCTCCGTCGGGTAGGTGCCGCTGACGCGAGCCTCGTGGCCGCCGTGGACCGCGCCAAGGCGCGCGCGCAGTTGATTGATCGGCGCGACCCCGCGCCTGACCGCCATCACGCCAATCGCGAGACACAGGAGCCCGAGGATCGTGACCGGCAGGTAGTGCGCGAAGAAGCCGTGTACGAGGCCTGGGGCGCTGTAATGGTGCAGCATCATCGCGGTCACGAGGACGCCGGCGAGCATGAACAGACCGGTGGTCCACAACACCGCGCCCAGCAGCAGCCGCCGCCGCAGCGAGGCCATCAGCGCGGCGCCTCGACGCGGTAGCCCATGCCCCGCACCGTCTCGATGCACGACACGCCAAGTTTCCGCCGCAGCCGCCCGATGAAGACTTCCACGGTGTTCGAATCGCGGTCGGCCCCTTGCGCGTAGATGTGTTCGATCAATTCGCTCTGCGGCACGACGCGCCCGCGATGGTGCATCAGGTACGACAGCACGCGGAACTCGTGGCTCGTGAGCTTCACGGGCACGCCGTTGACCGTGACCCTGGCGGCGCGCGGGTCGAGAGCGACCGGCCCGCAGTGCAGCTCGGTCGTGACCCGTCCGCTCGCGCGCCGGATCAATCCGCGCAGCCGCGCCAGCACTTCCTCCATGCGGAACGGCTTGGCGACGTAGTCGTCGGCGCCTCCGTCGATGCCCTGCACTTTCTCGTGCCAGCTTCCGCGCGCCGTGACGACGAGCACGGGGACGTCCATGCCCGCTTCGCGCCAGGCACGGAGCAGGCTCAAGCCGTCGATCTTCGGCAACCCGAGATCGAGCACGATCGCGTCGTAGTGTTCCGTCTGCGCAAGGAAGTCGCCGCGCTCGCCGTCGCCGGCGCAGTCCACGGCGTAGCCTGCGTCGCGGAGTGCGGTCGTGAGCTGCCGCGCAATCGACGCCTCGTCTTCGATGATGAGAATGCGCATGGTACGGAGCGTCGCGTGTCCGGCTTCGGGCTTCAGGCCTCGGGCTTCAGGCCTGATCCCCGCCCTTATACCGCAATCTTCGCTGAACGGACGCTGAACGCGGTATTCACGGTCCGTTCAGCGTCGCGGGCGTAGATTCTTCCGGCTGATGAGGAGCCTCGGCCTGAAGGCGGAAGCTACAGCGCCGGCGGAAGCTAAAGTGCAGGAGCCCAGATGCGCAATCGAACATTCGTGATCGTTCTCGTCATCGCCGCGGTCGTCGTCGCCGGCGCGCTCACCATGCGCGCCGATGAGGGAGCGCTGCATCGGTGGTTTGCTGCCTGTCTCTTATACACATCTGACGCTGCCGACGACAGGTATAAGGGG
>JBKPRU010000078.1:0-5363 GCA_046734675.1 Acidobacteriota bacterium
AGGGCTACAACATCCAGGCAGATCGCGTGAAGCGGAACGTGCAGGTCGTCTACGACGAGGGGAAGAAATGATCGGCGCCGTGCTGGCCGCGATCGCGGTGGCGGCGATCCTCGCGCAGGCGCCGCCGGCGGCGCCGCGCCCGAGCCAGCACGGGTCGGTCACGCAGCACGTCGGAAGCGCCGAGATCACGGTCGACTACAACCGGCCCGTGGCGCGCGGCCGCGACCTGTTCGGCGCGCTGGTGCCGTGGGGGCGCGTGTGGACGCCCGGCGCCGACTATGCAACGACGATCAGCGTCTCACGGGATGTGAAGATCGAAGGCGAGACGCTTCCCGAGGGCACCTACTCGCTCTGGACCGAACCGCAGAAAGACAAGTGGACGGTCATCTTCAACAAGGTGCACCCGGTGTTCCACACCCGCTACCCGGCCGGCCAGGACGTTCTTCGCGTGACCGCCACGCCGCGCGAGGGCGCGCACATGGAAACGCTGGCGTTCTATTTCCCGGTCGTCGACGGCACGCACGCCGAGCTCGTGCTGCACTGGGGCACGACGGTCGTGCCGCTCCGGATCGACGTGCCGTGATGCGGACGCGCGCCGCCACCTTGGTGCTCGCGATCGCAGCGGCGTGCGCGCTGCTGCACGCGTCGGTTGCGGTCGCGCCGCAGGGAGCGGCCGCCGCCGTCGATCAGCGCACGTTTGCCGGGCAGATTGCCGCGCTCTCCGAGCCCGGCGGCTACTTCGATACCGACAACCTGATCTCGAACGAGTCGTCGTACCTGCAGGTCATCCCCGAGCTGCAGCAACGCGGCGTCCACGGTGGCGCCTACATCGGCGTCGGCCCCGATCAGAACTTCACCTATATCGCGCAGGTGCGGCCGACCGTCGCTTACATTGTCGACATCCGCCGCGACAACCTGCTGCTGCACCTCTTTTTCAAGGCGCTCTTCCAGCTGTCGCGGAATCGCGAGGAATACCTCGCGATGCTGTTCGGGCGGCGGGCGCCGCCGGCGCGCCGGGCCCGCGATCTCGGCGTCGAGGACCTCGTGAAGGAGATCGACGGACGTCCCGCGGATCCCGCGGAGGTGGCGTCGGTGCGTTCGCGTATCTTGGCGACGCTCAAGCGCACGGGCGTGCCGCTCTCGGACCAGGACGTCGCGACGATCACCCGGTTCCACTCGCGCTTCGTCGAGGATGGCCTGTCGCTGCAGTTCCAGAGCACGGGACGGCCGCCGCAAAGCCACTACCCGACCTATCGTCAGCTGCTGCTCGACACCGATGCAGCCGGTCACCACTCGAACTTCCTCGCGTCGGACGAGGGCTTTCAGTTCCTCAAGGAGCTGCAGGCGCAGGATCGCGTCATTCCAGTGGTGGGGGATCTGAGCGGCCCGTCGGCGCTGACCGCGATCGGCCGTTCGCTCGCGTCGCGGCGCGAGCTGGTGTCGGCGTTCTACGTGTCCAACGTCGAGTTCTACCTGTTCCGCGAGGGGGCCTACGCGCGTTTTGCCGCCAACCTCGCGCGCGTGCCGCACCAGAAGAACAGCGTGCTGATTCGCTCGGTCTTCAACGGCTACGTCTACTCACGCACCCGCCCCAACGATCGCAGCCTCTCGAAGCTGCAATCGATCGAAGAGCTGCTCGGCGCGTTCAACGCCGGCCGCATCCAGCGCTACGCGGACATCGCGCAGAACTAAGCCCGACCAACCTTCACCTGTCACGGCCCACGGCTGATCACAAAGATCACGAAGGTACGGAGACCACGAAGAAAAACACTCAAATTCTTTGAGTATTTACCTTCGTGCGCTTCGTGAGGAGCCGTCGGCCGTGACAGTGAACGGCGCCGCTATCCTTCCCACCCGTTGATGATCGTCTCGCGGAGATCGAAGCCGAACGCGCGCTCGCTGACCACGACGATCGGCGGGCCCTGGAGCCGCTTGTAGACGGAGCGGCGCATGCGCCGGGAGGCATCGAGGACGATGGCTCGGAAGGACTCGGTCGTGTACTTGTCGTAGACGGTGCGGCCCTCGTCGTCGGGACGGAAGCGCGTCGCATCGAGCGCGCGCTGTTCGAAGAGGCGGATCAGTTCGCTGGGGCTGGTGCGATGTTCGGCGAACTCGCCGACAATCGGCGCGACCACCGCATAATCGAATGGATCGAACTGCCCGGCGGCGAGCTCCGCCGAGGGCTTGATGCGGAACGTCTCCTCCGGGATCATCTCGCGCCCGTGGCGGCGGTTCACGTGGCGCGCGACGCTGTAGACGTCCGCCTTCGAGAGATCGCCGATGAGCGAGATGCCGCCGCACATGTCGCCATAGAGCGTCGCGTAGCCGAGCGCGATCTCCGTCTCGTTGCCGCACGAGATGAGGAGTGCGCCGGTATCGTTCGACTCCGCCATCATCAGCAGGCCGCGGATGCGCGCATGCAGGTTCTCGCGCGTGAGGTTCTGCGCGATCGGATGCGCGTGCTCTTCGAAGACGCCGCGGACCGTCTCGTCGATCTGCTGGATCGGGATCACCCCGTAGCGCACGCCAAAGGCCGCCGCCAGCCGCTCGGCAATCGACCTCGTCGTCTCGGTGTTGTAGCGCGACGGCAGGTTGTAGGCGAGGACCCGATCGGGGCCGAGCGCGTCGGCGGCGACCGCGAGCGCGAGCGCGGAGTCGATGCCGCCCGAGACCGGCACGATCGCGCGCGTGAAGCCGGTCTTGCCCATGTAGTCGCGGAGCGCCATTACCAGCGCGTCGAACAGCTCGCGATCGCGATCGTCGGCCGGGAGCGCCAGCTCGGGGAGCGGCGCCGCGGTGCCGCCCACGTCGACGATCAACAGGTCCTCTTCGAACTGCCGGCCGATCGCGACCAGCCGTCCCGCGGCGTCGTAGACGAGGCTTTCGCCGTCGAACGGGATGATGTTCTTGCCGGTGTCGGCCGCGCCGACGGTGTTGACGTAGACGATCGGCCGATGGAACTGAGCGATGTGCTCGCGGATCAGCCGTTCACGCGTGCGGCGCTTGCCGGGGTAGAAGGGCGACGCGTTGAGGTTCAGGAGCACGGTCGCGCCCTGCGCCGCCAGCTCCTGCAGCGGCTTGATCTCGTAGAACTCGTCCCACATGTCCTCGCAGATCGAGACCCCGATGCGCACGCGCCCCTCGGGGTCAGACCGCGCTGCCCGCTGTCGGTCACCGGGGTCAGACCCCACGTGGGCGTACGCGGCGGCGGGCACGTCGACGGGCTCGCGGCGTTCCGCCGGCGTGAAGAAGCGCTTGTCGTCGAAGTAGCGGTAGTTGGGGAGCAGCGACTTGCGGGCGCGCTGCAGCACCACGCCGTCGCGCACCACGGCGGCGGCGTTGTACTTCCGCAGCGTGCCGTTGTCGTTGGTCATCGACGGGTTGAAGTCGATGAAGCCGACGACCGCCGTGATGCCGGCCGCGGCGCGCGCGATGTCGTGAATCGCGCGCTCGTTCGCGTCGAGGAAGTCGCGATCCTCGACGAGGTCGCCGATGCAATAGCCCGGCAAGCACATCTCGGGCAGCACCACCAGCTCCGCGCGTGCGGACCGCGCGTCGGCGATCGCATCGATGATGCGCGCGGTGTTGCGGCCGATGTCGCCGCTGACGGGATTGATTTGCGCAAGCGCGATCCGCATAAGAGCCAAGGGCGAGTGGCGACGAGCGACGTGCCCGCCGTCAATCGTATCGCGTTCCTTCGATTCCTTCGCGCTCTTGGACTCTTCGCATCAGCGTTGCGGTGACGCGGTGGTCTTTGCGGCCGCCAGCTGCTCCTTCAACACCTCCACCGCCTTTTCGATCTGCGCGTCGCGGCCCTTGATGAAGTCGGCGGGCGTGTTGTCGACGTAGACATCCGGCGGCACGCCGTAGTTCTCCATGTTCTCGCCGGTCGTGGTCCAGACGCCCGAGCCCGGCGTGCGGATTGCCGAGCCATCGAGCAGCGTGTACGAGCCGGTCCCGATCACCGCGCCCATCGTCGTGACGCCGACCACCTTGCCGAGGCCGAGCGCCTTGAAGCCGGCGGGGAACATCTCGGCGTCAGAGGCCGACCGCTCGTTCTGCATCACCACCATCGGCCCGTAGAAGTTCTGCGGGCGCGGCTGGCGGAAGCCGGCATCGCGGCCGATCGTGTACTGATACTGGCGGCCGGCGAGGATTCCGAGCAGCTCCTGATCGATGCCGCCGCCACCGTTGAAGCGTTGATCGATGACGAGCGCTTTCTTCGTGCGGTTGGCAGCGAGATCGAGCTGGAACTGGCGCAGCGACGGCGCGTCCATCGCGCGGATGTGCAGGTAGCCGATGTCGCCGTTACTCAGCTTCCCCACCAGGTCGCGGCGTTCGTCGACCCACCGCGCGTACTGCAGGTCGCTCCACGCTGCGCCGGGAGCCGGGGTGATCGAGACCTCCCAGGCCCCTTCTTTCGCGGGCTTGTCGTTGACGAGAAAGTGAAACTTCGAGCCCGGTGCGTGCGTGAGGTACTGCCAGTAGTTGTCGCCGGATTTGAGATCGTGCCCGTCGATGCCGATGACGTAGTGTCCGGGCTGGATCTTCAGATAGTCGTGATCGGCGGGACCATCCTTGTACAGATGGCCAACCTTGTAGAAGCCCGACGCGTCCGCGACGAGATCGAATCCTGGATAGCGCGTCTGGATGTCGCGCGTGTTCGCGGCCGGCCCGCCGCTGACGCCGGTGTGCGACGCGTTGAGCTGCCCGATCATCATCATCATGATCGTGTGCAGCTCCTCTTCGTCGACGAGATAGTCGAGGAGCGGCTCGTAGGCCGACTTCAGCGCGTTCCAGTCGGCGCCGTGCATCTCGGCGTCGTAGAAGCGGTTCTTCATGATGCGCCAGCCCTCGTTGAAGACCTGCGCGCGCAGCGCGCGCCGATCGACTTCGATCGTGGCCGTGTAGGTCACCGGGCGCGCGGTCTGGTTCGCGGTGCCGGACTGTGCGGTGTCGCCCGCCACGCCCGGCCCACCGCCGCGGCCGCCGCCGCCGCGACCGCCGCTTGCGCTCTGCCCGCGCCCCTGGGGCTCGGCGTTGAGGTTGATGCTCGCGGCGTGGAGTTTGCCGCCGGACCGGAAGAACAGCGTGCGGCCGTCACGGGCGAACACGAGGGCGTTCCCCTGTGCGAACGGACCGGGGCCGGCATTGCCGCGGCCGCGGCCGCCCGCGTCGGCGTTCTCCGGCGCGGCTGGCGGCACGCGCGTGAGCTGCCCGCTCTCGACGTTGATGATGTAAATCCCCGCGGACGGGTCGGGAGGTGCCGTGGCCGCCTGGCCGCGGCCGCCGCCGAACGGCGCGCTCGAGGCGTTGAACGCGATCGAATGCCCTTCGGGGGCCGGCGCGAGACTGGTGATCGT
>JBKPRU010000079.1:0-20244 GCA_046734675.1 Acidobacteriota bacterium
GCTGAAATCCGGCGGCTTGATCACGTAGCCGTCCACCTCGACGCCGTCCCCAGCCTGCGCCTTCACGTATTCGACCGGCGGCTTCAGCATCGCCGCGAGCTTCTGCTTCAGCGCCGCGTTGTCGTTCGTGATGCGCAGGCGCGCGTGATCCGGCAGCGAGACGATCTCGGCGAGGCCGGGATCGTCGAAGCGCGACACGCTGTGAATGGCGTAGCGGCAGTCGGGCGAGAGGGTGTAGTTGTTCGTGCCGGTGAACTCGGAGGGGGTCACGCGTGCCGGCGGCGCGCGTCCATCGATGGCCGCCCGATAGAGATACCGCTGCGTGGGGTTGTCCGGGGAGGCGGTGAAGTACAGCCAACCGCTCTTCTCGTCCACGCCCTCCACCGAGATCACGTCCATGTCGCCGCGCGTCACGAGCGTTTCCCGTCCATCGCGACCGACGCGATAGACGTGCATCCAGCCGTCCTTCTCGGTCACCGCCAGGAATGCGGCGCCGCCGTCAATCGGGCGCGCCTCGGGCAGACCGCCGAAGCCGACCGTGATGAACGCATCGTCACGATCGCGCCACATCTCGCGCGCCGTGCCGTCCGCCACGGTGGCGAGCAGATACGCGTCGGTGTTCTGCAGGCGGTTGAGCTGTTGAACGAGCACGGTCTGCGCGTCGGCCCACTGGAGCCGCGCGATGTAGTGCTCGCGTGGATCGCCAGGGATCGACAGCCACTTCACGTCGCTGCTGCCGGAGGTCTCCACGACGCCGGCGCGGACGGCGGAGTTCGTGGTGCCCGCGAGCGGATACGGCACGTTGAGGACGAATGGATACGGGCCGCTCTCCGGATAAGGGAGGTGCGTGACGATGCGGCGCTCCGTGCCGAGGTAGTACATCAGGGGGAAGTTGCCGACGCCGTGCATGTCGAATTGCCAGAAGGCGATGCGCTGGCCGTCGGGGCTCCACTCGTAGCAGTCGTGAAGATCGAGCTCTTCCTCGTTCACCCAGTCCGCCGCGCCGTTGACCACCAGATCGCTCCCGTCCTTCGTGAGGCGCGTCGTGGCGCCGGTGGCCAGGTCCTCGACGTAGATGTCGTTCTGGCGAACGTAGCTGACCTTCGTCGCGTCCGGGCTGAACTTCGCGTACAGCAACGACGTGGGCGGCGCGTCATGGCCGATTTGACGGAGCGTGCCCGCTGTGCGATCGAACAGCCAGTAGTCGCCGCGCGCGTTGGTGCGCCAGACGCGCTGCCCGTTCGTGAAGATGAGCGCGCGGCTGCGGTCGCCGGACCAGGTGAGATCGTCGATGTCGAGCGGCGCCTGCGCTCCCTTCGGCGTGAGCTGCGCCGCGCTGATGAGGACCTGCTGCTCGGCTCCCGTCGCCGTGTCGTACTGCACGATGGCCACGCCGCCCGGTCGCGCGCGATCGATCGCGTAGTACTCGCTGCCGTCGTTCAACCAGCGCGGCTGCAGCGGCGGCGGCGCGGAGAACTCGCGCGCCGTGAAGATGCGATCGATCAGGTCCGCCGCGGGGACCTGTGGCGGCGAGGCAGCTGGTGCCTGCTCCGCGATCGTGCCGATCGGGGCGAGCAGCAGGAGTGAGAGCGCGAGAATGCGGACAGCGTGCGTGTTCATGCGGTGTAGAGGCGGATGATGTTGTCGAGGGCGCGGCGACAGACGGCGCAGAATTCCGGGCTGCGCGTGAACATGATGCAGTCGATCTCGGGGCGGAAGTACCCGGTTGCCTCGTAGTTGGCGCCTTCGAACGCGCCCACCTTGCCCTTGTATTTTTCCCGCGCGAAGAGCTGCTGTTCGCCCTCACGCGCCTCCCGAAACAGCGTTTCCATTTCCTCCTCGGGCCGGTTGTCCGCCCGGATCTTCGCGCGGCGCTCCTGGTAGGCCCGCGACATCCGCTCGAACTCCTGCTTCTGCCACGGCGTCGGCAGCGGCGTGCCTGGTGCCACGAGGTCGCGCCATTTCAGCGTCTTCGGATCGAGAAGCGCCGTCACGTTCGGCTCCCACGGCTCGACGCGGTGCGCCGGCGCCGGACCATACGCGACCGGCGAGGTGTAGTACTCGTCGGCGAGCGCGGCGAAGTGGTGCGCGAACTCGTGGACGAAGACATATGGCGCCTGCGCGCTGTCGGCCGCAACCGTGCTGTACAGGTTGAAGATGCCTCCGCCGCCGTACGTGCGCGTGTTGGTCAGGATCTCGATGAACTCGTAGGGCGCGAACGCGGCCACCTCGCGCATCGCGCGGTTGTCGAACGTGAGCACGTAGCGCTCGGAGCCAAACGCATCGTAGGTCGCGCCGATCGGCGAGGCGCGATGAACGCCGGTCGACGGCCGCGAGATGCCCGACTGCGCCGCCGCGGGCACGAGCCCCCACACGTTGAAGTCGCGGCGCCGTTCCTTGAACGGTGACGTTGCGAACAGGATGTCGATCATCCGGCGCGCGTCCCCTTCGAACTTGCCGCGCTCGGCCGCGGTGTAGCCGTCGCCGAGCAGCAGCACGTCCACTTTGTCGGCGGGCTCGCCGTTCTTCTCGATGGTGATCAGCGCGCCGGGGGCCGACGGCGTCGAGTCATCGACGAATATGCTCTTCGGGTCGACGGGGGTCGTCCAGATGTCCTGGAACGCATTGCTTGCGTCGCGTTTGCGGATGGTCAGCGTGACCGGTCCATCCGGCGCCGGGATCCGCACCGATTCGTGGAACGTCCGGTTGATCTTCTTCGCTTCGTCCGTGGTCTCCCATTCGCCATAAACCGAGGCGAACCCGCGCGAGTACAGCACCGTCCCCTGCGCGTCCTTCACTTCGAAGAAGTACTTGCCGAGGTTCGTCCGGTCGACCGTCTTCTGCAAGTTGCCGGGCCACTCGAGCGGCTCGATGACGATGCGATCGAGGCTGAACAGTTCCTGTCTGTCGTTCCCCGTGTGGTAGTAATCGATCCGCATGGTGCGCGGCGCGGCGAACGCGGTCGAGGCCAGGAGGACGAACGCGACGAAGGCACCAGCGGCGGATGTGCAGGCCGCGACGCTGCATCCGGCGATTGGAAGGCGCATGTGGCTACTGTATACCGGGCGTCGGGCGTCCCCATGATCGTCATCCGCCCCGCGCGCCGGCAGGACGCCGCGGGTATCCTCTCCTGCCTTGCCGCCGCGTTCGAACCGTATCGTCGCGACTACACGAACGCGGCGTTCGCAGATACCGTGCTCGATGAAGCATCGCTGCGCGTGCGCATGGACGCGATGGCACTCTTCGTCGCCGACGATCGCGGCGGCGCCATCGTCGGCACGATTGCCGCCGTTCCGATCGAGCCACCGCACGGACACATTCGCGGGATGGCCGTCGTCCCATCCTGGCAGGGACGCGGAGTTGCCGCGCGACTGCTGCGCCGCGCGCTCGACGAACTACAGGCGGCCGGGTGCTCACGCGTCACGCTCGATACGACTTCGGTGCTCGTTCGCGCAGCGTGCTTCTACGAGGCGCATGGCTTCGCACGCACCGGGCACGAGCGCGATTTCTTCGGGATGACCGTGTACGAGTTCGAGCGGCGGTTCGACGGCACGGCAGCGGTTCGCAAAGCGCGCGATCACGACCTCCCGCACATCCTTCGGATCATCAACTCCGCGTATCAAGTCGAGCGCGAGTTCGTGACCGGCGATCGTTTGAGCGCGGCCGACCTCCGCGACTATTTTTCACGCGGGACGTTCCTCGTCGGCGCACGCGACAGCGAGCCGCCGTCCGCGTGCGTCTTCGTGGAGCGCCGGCCCGGTGACCGCGCCTACCTCGGACTGCTCGCCGTCGACCCGGCGGCACAGCGCACCGGTGTTGGTCAGTTGATGATGACGGCCGCCGAACGATGGTGCCGGCAGGCAGGCGCACGCGCGATTGACATCCTCGTCGTCAACCTGCGCTCTGAACTGCTGCCGTTCTACGAGCGCCGTGGTTTCGTCGCGGTTGGCACGGAGCCGTTCGAGGATGCGCGGCTGTTCAAACGGGCGCATTTCATTGAAATGACGCTGCTCCTCGCCGACTCCCGCGGATAGGCCGCGCGCCCGAACGTGCTGCACAACGGAACACGTGTGTCTCGCGATGTTCGTAGATGGACACACGCGCGAACAGTTTCGCGCGCACCTATCGCGACTTTGGCGGAATTCTCAACGGCGGTCGTATCACGGCAGCGGCACTGCGATTGCGAGAGCGAACGGCTCACAACCTCGAAAAGGCAGCGGCCGGGGTCCTCGAACCCGGCATTCGTCAGAAAGAAGCCGTCGTGAGCAGTGTTCGTGTGCATGCGGAACTGCGGCCACGGGTGTCTGAGGACGCCCCGACGAAGCCGCGCATCCAGCCTGATCGGCGCATCGTCGCGCCGCGGGGGCTCGATCGCCGCGTCTATCCGCGTCTGACGTTCCAGGAACTGAACTGGCTGCGCGAAGCCCGAATGAAGTACGGCCCGGCGGTGCGGCTGCTTGATGTCTCCGCCGGCGGCGCGCTCTTCGAAACGCAGGCGCGGGTGTGTCCGAATACCGATCTCGTGCTGCACCTGATCGGGCACAACCTCGACACCGTCGTGCCGTCGCGCGTGCTGCGGGCCCAGATCTGCGCGCTCGGCGATGGACCGTGGTATCGCAGCGCCTGCGCTTTCCGGCGGTCGCTCGACGTCACGCACCTGCTCGGCCGCCGCAAGGACGCACCCGCGGTCGATTTCCTCAGGGCCGAGTTCGCGCTGAAGAGCATCGTCGATCGCTACGCCGAGGCCGATCCCGACGAAGGGGCGGAGTCATCAGAGTTCCAGCGCATGCTCGATGCGCTGCGCGTGCTGCAGGGGACGGCGGAGCGGCGCACCGATCCCGCGGACCGGCAGCTCGCGGAGCTGGTCGCGCGCGCGCTGCGCGCGCTCGAAGGGCTCGACTCGATCCGCGGGGCGATGGCCGCCATCGAAGCCCACATCCGGCAGGTCATGCCGCTGGTTTCGATCCGCGTCATGAGCGCCCCGGCCACCCCCAGCGACGGCGCCGAGTCGATTTACTTCGACGTCAGCGCGAGCCGGCGCACCACGCCCGGCGTCCTCAACATCGAATTTCCCGCCGGCTTCGCGCCCGACAGCCGGCAGTTCCGCGCGCTGAAGGCCAGCGCGTACCTGATCACGCTGCTGCGCGGCTTTCACCCGCGCCTGAGCGCGACGGGTCTCTCGCGCTCGCACGCAAAGACGACGCCGAGCACCGTGCCGCAAGCGGTGCACGCCGCTGGACCGGCAGCCGCGGCTCCGTCGACACCAGCCACGGTCAAGCCCGCTGACCTGGGGCCACCGCCGTCCGATGGCGCCGGAAGCGGATGGCATCCCGTCGTCGTGCGGTTCGTCGATGGCCGGCTGCTGCGCGGGTACACCAACGATTTCACCGCCTCGCGCTCACAGCTGCACCTGTCGCCGTCGGCGGGCGTCAGCGACGACCGCCTGCTCGTCCCGCTCGGCTGCGTGAAGGCGCTGTTCTTCGTGAAGGACCTGGAGGGGGATCCCACGCGCATCGATCGCGCAATCTTCGATGGGCCGTCGAGCGGCCGCCGCATCGAGGTCACCTTCAACGACGGTGAAGTGCTGCTTGGATCGACGCTGAACTACGATCCCGCGCGTCAGGGATTCTTTCTCTATCCGGCTGACGCGAACGGCAACAATCTCCGCGTCTACGTGATCTCCGCCGCGGTGCGGCACGCGCGCTTCGTTACCAACGCGACGCACACGCCCGCGTAGTCGCCGGGTCTGAAGACCCGGCCTACAGGCGAGAAAAATCACCACGCGACGCATACATGCACGTAGGTGTAGGGCAGGTCTTTAGACCCGCCGGAGCGTGAGGCGTGGTGTCTGATCACACCCACCAGAGCGCCGCGGCGAGACGCGCGCCGCAGAGCGGCGGGGCGGCACTCAATCGGAGGGCCACGGGGACGCCGGCTGCCGTCAGACGTTTGAGCTCTGTGTTGAGCACGCGCAGGCGATCGAAGCACGCCAGCGTGAAGATCGCACGGCGTGCGGCGGCGGAGCGCGTGTGACTCGGAGGAACCGGCGGTGTCGCGCCGCCAGCCACGTCGGCGGCGACGACCATCTCTCCCCTGTCGATCACGATCAGCCGCGCGCCTTCAGCGCCTGGCTCCGTCCACACGACGCTTGCGTCGACGAGGCGCGTCAACCAGAGCGCCCGCCGTCGATCGAACGCCGCGCGCAGCGCCAGCCACTCGATCGACAGCTGCACGAGCTCCGGTGTCCACGACGTGATGTGACGATCCGCATCCTCCTCATCGACGTCGTGGTCGCGCCGACCCTCGCGCCACAAGCGCGTGCCGAGCCGGAGCAGCCGCTCGTGCGCGCCGAGGTCGCGCCGCGACAGCTCGGCGTGCGACGCGCAGACCCGCGCATACCCGGCCTCGAACGTCGCGGCGTCAAGGCCACCGCCGCCCGAGACGAGCGCCATCGGATCCGTTCGCGCGAGCGCGCCGAATCGGTCGAGCAGGTCGGCAGACGGGAACGGTCCCAGCGGCGTCGCGGTCGACCATTGCGCCGCGCGCGTACTCAGGTCGGACGACGTGAACCACAGCGCGCGCGTGTCAGTCGTGAGCGCAACGTTGTACGGCGGACGATGACGCTTGATCTCGTCCGTCTCGAGCAGCGCCGCTTCGAGCGTCGTCGGCAGCCGGTCGAAGGCGATCCCGCGGGCCTGCGACAGCATCTCGAGCATCCGTTCGGACACGCCGTTCTGCTTGCGGAAGTAGCTGTTCACCCGCTGATGCAGTGACGCGGCCTTGCCTACGTACAAGACCTCGCCGCTCGTGCGAAGCATGCGATAGACGCCCGGCGCGTCCGGAACCGCGAGCCGCACGTCGCGCGGCATCGGCCAGACGCGCCGGCGACGCCTGGTCGCCGGCACCGGCACGTCGAGCCATTCGCGAAGCGCACGCCACGTGACGACGCCCTCGTCCTCAAGGAGCCGTACGAGCTCGCGCCACACGAATGCCGTCGCCTCGACGTGCTCGGCGCTGCGGCGCAGCACGCCAACGCCGTGCCCGAAGTAGCCGGTCAGGGCACGAAGGCTGCGACGCGGAAGATCGGGCAACAGACGACGCGCGATCTCGTGGGTGCAGACGATCTCGAACGGAAGCGCGTCTCCGCCGAGCGTCCGAAGGAACGGCCGCTCGAATCGCGCAAAGTGGATGATCGTCGGTGCGGCGTGCGGTGCGAATGCCGCGGCCGCATCGGACAGCTCGCGCCACGCCGCGTCGGCATCCATGCCTTCGCGCGCCATCGGCTCGGAGATGCCCGTGATGCGCGTGACCGCCGCAGGGATGCTCTCCCCTTCAGGGAGCGCGATTAGGCGGGCGCGCACACCCGTGTTCGACGCCCGCGCGCGGCCCCACCCGATTTCAAGCAAGTGTCCGCGCGGCGCAGCCGCCGTGGCCTGACAGTCGATGACGAGCACGTCGAGCGCGGACAGCGCCTCGCACCAATCGCACGTCTCTGTCACGGGTTCGTCACTGCAAGAGCTGTTTCAATCGCCGCTTCCTCAGCGTCTCGTCGGGGCTCATCGCGACGCCGTCACACCATCGACGAATCTGCTGAACGCTGATGTGATGCGTCGTTGCCGGCTCTCGCACCTGGATGTCGAGCTCAGTGCCCGGCGCCACCACGTCGACCCAGCCGCATTTCCTGAGCGCCGAGACGCCCAGCGCCGCCGCTTCGTACACCGATTCGGCGATCACCTCCACCGAGTGCCGGATTCCAGACGGGTCAGTGAAGCTGACTGTGCACGTCCGGAGCGCCACGCTCCGACGTTAGCATATTCGCCTTATGTTCGCCTAGCCACGAGACTGCGAACCGAAGCAATATCACGCGCGTTGCTGATGACGCGGTCCGCGTCGAAGGAGGAGTGCGATGCAACGGGCACTCGTTCTTGGCGCACTCGTGATCGTGGGCGGGTTGTCCGCGGTCCTTGCGGTGTCGGAGCGCGGCGGCCAGGCTGCGCAGGAGCCGTCGGCAGCGGCCCTTCAGGTCGACTAACTGAAAGACAACCTGTTCGTGCTCCGCGGTGGCGGCGGAAACAGCGCGGTCTTCGTGACCGCGAACGGTGTGCTGCTCGTCGACACCAAGCTGCCCGGCTGGGGCAAGCCCCTCCTCGAGAAAGTGAAGGAGCTCACCGGCAAGCCGGTGACGACCTCTCATCAACACGCACACACACTTCGATCACGTCAGCCGCAATGTCGATTTTCCACCGAACGTCGAGGTCGTCGCGCAGGAAAACACGGCGACGTTGATGCGCGACATGCGTCCGCCGGCTGGATTCCCGAACGCGCCGCGGACGCAGTTGGCGACACCGGTCAGAGCCCCTCGCGGGTGCGGCTCAACGCGGAGTTGATCTGGAATGAGTTGAAGTAGCGGCGCCGGCGCGCGCTGGACGGTGGGGTCTTGCAGCCCCGCCATCGCATGAGTAGAATCGCGCCCTCAATCTACCGGGCCTCCAATCGTTCCCCTGTGCAATTTCTTTTTTGTGGGTGCGAGGATGTGGCATTACCGTTCCATCGCGGACTCGTGGTTTGGGCAGCTGTCCCCCGGCGCCCTGGAGTCCTAGTCTTTGGCCCAAATCTTCCCCCGCTGGTCCAACAAACTGCCGCTCGCCGCCGCCCTTGCGGGGACGATCGGTCCTGCGGTCGTGGTCGCCGGCGTCTGGTACTTCTTTTCGCCGTGGTACACGGACGTGGGCTACCGTCCGGTGCAACCCGTCCCTTACAGCCACAGGCTGCACGTCGGCGAGCTCGGGCTCGATTGCCGCTACTGTCACGCCTCGGTCGAGCGATCCGCGGTCGCGAATCTTCCGCCGACGCAGACGTGCATGAACTGCCATCAGCTCGTGAAGCGGGACAGCGCCGCGCTCGCGCCAATCCGCGACAGCGCGGCGAGCGGCCGGCCGATGCGCTGGATTCGCGTTCACAAGCTTCCCGACTTCGCCTACTTTGCGCATAACGTCCACGTCGCGGCCGGCATCGGCTGCGTCACCTGCCACGGCCGCATCGACGAAATGGAGACGGTCACGCAGATGACGCCGCTCAGTATGGGCTGGTGCCTCGACTGCCATCGCAATCCGGAACCGCACCGACGCCCCGTCTCGGAGGTCACCAACATGAAGTGGACCCCTCCCCGCGAGGTCCGCGCCGTCGCCACGCAGACCGGCGCACGGCCGGTCAGTCCGCCGACGGATTGTTCAGGGTGCCACCGGTGAGCCGCACCTACTGGCGCAGCCTCGCACAGCTCGAGGACCGGCCCGAATTCCGCGACGCGCTCGAGCGGGAGTTTCCCGAGGGGGCCTCGGAGCTTCCCGACGGGATGACGCGGCGCGACATGATGCTGCTCGTCGGCGCCTCGCTGTCGCTCGCGGGGCTCGCGGGATGCCGGCGTCCGGTCGAAGAGATCGTCCCTTACGTCAGCGCCCCCGAGGACGTCGTCCCCGGGATTCCGCGGTTCTACGCGACGACGATGCCGTTCCGGCGGAGTGCGTACGGGCTGATCGTCGAAAGCCACGAAGGACGCCCGACGAAGGTCGAGGGAAACCCGTCGCATCCGTCGACGCTCGGCGCGTCGAGCACGCGCGTCCAGGCATCGATTCTGGGCCTCTACGATCCGGATCGCTCGCAATCGGTCACGCAGCAGGGTGCGAAGAAATCCTGGAACGATTTCGTGGCCGCGTGGGGCGCACTGGCGCAGGCGCATGCCGCGGACGGCGGCGCCGGCCTCGCCGTGCTCTCCGAATCGTTCTCGTCGCCGACCCTGGCGCGGCTCGCATCGGATCTCAAGAATCGTTTCCCGAAGCTGCAGTGGGCGACCTACGACGCGATCAGCGACGAGAACCGCCTCGCGGGTCTGAAGCAGGCCATCGGGCGCGACGTCGATCTGCTGCTGCGGCTCGATCGCGCGTCTGTGATTCTCGCGCTCGACGCGGACCCGCTGCTCTCCGATCCGGAGATGATCCGTCACGCGCGAGGGTTCGCGGACGGAAGGCGCGCCGCCGCGTCCTCTTCGACAGGCTCAGGGCAAGGCATGAACCGTCTCTACGCCGTCGAGGGGGTGTATTCGCTGACGGGCGCGATGGCGGATCACCGGCTGCGACTCGAGAGCCGCCAGATCGGCGCGTTGGTCGGGGCGCTCGCCGCGCGTCTGGGTGCTGGCGCGAAAGGCGCAGCCAGCGTGCCGGGTGTCGAACCGCGCTGGCTCGACGCGGTCGCCAAAGATCTCCAGGCACACCGCGGCAGCAGCCTGATCGTCGCGGGCGACCGTCAGCCGCCCGCCGTTCACGCGGCGGTCTGCGCGTTGAACGCGTCGCTTGGCAATACGGGCAAAACGGTCAGCTACTACGAGACCAAGGACGCGGCGCTGCCAAGCCTGAACTCGCTCACCTCGCTCGTCTCGTCGATGAAGAGCGGCGCCGTCCAGACGCTCGTCATCCTCGGCGGCAATCCTGTCTTCGATGCCCCCGCGGATCTCGACTTCGCGTCGGCGATGGCGAAGGTGCCGCACACGATTGCGCTCGGCCACAGCGTCGACGAAACATCGTCGAGGGCGGGGTGGCATCTGCCGCTCGCGCACTACCTCGAGTCGTGGGGTGACGCGCGTGCAGTGGGCGGAACGGTCAGCGTCGTCCAGCCGCTGATCCTGCCGCTCTTCGGCGGCAAGACCCCGATTGAGGTGCTGGGCGTCATGGCCGGGGACAAGGATCGACCCGGCTACGAGATCGTGCGCGAGACCTGGAAAACAATCCTTGGCGAGACGGACTACGACAAGAAGTGGAACCGCGTCCTGCACGACGGGGTGCTCGCAGGCAGCGAGCTTCCGGAAGTCACGGCGGAGATCAAGGGTAAGCCGGCGGAACTCGCGCTCGCCTCGGGCGGCGGCATGGAGATCGTGTTCCTCCCGTCGTCGTCGATCCACGATGGACGCTTTGCCAACGACGGCTGGCTGCAGGAGCTTCCCGATCCGCTCACGAAGCTGACGTGGGACAACCCGGCGCTCGTCAGTCCGAAGACGGCCGTCACGCTCGGCGTGGCGAGCGAGGACGTGATCCGCGTCGATTACGCCGGCCGTTCCCTCGAGTTGCCCGTCTTCATTCTCCCGGGCATGGCCGACAACGTGATCGCATTGACGGTCGGCTACGGCCGTCAGCGCGCCGGGCGGATTGGATCCGGCGTCGGCTTCAACGCGTACGCGATCCGTGCGTCGAAGGCGCCGGGGTTCGACGGCGGCGCCAGCGTGAGCAAGACCGGACGCAAGTACTCGCTTTCAGCGACGCAAGACCACGGCAGCATGGAGGGGCGCCCGCTCGTCCGCGAATCGACGCTGACGGAGCTGCACGCCGACGCGGCGGCACAGTCCGCACGCGGCGACGCCGCGCACGCGGCCGATACCGGGCAGCCCTCGAAGCGTGAAGGCGCGCCGGGCCCGCACGGCGTCTTCGCAGAGGACACGCATCACTTCTCGCTCTGGAAGGAACACAGCTACGACCAGGGCTACCAGTGGGGCATGACGATCGATCTGAACGCGTGCATCGGCTGCAACGCGTGCGTGACCGCGTGCCAGAGCGAGAACAACGTGCCGGTCGTCGGCAAGACCCAGGTCGCGAAGGGACGCGAGATGCACTGGCTGCGCGTCGATCGCTACTTCTCGGGAGAGCCCGACGAGAACCCCGAGATGGTGTTCCAGCCGGTGCCGTGCATGCACTGCGAGGACGCTCCGTGCGAGCAGGTCTGCCCGGTGGCCGCGACCGTTCACGACGCTCAGGGTCTCAACGTGATGGTCTACAACCGCTGCATCGGGACCCGCTACTGCTCGAACAACTGTCCCTACAAGGTGCGGCGCTTCAACTTCTTCAACTTCACGAAGGACACGCCCGACATTCTCCGCCTGGCGATGAACCCCGACGTCACGGTGCGCGCGCGCGGCGTCATGGAGAAGTGCACCTACTGCACGCAGCGGATCAATCGGGCGAAGATCGACGCGAAGCTGGCTGGACGCGAGCTGCGTGACGGCGACGTGAAAACGGCCTGTCAGCAGGCCTGCCCGTCATCGGCCATCGAGTTCGGCAATCTTCAGGACCGATCGAGCCGGGTCGTGAAGGCGAAGGCCGATCCGCGCAACTACGCGCTGCTCGACGAGTTGAACACCAAACCCCGGACGACGTACCTGACGAAGGTACGCAACCCCAACCCGGATCTCGAAGCATGACGAGCCGCCTTGTGCGCCGGAGCTTTAGCGGAGGAGGACGAGTCGTCTCCATCCTCACCCTCACCGCCCTCGTCGGCGCTACTGGGTGCGCGCGCGGCTGCACCTCGAGCCGTCCGCCGATTCACCCCAATCCGAGCATGTTCAATCAGCCGAAGGTGCTGCCGCAGACGGCCAGCACGTTCTTCTACAACGGCGCGGCAATGCGCGAGCCCGTGCCCGGAACGATCGCGATCGGCGAGCTCAAAGAGGACGAGGCGCTGTACACCGGAAAGGGAGCCGACGGACAGTTCGTCGCAACGATCCCGCTGTCGGTGGACGAGGCAGTGGTCGCGCGGGGACACGATCGCTTCAACATCTACTGCCAGCCGTGTCACGACGCGCGCGGCGAGGGCAAGGGGATCCTTTTTCAACGCGGCAACGTGCCGACCGCGAACCTCCACCAGGAGAACATCCGGAACTATCCGGATGGCCAGATCTTCGACGTCATCACGAACGGCAAAGGATTGATGTCCGCATACCGCTGGCCGATTCCTCCGGCGGACCGCTGGGCGATCGTCGCGTACGTCCGCGTGCTGGAACGCGAACGGCTCGCGCGCGCCGCGAACACCAAATAGAAGGGAGGCAGCATGACGAACGGCGTCATGAACGGCGCGATGAACCGGAAGGTGCTCTTCCTTCTCGGTCCCGTCGCCGGTCTCGTGATGTTTGCCGGGGCCATCTGGGTCGCCTCGACGCTGGTGAGCCGCGAGTACCGTGAGCCCTACCGTGCGCCTGCCGCGGCGGTCGACGCGACGCCGCGCGCGGAAGGCCTGGCCGCCGAAAGAGCGGACGCGGACGCCAAGGCCAAGGCCAAGCCTTACGTCGAGGCCGAGTACCGGACGTTTCCGGTCGTCGGCAGCCGCGTGGCGATCTGGTCGGTCGCGCAGCTGCATCTTTTGTTCGCGGCGTTCGTGCTCGCGGTTCCGCTCTTCGCATTCATCATCGAGGCGATCGGCTACAAGACAGGTGATCTCCGCTACGATCATCTCGCATACGAGTTCACGAAGCTTCTCTCCGTCTCGTTCTCGCTCACGGCGACCTTCGGCGCGTTCCTCACGTTCATGCTCGTCATCCTCTATCCGAAGTTCACCAACTACTTGATGAGCGTGTTCTCGCCGACGTTCCTCCCCTACGTGCTGCTGTTCTTCGCCGAGGCATTCTTCCTCTACACCTACTACTACGGCTGGGGGAAGTTCCATCCGCTGACGCATCTCGGGCTCGGCCTCGGGCTCAACATCGTCGGCACCTCGATCATGTTCATCGCCAATTCGTGGCTGACCTTCATGATGTCGCCGCGCGGGGTCTCCGACACGGGCGCCGTGACCTCCGTCTGGGAGGCGATTTACAACTTCACGTGGATGCCGATCAACGTCCACCGCGTCATCGCGAACATCGCATTCGGCGGATCGGTGGCGGCCGCGTATGCGGCCTTCAAGTTCCTGCAGGCGGAAACCGACGAGGAGCGCGCTCACTACGACTGGATGGGATACATCGGCAACTTCGTCGCGATCAGCGCGTTCCTGCCCCTCCCGTTCGCCGGCTACTGGCTCGCGAAAGAGATCTACGCGTTCTCGCAGACGCTCGGCCTGACGATGATGGGCGGTGCGTTCTCGTGGCTCTTCATCATCCAGGCGGTGCTGATCGGCAACCTGTTCCTCGCCGCGAATTACTACTTGTGGCTCGGGATGGGGCGCGTCGAAGGCGTGCAGCCGCTGCAGAAATTCATCAAGTACCTGCTCATCGGCATCGCGCTCTGCTTCGCCGTCTGGGCGACGCCGCGATCGATCATCGCGACCGTCTCCGAAGTGCGCGCGATGGGCGGCTCGACGCACCCGGTGCTCGGCTACCTCGGGGTCATGTCGGCGAAGAACACCGCCGTGAACATCCTGATTCTCACCACCTTCATGAGCTTCCTGCTCTATCGCCGCACCGGGAAGGTCGCGACCGTGTCGTGGGCGAAGATGGGGCACGCCGCGCAGCTGGCCATCTTCGCCGCCGCCGCACTGTTCGTGATCTTCCTCGGCGTCTACGGCTACTTCGTCGAGGCGACGGTGCGCATCAGGCTGTCGGTGCCGCAGGTGAGCTCGGTGCTGATCGCCATGGTGTCGATCACCGCGATTGATGTGTTCCTGTTCCGCGGCGCGAGGCGGACCGGTGAGGTGCACTGGGGGAAGATCCCGCGCATCTCTCAGTACGTGCTGATCTTCATCGCGGTCACGTTCACCTGGCTCATGGGCCTCATGGGGTACGTGCGCTCGGGACTCCGCCAGCACTGGCACGTCTACGGCGTCATTCGCGACACCTCGGTTGACGCGTTCACGCCGACGCTCGGCTTCGCGACGAAAGTGGTCTCGGTGACCGTGCTCATGTTCTTCATGCTGATCGGCGTCGTGTTCTGGATCGCCAGCCTGCATGAACGGCCCGACTTCCAGCGGAAGCCGAAGGCCGCGCCGCAGGCGCAGCCGCAGCAAGCGGAGCTGACATGACCGTTCCTCTCATCGGCCGCATCGGCGCGCTCGTGATCGCGACGACCGCGTTCTACACCTACGTCGGCCAGATGGTGCCGCAGAAGGAAGTGCAGCCGCCCGCGGAGGTCGTCGTGAAGGGCGATCTGTCGACTGCGGACATGGTCAAGGTCGGCCGCGAAATCATGGAAGGCAAGGGGCTCTGCTTCACCTGCCACACGATCGGGAAGAGCGGCGCGCTGCGCTTCCCCGACCTTGCCGGCGTCGACGCCCGCGCGAAGAGCCGCGAGACGGGCCTGAGCGACGTCGAGTACTTCGCGCAGGCGATGTACGAACCCAATGCCTTCATCGTGCCGGGATTCAACCCGGGGATGCCGACGATCAACAAGCCTCCGATCGGCCTGAACGATCAGGAAATCCTGTGCGTGATCGCGTACCTCCAGTCGCTCGGCGGCACCCCGACGGTCACGCTGCAGACGAAGCACCGGTACAGCGGCGCGGCCACGCCGACCGCCGCTCCTCCAGGCCAGAGCGCCCCGCCGGGCGGCACGCAGCCGCAGACTCCGCTCACAGGGGAGAAGCGATGAAGATTCTTGTCGTGCTCGCGGTCTTCGCCGTCTTCGCGGTGTTGCGGTTTCTGCGCGTCAACCTCCTGATCTGGGCGGCGGCGTGGTGGGTAGGGATCTACGTGCTGCTGCGGTTTGGCTTCACCGCGCCGATTCCCTCGTCGGTGATCATGATCTACATGGGGATCGTCTCGCTCGCGATCCTCGCCTACATGTCCTCGAGTCAGCAGCGCCGCGAGGAAGTCGCCGGCCCGCTCGTCCGGTTCATGACCGAGAAGCGTTACACCCCGCTCCTCGCGGTCACGGTCATCGCCATTCCGGCCCTCGCGGCCGCGAACGTCTACGTAAGGATGAACGTCCCGGTCGAGCCGCCGCTCTTCTCGCGCACCGTGCATCCCGCGTCGCCGGCGGACATCACGGTTCACGACAAGCGGATCGATCTCGATGCCGGCGAGAATCCGTTCCGCCATCTCGAGACGTCCGATCCGCAGGAGTTCCGCAGGCACGTCGAGAACGGCCGGCGCGTGTACTACCAGAACTGCGTCTTCTGCCACGGCGACAACCTGTCCGGCAACGGCATGTTCGTGCACGGACTCGATCCGCTCCCGACCAACTTCAGCGACAAGGGCACGATCGCGATGCTGCGCGAGACGTTCCTGTTCTGGCGCATCTCGAAGGGCGGCCCGGGACTCCCCGACGAAGGGGGGCCATGGGACACCGCGATGCCGGCGTGGGAGAGATTCCTGAAAGAGGACGAGATCTGGGACGCGATCCTGTTTGTCTACGATTTCACCGGCCAGAGGCCTCGCGGTCGAGAGGAGGTCGGGACGAAATGAGCCGCCACCTCACCCGGCCCCGAGTCTCAATCACGGTCGGCGCCGTCGTGTTTTTTGCGTCGCTTTGCATCGCGCCGTCACGAACCGTGGTGCGTGCCCAGGAAGGCACCAAGACTCCGCCCGACACGGCTCGGACGCTCTACGTGAAGTACTGCTCGCAGTGCCACGGTGAGAAGGGGGACGGCGAAGGCTATGCCGCTTCGCACCTCAATCCCCGGCCCCGCAATTTCACGAGCGGCAAGTTCAAGATTCGCACGACGCCGAACGGCGCGCTGCCGACGCACCAGGATCTCGTCAACATCATCCGGCGCGGCATGCCGTACACGTCGATGCCGGCGTGGCCCGACTTCACGGATCAGCAGGTCTCCGACCTCGCGACCTTCATCACGACGTTCTCTCCCGAGTTTGCGAACCCGGAGAACGCACCGAAGCCGGTGCCGCTGCCCAACGCGCCGCGCGCCTCCAAGGAATCGGTCGAGCAAGGAAAGAAGCTGTACGAAGAGAACGGCTGCGTGAAGTGCCACGGCACGCTCGGCCGCGGCGACGGCCCCTCGGCGCCGACGCTGATGGACGACTGGGGCCACCCGATCCGCCCCGCCGACCTCTCGCAGCCGTGGACGTTCCGTGGCGGCTCTTCCCGCGAAGACATCTTCAGGACGATGAGCACGGGCCTGAATGGCACGCCGATGCCGTCGTTCCTCGACGCGCTGCAGCCGGAGCAGCGATGGGCGATCACCGATTTCATCGAGTCGCTGTCTGGCGGGGCCGGTCCCGGCTACACGAATCTCGTGGTCGCCAAGCACGTCGACGATGCGATCGATCTCGCGAAAGGGACGGCGAGCTTCGACTCCGCGCGCGTCGCGCGGTTTCCAATCATCGGACAGATCACCGAACCCGGACGCGAGTTCCATCCGCCGGCCACCTCCGTGATGGTCCAGGCCATCTATGACGCCGAGTCGATCGCGGTGCTCGTCCGCTGGCACGACATGAGCGGGGAGAAGACGGGCAAGAATGCGCCGTCGCTCCAGGTGCCGCGCGAGGAGGAAGAAGGCGCGCCGACCACCGCGCCGGCCGCAGGCGACAAGAGCATCTGGGGTGACGCGGCCGCGCCGGCCGGACAGGCGCCCCCAGCCGCCGGTACGCAGCCGCCGGCCGATCCGTTTGCCGAGGCGCAGGCGCCGGCGGCGCCGGTCTCCGAGTTCTCCGACGCGTTGGCGGTGCAGATTCCCTCGCAGGCGCCGACCGGCGCGCGCAAGCCGTATTTCATCTTCGGCGACGCGCAGAGCTCCGTCGATCTCTGGTTCTTCGACCTCGCCCGCTCAGAGCCGCTGCAGTTCACCGGCCGCGGCAGCGCGGACATCGCGCCGAACGACAGCGGCGACGTGACCGGCGTCGCCAACTACGACCAGGGAGAATGGTCGGTCATCTTCAAGCGGCCGCTGCGCCCGTCGAGCGGGGCGCGGTTTGCCCCCGGCGAATTCATGCCGATCGCCTTCTCGGTGTGGGACGGCTTGTCGCGCGAGCGCGGCAACCGGCGAGGACTCTCCGTCTGGTATTCGCTTTATCTCGAGCCGGAGACCGTCCCCTCTGTCGTCGGTCCGATGATTCAAACCGCACTCCTCGTGCTCGTCATCGAGCTGATCGTCATCGGGTGGGTGCGATGGCGCCATGGCGCGAGGACTCGAGGCGAATACGGAAGTACGCAAACACAGCAGCCGGCTACGAGCGTTTGATCGATGAGGCCTGGGAGCAGCCCCATGTACAAGAGCATCTACGTTCCTGTCGATAACTCGGACCACTCCAACCGCGCCGTCTCGTGCTCGGTCGCGCTGGGCAAAGCCTTCTCCGCGAAACTGGTCGGCTGCCACGTCTACGCCGCCAGCCTGCACGACTACCGCTTCCGGCAGATGGAGTACACGCTGCCCGAGGAGTACCTCGACGAAGTGGAACTGGAGCGCCAGCGGAAGATCCACGACAGCCTGATCACGATGGGCCTCAAGCTGATCTCCGACAGCTACCTCGATGGCATGTCGCGCCTCTGCAGCGAATCGGGACTCCCGTTCGAGCCGCGCATGATGGACGGCAAGCACCACATCGAGATCCTCAAGGATCTCTCGGCGTCGCGGCCCGACCTGGTGGTCATCGGCGCGCTCGGCATCGGGCGCGCCCGCGATAGCGTCATCGGCTCGGTGTGCGAGCGCGTCGCGCGCCAGTCCGACCGCGACGTCTGGGTCGTGAAACACGTGCCGGAGCCCGGCGAGGCGGAGCGCGACACCATCCTCGTCGGCATCGACGGCAGCCCGCAGTCGTTCGGCGCGCTGATGACCGCCATCGATCTCGCGCGCGCGTTCGGCAAGAAGGTCGAGACCATCGGCGTCTACGATCCGTACCTCCACTACTCGGTCTTCAACGGCATCGTGAACGTCCTCACCGAGCAGGCGGCAAAGGTGTTCCGCTTCGAGGAGCAGAACCAGCTGCACGAGGAGATCATCGACACCGGGCTGGCGCAGATCTACCAGTCGCACCTCGAGGTCGGCGAGCGGATGGGCAACGAGGCCGGCGTCGCCGTGAAGAAGACGCTTCTCGACGGCAAGCCGTTTCAGAAGATCCTCGACCACGCGCGCAAGACCAATCCCTGGCTGCTGGTGGTCGGGAGGATCGGTGTCCACAGCCCGAAGGACGAGACAGGTCTGGGCAGCAACGCCGAGAACATCCTGCGCGCCGCGCCCTGCGACGTGCTCCTCACCACGCGCCTCGAGGTGCCGCGCCTCGACGTTCGTGCGGAAGAGAGCGTGCGGTGGACGCCGGAAGCGGAGGCGCGGATGAAGCACGTCCCCGACCAGGTGAAGGGCATCGCGCGCACCGGCGTGCTGCGCCTCGCGATCGAGAAGGGACATTCGGTCGTCACCAGCGCGGTCATCGACGAAGCGATGGACCGCTTCATGCCGAAGAGCGCGTCGGCGAGGACCAAGGCGCTGGCCGAGGCGGTCGCGCTCGAGCGCGCGAAGTCCGGTCCTGTCTCGATGTGCCGCGCCTGCGGCGTCACCGCGACGCAGAGCGGTGCCGTGAAGTGCACGGTGTGCGGCGCGTCGGACTTCGAGGTGATCTCGCAGGAGATGATCGAGCGGATTGCCGCCGTCGAAGGCGGCCTCCAGGAGGAGACCACCTACGACGGACGCAAGCTGCGCTGGTCCGAGGACGCGCGCAAGGGCCTCTGGACGATGAAGAACGCGTATCAGCGGCGCCGCGTCAAGGCGCGCGTCGAGAAGCGGGCGCGCATGATGAAGCTCGATGCCATCACGGTCGACTTCGCGCGTCAGGTGATTGAGGAGGAGACGGGCGCGCCGCTCGACATTGCGGTCCCCGCACCCGACGCGAGACCCGCCAGCCTCGCCGAAGCTTCAGCGGAGGCGGGCGGGGCCTCTGCCACTAGCGACCCCAAACTCATCGCGCGCGACGAGCGGAACAACCCGCTCATCTCCACGTTCGACTGGACCGGCGACGCTGCGCAGCGCATCTTCCGCGTCCCCGCCGGGTTCATGCGTGCGAAGACCCAGGAGCGGATCGAGGAGGTGGCGCGTGAGCGCGGGGCGTCGACCATCGACCTTGCGCTCGTCGAGGAGGGGATCGAGATTGGCAAGAAGATGATGGCCGAGATGATCGCGTCCTACTCCGCCCCGGGTGCGACTGCGGCAGCGGCGCGACCGGCTGCGACCGGCAATGGCGGTGGGTACCTCAATGAGGTGAGCGCAGTAACCACTCGCAAGGCTTCCAATGACGGTCACTAGGCCGCGGAGCGAAGCGAGGCGGCAAGCCCAAAGGGCGTCGCGCCGAAGGCGCGTAAAGCGCTTGGGGGTGGGGCCCCAAGCGCACTGAGAAAAGATGGCGGGCGTGTTTACACTTTTCAGCGGGACTGCGGGTGCTTCGCAAAAGAGCGTACCGGATGCTCCCCGCGCCAGTGTGGTTTCCACCTGTCCCGCCGAAAACTGCAAACACGCCCACCATCGCCACGTTTCAATGAAGATCGTTAGGCTGCCGAGCGCAGCGAGGCGGCAAGCCCGAAGGGCGTCGCGCCGAAGGCGCGTAAAGCGCTTGGG
>JBKPRU010000080.1:0-14551 GCA_046734675.1 Acidobacteriota bacterium
CCTCGGCCTTGTCCGGATCGGGCGCGGATGCGCCGGCGGCGCTCTCGGACAACCGCGATCGAAGTGCTGCAGTGGCGCCGTCCCAGTCGGGCGCGGGCGCGGAGGGTCCAGGCGCGTTCAATCCGGCTTCGAGCTGGCCCAGCGCCTTGGCGAGTTCCCCTGCCCGCAGAAACGTGATCCCGAGGTCGATGTACACGGCGGCGGTCGGCGGCAGCAGCGCGATCGCACGCTGCAGGTTGCGGCGGGCGCCGGTCCAGTCGTTCCCGTCGCGGAGCACGGTTCCGAGGAACGCATAGCTCTCGCCCGCGGCCGGATCCAGCGTGACGCTCTGCTGCAGTTCGGCGACGGCACGCGCCTTGTCGCCGCGATACCAGAGCGCGACGCCGAGATGGTAGTGCGCGCTGGCCGACTCCGGCCGCAGCGCGATCGCGCGCTCCAGATGCGGGACGGCCGCCGCGAGGTTCCCCTGCTGTCCGAGGGTGAAGCCAAGCAGCGCGTGCGCGTCCGCGTGGCGCTCGTCGGCGCCGAGCGCCGCTTCGAGCTGTTCGCGCGCGCGATCGAGATCTCCCTGTTCCAGCGCGTCCTGCGCGCGGCGATACGGCTCGTCGGCGGGACTGGCCGCCAGCGCGACGGATTTTCGCGTCGCGCTCCCCTGCTGCTTCAGCGTCGTCCCGAGCGCGTAGTAGGCCTCGCGCATCTCCGGGTCCAGCTCCAGCGCCCGCTCGAACTCCGCGATCGCGTCGGGCAGCTTGCCGCTCTGGCGCAGCGTCTGTCCAACCTCGTAATGGACGGAGGGGTTGTCGGGATCCGCTTTGGCGACGCGGCGCAGGTGATCGAGCGCGCCTTCGAGATCGCCGGTCTCGCGCAGCGCCGTGCCGAGGTTCAGGTGGGCGCCGACGCTGTTCGGCTCGAGCGCGAGCGCCTTCTTGAATACCTGCACCGCCTCCGCGTAGTCGCCGCTCTGCGCGAGCGTCGAGCCGAGGTTCGAATACGCGCGTCCGTACTTCGGATCGAGTGCGACGGCTTTGCGGAACTCGGCAGCCGCGGCGGGCAGATCTGCTTTCTCCGCGAGCGCGACGCCCAGCCAGTTGTGCGCCTCGGCGGATTCGGGACCGACCTTCACCGCGCGCTCGAACGCGGCACGCGCGCGCGGGTAGTCGTCTTTGTCCCAGTACGCGAGACCGACAATCACCCAGCCTTTGGGATCGTTCGGGTGCTCGGTCGCGAACGCCTCGAGCTTCTCGATCGCGGCGGCGTTCGCGGCCGTCTTCTGATCCCCCGGAGACGTCGCCGGCGTCTGCGGCGACGTCCAGGAGAGAGCGACCAGCAGTGTAACCAGCGCGCTGATCATTGGCCGGGATCCAGCAACCGCAGCTGCAACCGCGAGTTCGTTTCGTCTTCCTGACGCAGCGTCTTCGCGAGCGCGAGCTGACGCTCCGATTCGTCCTTGCGACCCATGCGCGCAAGCAGCAGTCCGAGCTGATAGTTCGCCTTCACCGATTTCGGGTTCATCCGAATCGCATCCCGCAGCCGCCGTTCCGCATCGTCATAGCGCTGCGCGGTCATCAGCAGTCCGCCGAGCACCTCGCTCGCGGCGGCGTGTTCCGGAAACCGCTGCAGCAATCCTTCGAGCATGCCCATCGCCTCGGCGTCATGCCCTTCGTCCCGCTCGACGAGGGCGAGGTAGTAGGCGGAGGCGACCTGTTCGGGCTGAAGGCGCAAACTCTCGCGGAGGTGCGTCGCGGCGTCCGGCAGATGTCCCTGGAGATACAGCACCGAACCAAGCGCGTACTGGAGGCGCGCATCGCCGGTGTGCGCGGCGACGAGCGGTTCGAGCAGCGCCTGCGCGGCCTCGAACTGCCGCTTCCCCACTTTCGCGGCGGCGAGTGTGTATTGATAGGTCGTGTCGTTCGGCTTCAGGGCGGCGGCGCGCACGAGCGCCGGTTCGGCGTCCTCGAGCAGATCCATGCGGAGACATACCCGGCCGAAGCCAAGGAGGATCTCGGGATCGTCGGCTTCGATCTTCCTGGCGCGGAGCCAATACGAGAGGGATCGCTCCAACTCGCCGCGCTGCTCGGCGACGGCTGCCGCCTGGCGCAGGGCGGGCACCGCACCGGGCTGCACGAGGAGCGCCGCGTCGTACGCGTCCAGCGCTCGCGCCGCCTCGCCGTTCAGCAGATATGCGCCCGCGAGATTGAACGCCAGCTCGTAGGATGGCGGTCCGACGCGCGCCGCTCGTTCGAGGATCGCGATCGCCTCGCGTGCGGCGCCGTTGCTCGCGAAGAGCGCCCCCATCTTGATGGCCCACGGCTGTGGAACGTCCGTCAGCCTGACCCAGTCGTCCGCGGTCGCGAGCGCTGCGGCGCGACTCCCCGTCTTCAGGTGAGCGGTCGCGAGGACGAACAGACCTTCAGGCGAGAGCTTGAACGCATCGATCGCCGGCGTCGCGATCTCCAATGCGCGGCGATTGTTTCCCGTTTCCACTTCCGCACGCGCGAGCGTGAGACGCGCGGCGGCGTTCGTGGCATCGAGCGCAAGCACGTGCTCGCACAAGGGACGGGCCGACGCGGGCTTCCCTTGCAGCACGTAAATCTGGGCGAGGCTCAGTCGCGCGCCGGGCAACCGGTCGTCCAGGCGGATGGCTTTCTTGAAGAACAGCGCGCTGTCATCGAGGCGGTTCTGCTGAAAGCGGATCGTGCCGAGGACCGAGTAGGCGACGGCTTGCGTCGCGGGATCCGCAAGCGCGAGGCGCGCCTGCGCTTCGGCTTCCTCGAGCCGCGACTCTTCGACGAGACGTGCCGCATCCTGGAGCGCGGCCCGCGCGTCGACGTGCGCGGCACTCGACTGGACGCGTGACGCGGCGGTGACGAATGAGGGGATGGTAAGGGCCGCGCACAGGACGAGCGCGCCGGCCGGTAACGATCGGCTCCGCCGCAGCCGTGCAGACTGCGGCGGAACCGTCGTTGGTGCGGTCAGTAATCCAATCTCAGGGCAAACTGAACCGATCGCGCCTGGTTGCACTGGGTGTTGACCGTCCCGAACGCGGGCGAACTCCAGTTCGTGTTCGGGTCGCAGAATAATACGCGATTGAACAGGTTCCCGAAGTCCATCTCGAAGCGGAGCTTCATCGGCTCGCGAAGGCGGAACTCCTTGAAGATGTTCACATCCTCACTGTAGTTCGGGAAGCCTCGCACCGACCCGTCGACTTTCGGTGCGTTGCCGAATTGCAGCGGGCCGGGATCGCTCCAGGCGTTGCGATTGAAGTAGTTGTCGGTGGTCGGGTCGAAGTCGCCGCTCGCCACCACGGCGTCGGTCCCCGATTCTCGATTGGGACGCTTCTGGCCGTTGAACAACAGGCCGCCGAGGTCGTTGTTCATGGAAATGTTCAGCGGCCGCCCGCTCTCGTACCTGAGGATGCCGGCAACGTGCCAGCCGCCGAGGAGCGTCTGTTTGAGGCCCGCGCTTGTCGGGCCGGGGACTTCCCAGGTGACGCCGGTGAGGAAGACGTGCGGCGTGTCGTCACCACTCAGCTGCCATTCCAACGGGTTCGCGGGGTTCTGCACGTTGCCGTTGACGCCGTTGTCCCCCTGCGCGCTTTCAGCGCCGTTGTTGTGCAGGGTCGAGTAGGTATACCCGAAACGCGCCTGCAGCCCGCGCGAGAACCGCCGCTCGAGCACCAGTTCCATCGCATGGTACTGGCTCTCGCCGGTCGGCACGCCGCGCCAGATGATGTTCTGGTACTGCGGCCATTGTCTGAGCGCTTGAGCGACGTTGCCGTTGAATCCCGGATACGGCGACTGAATGCCGGCCTGACGCGCCAGATCCGAGTTGATGTTCGACTGCAGCACCGCTGTGCCCAACTGCAGCACGTCGGGCGAATTCATGTTCGCGTCGATCCCCAGCGTCTGCCAGTGGTGGTTCAGGCGGCTGCCGTGGTTCCCGATGTACGAGACGTCGAGCATCATGTTGCTCGTGAGCTGACGTTCGTAGGTGACCGACCAGTTCTGGAACCGCGGGAGCGTCAGTCCGTTGCTCGCCACCGCAATCGGCGATCCACCCAGGTTGAAGGTCGGATCGATGAACGGCGGCTGCTGGATCCGATCGGCCGGGAAGCCCTGGTCGAGGAGGAACGCGGGGAAGATGCCGTTGGTCGTGTTCGGCGCCAGCGCGTTGGTCTGGAACCCTTCAGTGGGCTGGCCCACGAACTGATCGAAGGCGACGTGCGCGTAGTAGATCCCGTAGCCGCCGCGGAGCGCGCTCTTGTCGTTCACCCGATACGCGAAGCCGAGGCGCGGCCCCCACGCGTCCTTCGGCGGGTTCTCGAACTTGCGCGTGTTCGCCCGGCCAGGTCCGCTCCCGGCGAAGATCAACGCGCCGAGATGGCCGCCCGCGCCGGGATTCGGCGTGTTCGGATCGAATGTCGAATACTGATCGTTCACCTCGGTCCGCGCCGACTGGTAGTCGAAGCGCAGCCCCAGCGTGAGCGTCAGCTTGTCGTTCATCTTGAACTCGTCGTTGACCCACGTGCCGGTGTAGGTCTCGCGGAACGTCGGCTCGACGGGAATCGTCTGGTTGGCGCTCTGCACCTGGCCGAGGATGAACGACGCGAATGGATCGCCCGTCGGCGCGAGGCTGTTGCCGCTCGCGTCGAATCCGGCGGTGCCCAGCCGGTTGAAGTTGAAGTTGCCGGCCACGGCTCCCGCTGCCCAGCCGCGGAACGGGAAGTCGTGATAGCGGAACTCGAAGCCGGTCTTGAGCGTGTGGCGACCCTTGATCCACGTCAGGTCGTTCGAGAACTGCCACCGGTTATTGACCAGGAAGCCGAACGCCGGCCAGCCGGCCTGACCGATGGAGTTGTAGGGAATGTTCCCCGCGAAATTCAACTGCGGCGGCCCGGCCGTCGTGTCCAGGATCCCTCCGGTCGCCGCGCCCGTGCCTTGCCACAGCCGCTGTGGCCAGCCCGCGCCCGCGGCGAGGTGGTTGCCGCCCATGAACCACCGGTCGTAGGCGACCGTGGAGTGGTTCAGGAGGTTGTTGCGCACGATCCAGTCGAACTGCTGATGCAGGTGGTGGGTCGAGATCCGTTGGAAGAACCCGTTCCCGTAGTAGTCGGTGTTCGCTGCGGAATCGTGTTCCGGGTCGTTCGGTACGGTGCAACCCGCCACTTCACCGCAATTGCGCACCGACGGACGCCGGTTCCAGTAGAAGCTGGTGCTGCCCCGGAACCCTTTCGAGAAGTTGTGATCGACCCGCGACATGATGTTGCGGGCGTTCAGCTCCCACGTCTGGTCCCCGGCGGGATTGCCCGCGACGTTGAACGACGTGCCCGCGCGATCCGGATGCACCATCAACGGAATGACCCGCGACGCGACGACGCTGCGCATCGGATCGTTGGCCGGAATGACGTTGCCCGGATACGGATCGCGGACCGGAATGCCGTTGACGAGGCGGGTCGTGGCCGGATTGAAGATCTGACCCGCGAACACCGGACGGCCGAGGGCGTCGGTGGCGATCTGATTGCCCGTGAGCAGCGTGCTGAAGTCGCCGTTCTTGAACGCGTCAATCGGCGTGGTGTTGCCGAATCCCGGCAGAACTCCGGAGCGCAGCCGCGTGTAGTCGTAGTTGAAGAAGAAGAACGTCTTGTTGCGGCCGTCGTAGCCCGGCAAGGTCACCGGTCCGCCGATCGTCGCGCCGAAGTTGTTGTTGCTGAGCGGCGTCTTGCCGATCCCGCTCTTCTTGGCGAAGAAGCCGTTCGCGTTGAACGTGTCGTCCGCGATGTACTCGTACACGCTGCCGCGGAAGTTGTTCGTGCCGGACTTGCCCGTGTACTCGATGAAGCCGCCGCTGGTGTGGCCGTATTGCGCCGAGTACGACGTCGAGATGACCTTCACTTCCTGCACCGCCTCGACCGGCGGCGTGCTTTCGTGGCTTTGCTGGTGGCCGACCGCATAGCCGAACGCGGCGCCGTCGAAGAAGTTCTCCGTGGCCATCGTCTGGCCGCCGTTGATGCGCGAGTTGAACTGGCTGCCGCGGAACATCGGGTCGCCGTTGGGCCGCATCGGCAGATAGCCCGGTTGAATCTGCAGCACGGCTTCAGCGAGCCGCACGTCCGCCGCCGTGACGATCGGCAGCTCGCGGTAATACTTCTCGTTCACCGTGTGCGCGACGTCGGGTGTGGTGACGTCGAGGCCGCCGCGGCTCGTCACCTGCACGGTCTCCTCGAGACCCCCCAGCTGCATGCGCACGTCCTGGCGGACCTGCTCGCCGCCCTGCAGGAGGATGTCGTTGATGACCGACTTCTTGAACCCCTGCACGTCGACGGTGACGGAGTACTTCCCGAGCACCAGCGGCGGGCTGGTATAGGCGCCCGCATTGTTCGTGACGAGCACGGTATCGACGCCGGTAGCGTCGTTGCGAATGGTGACCGACGCGCCGGGGACGGCTGCGCCTTGTTCGTCGGACACCACGCCGCTGATCACGGCGCGGTCCGCGCGCTGCGCCAGCAGCGGAGTGCTCAAGCACATGCTCAAGCAGAGAGCGGTCAACACGACGCGGGGGCCTACGCGGTAGGTCCTCGACATTGGCACCTCCCGTACGCCTGGGGAAAGAAAATGACCATCACCGTGAACGTTCACGGTGCGGTCGTTCGCGCACGCTAGTGCATAGGTATTAGCAAGTCAAGCGCAAACTGGTGACCCGTAGCTGGGCTAGCGTGCGCCTGTTGCCGGGGCCGCCTGACTCGTGGCGAGTTGTGCGACGGTGTACGACCGCGGCGGCAGTTTGAACGTCATCCGTGCGCCGGCCGCGGGGGGCTCGAGCGGACGCGGCACGACGCGTTTGGGATCCTCGAAGGTGTTGAACGCTTTTAGATCGGGGCCGGTCAGCGTCTCGCACGCGAGCACCCGGGTGGGTGCGAGGTCGCGCCAGTCGAGCACGACCTCGCGATCGCCCTCGAGATCCCGGTTCAGCATCAACACCGCGGCGCGGCTGCTCGCGGCATCGAACGTCGCCGCGACGTCGACGAACGGAACCTGGTCGTCACGCGCGACGTCGGCGCGCAGCCCTGCCGCGGTAATGGGATACGTCTCCGACTCGACGAAGAGATCCAGCACGCGGCCGCGCGCGTATTGCAGCGCCCACGCATACGGAAAATAGATGCTCTGACGCAGCACCGAGGTCTCGTTGGTGACGAGCGGCGCGATCACGTTCAGGATCTGCGCGAGGCAGGCAATCCGCACGCGATCGGATTGGCGCAAGAGCGTGTTGACGAAGCCGCCGACGAGCAGCGCGTCTTCGAGGTTGTAGACCTCCTCGAGCAGTTTCGGCGCAAATGTCCGATGGCCGTCGGCGAAGTCTCCGCCGCGCGCGCGATACCACACGTTCCACTCGTCGAACGAGAGCCACAGCCGCTTCGGCGACTTGCGCAGCCCCTGCACGTAGTCCGCGACGGCGGCGATCTCCTTGATCTGCCGCTCCATGTCGAGATTCATCGCCAGGTAACGCGGCGTGCTGTTCCCGGTGAGCGCCGGCGTGTTGCCGTAGTAGTTGTGCAGCGACAGGCCATCGACCTGGTCGTAGCACTCTTCGAGCACCTCGCGGTCCCACTCGAGATAGGTCGGCATGTTCGTGTTGCTCGATCCGCAGGCGATGAGCTGCAGGCTGCGATCGATCACGCGCAGCTGACGCGCGGTATCGCGCGCCTTCCGTCCGTACTCGCGGGCCGGCATGTGTCCCATCTGCCACGGCCCGTCCATCTCGTTGCCGAGGCACCAGATGCGGACGTTGTGCGCGGCGTCGTAACCGTGCGCGCGGCGCAGGTCGCTCCACTTCGTCCCCTTGTCGATGTTGCAGTACTCGACGTAGGCGACCGCCGTCTCCGGTGTGCCCGTGCCGAGATTGAAGGCGAGCAGCGGCTCGGTTCCGACGCGCTTGCACCAGTCGATGAATTCATTGGTGCCGAACTGGTTGGTCTCGAGCGAGTTCCACGCGCGCTCCAGCACCGCCGGCCGCTGCTTCTTCGGGCCGACGCCATCGAGCCAGTTGTAGCCGGACACGAAATTGCCGCCCGGATAACGCATCACCGGCACGCCGAGCTGCTTCACTTCGGCGATGACATCGGTGCGGAAACCGTTCGCGTCGGCGCGGGGCGATCCTGGTTCGTAGACGCCGGTGTAGATGGCGCGGCCGAGATGCTCGAGAAACGCGCCGAACAGCCGTCGGTCGAAGTCGGCGCGCGCGCGGGGCTGCACGACCACGGCTCGCGCCGGGCCGCGGGCGACCTGCGCGTAGCCGATGCTGCGCAGCCACGGTCCCGCCGCGAGCAGCGCGCCTGTTTTCCCGAGTCCTTCGAGGAAGGTGCGACGACTGACGGCGCTGCCCATGATGCGTCCTCGTCCGCCGGTCCGGTGACGTCCGCCCGACGGCGGCCGCGGAGCATATCAGCTTTTTGCGGGAACGTTCACGGTCGCGCGTTGCCGGGTCTAACCCGCCAAAGCTACGGCGAGTCTCGCCGTCCACGCATTGAAATCATGCGATGCCGCCGCGTATCATTTCGCGGCAGATGCGAGTGACCACCAGGGGGATCGCGGTCCCGGTCGGCGTGACGGTTTTGTTCGCAGCGGCCGGGGTGGCGTTCTCGCTGGAAGCGCAGCAGCGATCGTCTGACCGCCCGTCGACGGCAGCCCCGCACGTCACGCTCGTCGACGAATACTGTCTCTCCTGTCACGACGAGGATCACAAAAAGGGTGAGCTCGCGCTCGATGCCATCGAAGCGGACGCCGTCGGCCGGCACCCGGATGTCTGGGAGAAGGTCGTCCGTAAACTGCGGGCGCGGCAGATGCCGCCGATTGGAAAGGAACGCCCCGACGACGCGACCTACGACGCGGTGATCGCGTCGCTGGAGAAATCGCTCGATCGCGCCGCGGCCGCGCATCCCAATCCTGGCCGCACGGCGGCAATCCGGCGGCTCACCCGAACCGAATACCGGAACGCCATCCGCGACTTACTCGACCTCGACGTCGACGTCGCGTCGCTCCTGCCCGCGGACGAATCGAGTTACGGCTTCGACAACATCACCGTTGGCGACCTGTCGCCGACGCTGCTCGACCGGTATGTCGCGGCTGCGGAAAAGATCAGCCGCGTGGCCGTCGGTCGGCCGGGTCGCGCGCCGGGCGGGGAAACGTTCAGAGTCCCGGCGGACCTGACGCAGGAGGATCACCTCGACGGCCTTCCGATCGGCACGCGCGGAGGAGCGCTCGTCCACTACACGTTCCCGCTCGACGGCGAGTACGAGATTCAGATCCGCCTGACGCGCGACCGCGACGAGCACGTCGAGGGCCTGAGCGAGCCGCACGAGGTCGAAGTGCTGCTCGACGGGACGCGGCTGCAAGCCTTCACGGTCACGCCGCCGGGACGCGGCGATAACGCGCCTGGCTCGCACGAATCGGTCGATCAGCACCTGCACCTGCGCGTGCCCGTGACCGCGGGTCCGCACGCGGTCGGCGTGACGTTTCCAAAGAAGCCGACGCTGCTCGTCGAGACGCCGCGTCAGCCCTATCACGCCCACTTCAATTCGTACCGGCATCCGCGGATTCAGCCGGCGATCTACTCCGTCTCGATTGTTGGTCCGTATAGCGCGACCGGTCCCGGTGACACGCCGAGCCGTCGCCGGATCTTCGTCGCGACGCCCGCGAGTCCCGACCGGGACGATCGCGCCGCCCGCCAGATCCTGGCCACACTGCTGCGGCGCGCGTACCGTCGTCCCGTCACGGACACAGATCTCGAGGGGCCTTTCAATCTCTATCGCGCCGCGCGTGCGGAAGGGACGTTCGACGACGGCATCGAAACGGCGCTCTCGGCCGTGCTCGTGAGCCCGCATTTCCTTTTCCGTGTCGAACGGGATCCGGCGGGCATTCCGGCGAGCACCGCGTATCGCATCAGCGATCTCGACCTGGCGTCGCGCTTGTCCTTTTTCTTATGGAGCAGCATCCCGGACGATGAGCTGCTCGATGCGGCGGTGGCCGGACGGCTGCACGAGCCGGCCGTCCTCGAGCATCAGGTCCGCCGCATGCTCGCGGATGATCGGTCGAACGCGCTCGTGACCAACTTCGCGGCGCAGTGGCTGCGCCTGCGCAATCTCGACGCGATCTCGCCGGACATGCGGCGCTTCCCCGACTTCGACGACAACCTCCGCCAGGCCTTCCGCACCGAGACGGAACTGTTCGTCGAGGCGGTGCTCCGCGAGGATCGCAGCGCGCTCGATCTGCTGCACGCCAACTTCACGTTCGTGGACGAGCGGCTCGCCAAGCACTATGGCATCCCGCACGTCTACGGCACTCGGTTCCGTCGCGTCACGCTCGACGAGGACAGCTGGCGCGGCGGACTGCTCCGCCAGGGCAGCATCCTGACCGTGACGTCGTATGCGACCAGGACGTCGCCGGTCTTGCGCGGCAAGTTCGTGCTCGACACGCTGCTCGGTGTTCCACCGCCGCCGCCGCTGCCCGACGTGCCCGCCTTGAAAGACAACACTGTGAACGGCAGCCTGTCGGTTCGCCATCGGCTCGCCGAGCATCGCAACCACGCGCAGTGTGCCGCGTGCCACAACCTGATGGATCCGATAGGGCTTTCACTCGAGAAGTTCGACGCGGTCGGTCGCCGCCGGACGATCGAGGACGGAGCGCAAATCGACGTGGCCGGCAGCTTGCCCGATGGCACCCGGTTCGCCGACGTGGACGGGCTCGAACGCGCGCTGCTGCGCCGCCCGGAACTGTTCGTCGGCACCGTTGCCGAGAAGCTGATGACGTATGCGCTCGGCCGCGGCGTGGAGTACTACGATGCGCCGGCCATCCGCGCGATCGTCCGCGATGCGCGTCCGCAGCAGTACCGCCTCTCGTCAATCATTCTCGGCGTCGTCACGAGCCAGCCGTTTCAGATGAGGACATCGCGATGATCATCACCAGGAAGGCGTTGCCGCGGCGGACGTTCCTGCGCGGCATCGGGGCCACCGTGGCCCTCCCGCTGCTCGATGCCATGGTGCCGTCGATGACCGCGCTGGCGAAGACCCCGGCGGAGCCGGTGCGCCGGCTCGGGTTCGTCTACATGCCGATGGGCTGCGATCTTCCGCGCTGGACGCCGGCGGGCGACACCACGTTGACGACGCTGTCGCCGACACTCCAGTCGCTCGGTCCGGTCGTCGATCAGCTCACCGTCATCAGCAACCTGGAACTGAAGAACGCGTATCCCGGCACGCATGCGACGTCCAACGCGGCATTCCTGAGCGCGGCGCGCGCGAAATGGACGGAGAGCTCGGACTACTATCTCGGCACGACCGTCGACCAGATCGCGGCGAAGCAGATTGGCAATCAGACGCTGCTGCCCTCGCTCGAGCTCTCGATGGACCTGCTTCAGACGGTCGGCCAGTGCGACAACGGCTACGCGTGCGTCTATCAGAACAATCTCTCGTGGTCGTCACCCACGACGCCGCTCCCCGCGGAAGCGCACCCGCGCATCGTGTTCGAGCGGCTCTTCGGCGAGGGCGGCAGCGCCGCCGATCGCCGCATCGCGCTGCGCAAGCGCGCGAGCCTGCTCGACTGGGTGCGCGAGGACATCACGCGATTGCAGCACGAGCTCGGCCCGGAGGATCGCACGCGGGTCGGGCAATATCTCGACACGGTGCGCGAGGTCGAGCGTCGCATCCAGAAGGCCGAAGCGGAAACCGAGGACAACGCGCTGCCGGATCTCGATCGGCCGGTCGGCGTGCCGGCGGCGTACGCCGATCACGCGCGGTTGATGTTCGACTTGCAGGTCCTGGCCTTGCAGGGTGACGTCACGCGGGTCATCACCTTTCAACTCGCGCGCGAGACGAGCAACCGCACCTACACGGAAATCGGCGTCCCGGACCCGCATCACCCGCTGACGCACCACGGCAACGATCCGGACAAGATCGCGAAGATGGCGAAGATCAATGCCTTCCACGTGTCGCTGTTCGCGTACTTCCTCGAGAAGCTGAAGGCCACCCCGGAGGGCACTGGGTCGCTGCTCGATCACGTCCTGTATCTCTATGGCAGCGGCATGGGCAATCCCAACGTGCACGATCACGTGAACCTGCCGATTCTCGTCGCCGGCGGGGGCGCCGGCCGGCTCAAGGGCGGACGCCACGTCAACTATGCGGAGCCGACGCCGCTGGCGAACCTTCACTTGACGCTGCTCGAACGCGTCGGCGTTCACATGGATACATTTGCGGACAGTCAAGGCCGCGTCGATGAACTCCTCTCCCTCTGAATTCCGGCGCGCGGCTCTCGGCCTGTTCGCGCTCCTGCTCTGCGCGATCAGCATCGACGCGTCCGCGGCGCGCGCGCCGCTCGCCGACGCGATGGAGAAGATGGACCGTTCCGCGGTCGGTGCGCTCCTGCAGCAACACGCCGACGTCAACGCGCCGCAACCCGACGGCATGACGGCGTTGCACTGGGCCGCGTACCATGACGACGAGCAGACCGCGCGGCAGCTGCTCCAGGCGGGAGCGAACGTCAATGCCGCGAACCGCTACGGGGCGACTCCCCTGTCGCTTGCGTGCACGAACGGCAGCGGCGCGCTCGTCGAGGCGCTCCTCGCCGCCGGGGCGGATCCCGATGCGGCGCTTCCCGGCGGCGAAACGCCGCTGATGACCGCGTCGCGGACGGGATCGCTCATCGCCGTGAAGGCGCTCCTCGCGCGCGGCGCACGAGTCGACGCGAAAGATGAGCGGCGCGGTCAGACCGCGTTGATGTGGGCGGCCGCGGAGGGGCATGCGGCAATCGTCCAGGCCCTCGTCGACGCGGACGCCGACGTCAGCGCGCGCGTGCCGTCGGGGTTCGACGCGCTGCTCTTTGCGGTCAGGGAAGGACAGATCGATGCCGTGCGGGTGCTGGTGAAGGCAGGAGCGGACGTCAACGACACCATACCGGTCGAACCGAAACGCCGCGGGTATGGCGGCCGCGTGCCTCCTGCCGGCGCAAGCGCGCTGCTGCTCGCCGTGACGAACGCGCACTTCGAGCTCGCGTCCTACCTGCTCGACGCCGGCGCCAATCCCAACGCCGATCTGCCCGGATACACGGTCCTGCACGCGATCACGGCCGTCCGCAAACCAGGCGTGGGCGACAACGATCCCGCGCCCGACGGATCCGGCGCGATGACGAGTCTCGAGCTGGTCAAGAAGCTGGCCGCTCGCGGCGCGAACCTCAATGCCCGGATGACGAAGAAGGCCAACCTGAATAACACGCGCTTGAACGAGCTCGGTGCGACGCCGTTCATGCTGGCCGCGCTCACGGCCGACGCGGAGTTGATGCGGACGCTCGCGTCGCTTGGCGCGGATCCGCTGCTGACCAACGTCGAGAACAGCACACCGCTGATGGCCGCCGCCGGTCTGGCTACGCGGTCACCCGGCGAAGACGCGGGAACCGAGGCGGAAGTGCTCGAGGCGGTGAAGGCGTCGCTGGATCTCGGCGCCGACATCAATGCCGTCGACGTGAACGGGGAGACCGCGATGCATGCGGCCGCCTACAAGAACCTTCCGAACGTCGTGAAGTTCCTTGCGGCCCACGGTGCGAGGATCACCGTCTGGAATCAGCCGGACAAGTTCGGATGGACGCCGCTGGCCATTGCGGTCGGCTACCGGTTCGGCAATTTCAAACCGTCGCCGGAAACCGAGGCGGCGGTGCGGGACGTGATGATCGCCGCGGGCGTCACCCCGCCGAAAACGGTCGTCGCGAAGACGCAGCAGATTTACTGAACGCGTCGTTCGTCAGCCATACACGTTCCTCTGTCGTGGTCACGCGGCGCTGGTGCGGCCGTTTCGGATCTTCTTGAGCGCCCGCGCTTCGATCTGCCGAACACGCTCGCGGGTGACCGAAAGACGACGGCCGATCTCTTCGAGCGTCAACTCGCGATCGAGGCCCAAGCCGTATCGGAGGCGCAGCACTTCTTTCTCGCGGTCGTCGAGCGGCGCCATCGCCTGTTCGACTTCCTCCGCCATCTGCGATCGGATGGCCTCGTCTTCCGGGGTTGCCGCGCCGGCGTCGTGCACGATCGTCCGCAGCGACGACTCTTCGTCGTCGCCAATCGGCGCGTCGAGCGAGGCCGGCACTTTCGCGGCCTCGAGCAGCAGCATCAGCTTGGCGAGCGGCATGCCGAGGCGGATGGCGAGCTCCTGCGGCCGTGGATCGCGGCCGAGACGCGACGTCAGCTCGCGGCGCGCCTGGGTCACCTTGTTCAGCGACTCGATGACGTGCACGGGCAGGCGGATCGTCCGCCCGTAGTCGGCGATCGCCCGTCCGATCGCCTGGCGGATCCACCACGTCGCGTAAGTCGAGAACTTGAAGCCGCGGCGGAACTGGAAGCGGTCCACCGCTTTCATCAGGCCGATGTTGCCTTCCTGGATCAGGTCGAGAAACGTCAGCCCGCGCCCGAGATACCGTTTCGCGATCGACACGACGAGGCGCAGGTTTGGTTCGATGAGCTGCCGCTTCGTTTCGGTCAGGGCCTCCTCGCGTGCGTGGACGCGCGCAAAGCGCTGACG
>JBKPRU010000081.1:0-7285 GCA_046734675.1 Acidobacteriota bacterium
GTCCAGCAGACCGTCACGCCGGCAACGGGTTCGTTCACGCTCTCTCGCAACTTCGACAACGGCGTCAGCGTCTCCGTCAATACCGGCGGCGGCACGTGGAGCCTCGCCTTTGCCGCTCCGGGCGACGCGACGCTCACGACCGGCACCTACGACAACGCGACGCGCTGGCCATTTCAGTCGCCCGTCAGTCCCGGTCTGAGCGTCAGCGGCATGGGCCGCGGCTGCAACACACTGACGGGTCGCTTCGTCGTGCGCGAAGCGGTGTATGACGGGGCCGGCCAGGTGCAGGCATTCGCGGCCGACTTCGAGCAGCATTGCGAAGGTGGCGCGGCCGCGCTCCTCGGGTCGATTCGCGTGAACTCGTCGGTCTCGTTCACGCCGCCTCCCCCACCGCCCGCAGACGGGACGACGGCGATCGTGATGAACAGCGAGGCGGGCGACTACATCGGCCAGGGACTGCAGCAGATGTTCACGCCGAGCGACGGAACGTTCGTCGCGGCGCGCAACTTCGACAACGGCGTGTCGATTGGCTTCAACGGCGGGATGGTCACCTGGAATCTTGCGTTCGCCGCAGCTGGTGACGCGGTGCTGGTCCCTGGCTCGTACGAAAACGCGACGCGCTGGCCGTTCCAGTCGCCGACCGGCGCGGGCCTCGACGTGTCCGGTTCGGGTCGCGGCTGCAATGTCGTGGCGGGACGATTCGACATCCTGGAAGCGGTCTACGGACCGGGCGGTCAGGTGCTGCGCTTCGCCGCCGACTTCGAGCAGCACTGCGAGGGACTGGAACCGGCGTTGTTTGGTGCCGTGCGCTATCACTCGACGATCGCCGCGCCGCCCGTGCAACTCCCACCGGCGCGTTGCGCTTCGCACATCACGTCGCTCGCGGATCTCGGAGCCGCGGTCGACGGCCTCGTCGCGAGCACGCAGACGAAGAACGAGCTGAGTAACACGCTGCAGCAGGCGGCGCAGAGCGGCGTCGATCCCTCGATGGCACGACGCTGGATCGGCACGTTCATGCAGCAGGTGATCAACCGGTCGAACCTGCCGGAGACCAACCAGAACCGCGTCGACTTCACCGCGGCGAACGCGCTCACGTGCGGGGCCGCGAACGTTCTGCTGAACGTCGGGGCGCCGCAATAAGCGTTGGTCGACGCCGACCGATTGCCGCGTGCGAACGGCCCACGAGAGCGTCAGCTCTCGTGGGCCGAATTCAGCGCCTCGCGACGCGAATCGATGAAATACAGTCGTTGAAATTGCCCGAGCAGGTGCCTCGGATGGCGCCAAGATCTTCGACGTCCTCCGTGACCTCGATGGTCCCGCCGCGGAAATCCCGATCGCCATACAACGTCGCGCGCCATCCAGGCAGCACCCGCAAGGACGAGATGCAGTCGTTCCACGTCCGCGACGATTCGTCCTCGGTCGCGCCGCACGGCCCTTCGACCTTGCCAAGGTCGCTGATGTCGGCCGCGAGCTGCTGGGAGCTGCCGCGGAATCCCGCGTGCATGAAGATGATGATCCCTTGATCGACGGGGGTCGGGCCCAGCGGCTCGTTGGTCCCGCATGTCGACAGCAGGAGCGCGGCGGCCGTGACCAACACGGCGCGAACGAAGCGGGTCATGGTGTGCTCTCCGAACAGACGCAGGCGCGGCGTTGGTAAGAGTACGCCGTTCTCGACGGTCGCGCGCGCCGTCGAGCGTGCGTCGCCGGAGAACGGTTCAAGGGTTCCGAACTCGTAGAATCCTTGCAGCGTTTGGCACGTCGGGGCGTGGGCAACGATTGGCGCATGGGTCGTGCTGGTGGCCCGAGAGATCCCGCACATGCTATGATCTGGCGGATCCGGGTGCCCGCCCGGAGGCGCCCGCCGCGCACGTGTGTCCCCATCGTCCAGAGGCCCAGGACGTGGCCCTTTCAAGGCCAAAACACGGGTTCGAATCCCGTTGGGGACGCCAAACTTTCCTCGGCCTGTTCAGCGGGCTCCAGGTAATCGAAAAGCAGCTAGCAGCCAAGCTGTCTGGTTCCAACTCGTCAAAGACCGGCCTCGCGAGCCCTAACCCAGTCGTTGCCTCAGGAACAAACCCGGCGCCCAAGTATCTAAGGGGATCACATGGGCGTTCAGTTGTGGTCGAGCATTGCAATTGCGATCGTATCGCTTGCGATAGTGGGCTGCGGGGCTCCTCGCGGAGCTTGGGAGATCGGCACCGTCGCCGGTGCACATTTCCGACTACAGGTACCGACATCATGGAATCGGTCGCTGATCGTGGCGGCAGGCGGCTACTCGCCAGCGCCCTTCACATTCGAACGAGGTCAGAGCCCAGGCCCGTTTGCTGAAGCTCTCGTCCGCCAGGGCTACGCGTACGCCGAGACCGGGTACTCGGCTGGTGGCGTGGCCATCGCCGAAGGAGTTGCTGACGTCCATGCGCTTCGAGCGGACTTCATCGAACGGTACGGTGTCCCCGAACACACGCTGATCGTAGGCGAGTCGAAGGGTGGACTGATTGCGCTGCTCATCGCGGAATCGCCGGCCGCTGGCTTCGACGGGGCGATGGCCATCAGTGGTCTTCTCAGCGCTCCTCACGCCTTCTTCGGCCGCGCGTTCGAACTGCTGTCAGCCTTTCAGGATCGGTTTCCTGCAGTGCTGCCATCGCCTGTGCGAGTGCCCGACGCGTACGTCGCAGACGAGCGGACGTTGACGGCAGTCGTGAAGGCCCTGGCCGCAAATACGGACAGCGCCGCAGCGCTGCGGAGCCAGGCCGGCGTCCGTAGCAACGAGGAGCTCGCCGAGCTGCTGGCGTTTCACACCGAGGCACTTCGAGATCTACAACGCAGGTGCGGCGGCAACGCGTTCGGCTCGGCACTCGTTGTCGATTCCGCCGCGGAACGTTGCGTCCGAAACTTACCAGGCCCCACAGGGGCGCTCCGAGTACCGGTGGTCGCCGTAGACACCGCGTACGACCCGGTGATTCCCTCGTGGTCGGTCGAACGGTATCTCGCGTTGCTCGATAGGACGGGCAAGCGGAATTCTTTCGTACGCGAGATCGTGCAGACTGAAGGACACCTGAACGTCAGTGTCGATGATCGGCTGCGCGCCTTCAGGAGACTGGTTGAATGGGTCACAAAAGGCCACCGCCCATAGGCCTCGTTTCAGTTTTTCCTCCGTCACAACTGTCGAATTTACGCCCGCCGTTGACAGTGACGGCACACGTGAATGGTCATACAATGCCTCGTTCCTCATATGTTCTTCATTCAGGAGGGAGCGATGAGCAAGGACAATCTGCTGACCCGGCGCGAGTTCACGGCCGAAAGCGCTCTGGCGATGCTGGCCGGCGTCGCCATCACCATCACTGGCTGCGGCGGTGACGACGGTACGCCCTCCTCACCAACACCAACGCCCACCGACAAGACCGGAACCGTCAGCACCGACGCTGGCCATACTCATGCCGGCGCGGTCGTCACGGCGGCGCAGTTGACGGCAGGAAACGCCGTGACATTGACGCTTTCGACGGTGGCAGGGCACGCACACACCGTTGCCCTGGCGCAAGCCGACCTCGGGCAAATCAGCGCCGGAACGCGTGTGCAGAAGACCACGTCGAGCGACAACGCGCACACACACACGGTGACGTTCAATTAGCTGGGGATCCGACAGGGCCCTTGCGACGATCAGATCCTACGCCCGCGCGTTGCGGCACAACCCTCGCAAAAGGGAGTGCGACATCGCTACTTGGGTGACGGACTCGTCCCGTCGTTCGCGACCGCCTGCGCGATGCTCAACGCGATATCCCTCGTGATCGCATTCGCGACGTTCGCCGTCACCGCCACGACGATCCCGCGCGACGGAAAGGTCATGAACGACGTGGTGCCACCGGTCAGAGATCGGCTGGCATGGTGCACCATTCGCGTCGGCTCGCCGGCGAGCGTCACGGTCTCCACCATCCACCCGAGGCCGTACTCCGTTTCCTTACCTGTCGTCAGCGCCTGCGGTGACTGGAGCGTCGTGACCGTGGCGGGCTGCAGGAGCTTGCCGCTCTCGATCCCCATCCCGAACCGGACAAGGTCGGACGGCGTCGACAGGATCGCGGCCGCGCCGGCGAAACAGGAATAGTCGATCGGGGGCGCCGGCACCACGCCTTCACTGCCCTCTCCCATGAATCGCCGTTGATAGAAGGTCACGCGATCCGGCACCGGTTCGGTGGCGGAGTCGAACCTGGTCGCAGTCATGCCGAGTGGCTTGAACACGCGCGCATCCATGAACGAGGAGAGCGGCTCGTTCGCCGCGGCTTCGATCGCCGCGCTCACCAGGACCCAGCCGAAGGTTGAATAGCCGTACTGCGTCTCGGGTTCGAACAGCAATGGATCGTCCGCAAAACTCTTCACTCCGTCGGACGCCCGGTCGCAATGCGCCGTGGGCCTGGACGCGGCGTCGTCGCGATAGTGCCGGACGCCCGCGACGTTTCCCATCAACTGCCGCAGCGTGACCGGCCACTGTTTCCTGGGGAACGCGGGCACGTAGGTCTGGATCTCATCGTCGAGGTGCAGACGGCCTTTCTCGAGGAGCACGCCGGCCGCGGCCGACGTCAGCGATTTCGATGTGTGCCCGATCCGAAAGCGCATGCCTGGCGCGACCGGCACGCGCTTCTCGATATCCGCCCAGCCAAATCCTTCGGCCCAGACGATGTCGCCGCCAACGCCGACGGCGACCGACAGGCCCGGCAGATTCTGTTGGACGAGACCGGCGCGGGCGAGCTGCCGCGCCTGCTGGACCGCGGCGGTCCATTTCGGCGACGGAGGCGCAAGCGTCACCGAAGGCACCTCCTTCGGATTCAGGTGCAGCTTTGTCCCCTTGGTGATGAGGAACGTATAGAGTCCGACACCCGCCAGCAACGCGACGGACAGGCCGAGGCCAACCAGCGTGAGCGCCTTCTGCTTCCAGCGCCCCGGTTCCGCTCCGGATTCCATTGTTCAACTTTAGAATCCAAAGCGCGCCGCGTCAACCCTCGTGATGATGAGGGAAGGCTGATGGATCTCGAGATCAGCGCTCGAAATTCCGACGGACGCGGCGTCGGGCGAGCACTCCTGCCGCGCCCGTGCCGAGCAGCAGCAGCGACGCGGGCTCGGGCGTCGCGGCCGCGGCAGCCGTGAAGTCGTAGTCGATATGGTCGGCGAAGAACAGCGCGCCGTCCGGGTCGGCGATCGGGCCGCGGAAGTGCGCGGTCGCGATACCGCTGCCGGTGAAGGTCGCGATGAAGAGCGGCGGGTTCCCGTTCGGCGCTCGGGCGAGGCTTGCGAAGCTATCGAAATTCGCAATCTCTCCGAAGAACGTGAACGGCATGCTGATCGACGTCTGATCCGCGTCGAGGATGGCGGACGTCATGTCGCCCGCCGTGAATTCCAGATGGCCGGTCAGCCAGGTCTGGTCGTAGTGCACGTGATTGAAGTCGCCTGGCAGACCCTCCTCGAAGAACCCGTCGGCGGTGCTGCTGAGGCTGAGGTTCAGTCGATCGCTCGCGCGGCATGGCGCGCATTCCCAGAGGCCCGAGTCGTAGCCGGTCTGCGGAGATCCCGACAGGAATAACCCGTCACCGGTCAGCGTGAACGTGCCGTTGTTCATCCGTGCGCTGACATGACCGCCCGTCACCGTCACGGGATCCGCGAAGGCCCGGGTTGTGCCCAGCAGCCCGATTCCGATAACGACGGACATAAATTGGACAACGAACTTCCGCATTCCGACACCTCCGCCGGCCCTGCCGCAATCGCGATGCCGCAGCCATCAAACGTCAGATGATCGTGGCCGCACTGGCTTGCCTTCGAATCTTCGCCGTTGACACGCGTAACTCTACATAGGTAGATTTCGCACCCGTGAAGCTCACCTACTCGACGACGCTGGTACTGCATGCGCTCGCCGGCGGCGTGCGTCATGGCTTCGACATCCTCGACGCGACGGGGCTTCCGAGCGGCACCGTGTATCCGATCCTCCGCCGTCTCGAGCGCGAAGCGATCGTCATTGCCCATTGGGAAGACGTGGTCATCGCGCGCGAGGAACAGCGGCCGCCGCGGCGCTATTACGAGCTCACGGGTGCCGGCAAGAGCGTTCTCGACGCAGCGGTCATCCGCCATCCCCTGCCGCGAGCCGTGGCGGCTCGCTTGCGACGGCTGCGTCCGGCGCGCTCGTCATGATGTCGCGTCTCACGTTGTGGCTGGCGCTGCGCGTGATCGACGTGGTGGGTGTCGTCGTGCCGCGCGCCGGGCGCGCCGAGTGGAAGCAGGAGTGGGACGCCGAGCTGCGCCATCTCTCCGCACACCTCCGGCGCCGACGGCGTGTCACGTGGAGCGCAAACGTGGAACTGATCGGCCGCGCGTTGGGAGCGCTGCCGGACGCCGCGTGGATCCGGCGCCAGTTCACGCTCGACGCCGACGCCGTGCACGACGCGATGCACGCCGCCCGGATGCTGCTGAAGACCCCGAGCTTCACGGCCATCGCCTTGCTCGTGTTTGCAATCGGGATTGGCGCGACGACCGCGATCGCGAGCCTGGCCGACACCTTGTTCCTGCGTGGCCTCCCGGTGCGGCAGCCGGATCGAGTCATGACCCTGTGGCAATACAACCGCGACACCGGCGCCGCGCAGCAGGACGTCGCGCCCGCCAACGCGATCGACTGGATGGCTCGCGTCCAATCCTTCGAGATGGTCGCGGTCGCCGAGCCGTGGACGATCCAGGCAACCATTGCCGGCCACGAGCCCGCGCACCTCGAAGCCGCGCGCGTCGGCGAGCCGTTCTTCGATGTGCTCGGCACCCCGATGTTTCACGGCCGCGCTTTCCTCCCTCAGGAGTACCGGCGCGGCGGCGAGCGGGTTGCGATTATCAGCTACGCGCTGTGGAGAGAATCCTTCGCGAGTGACCCGTCGACGATCGGCCGCCGCGTGCGTTTCAACGACATCGATTCGTTCACCATCGTCGGCGTGCTTCCGCCCGACTTCGAGTTGCGGCTCTTCGACAATCGCGCGACGCGGCCGGAACCGTCGCTGTGGTTGCCGAAGCAGGGATTCGAGCCGTTCGAGCAGACTCTCCGCGGCCCGGGGTTCTGGAATGTCATCGGCCGGCTGCGGCCGGGCGTGTCAATCGAGCACGCGCGGGCGGAGCTCGACGCGCTCTCCGCGCAGCTTGCGCGCGAATATCCACAGACCAACACGAACATCGCGGCGCAAATCGTGCCGCTTCGCGAACATCTCGTCGGAAGCCTTCGCGATCTGTTGCCACTGCTCTTCGGCGCCGCGGCGATGCTCCTCCTGAT
>JBKPRU010000082.1:0-11783 GCA_046734675.1 Acidobacteriota bacterium
GTCGAGCCGAGCGTCCCGGTACATCTCTATCCTCGCTTCACGATGATCGGCGGTGATCTCGAAAGCGTCGCGGGCGAGTGGGGATTCCGCGCGGAAGTCGCGGCATTCGTGGACGACACGTTCCAGGTTCCAAACGCGTTCGCCACGCGCGATGGCCAGTCGATCGACGCGGGCGCTGGTGTCGACCGCAAGGCCGGTGACTATCGGATCAGCGGTTCGGTCATCCTCCATCGCGAGTGCTACACGAACGTGCCGCCAGGGACGGATACGGGACGCACGGACACGTCGATCGTCCTGTCCGCCGACCGGACGTTCGCGCGCGAGAAATACCAAGGACGGCTGTTCGGCGTCTACAACCCGACGACCAGCACCGCGTTCGTACGCGGCATCGCCGTCGCGAAGCTTCGCGATGATGTGGCGGTGGAAGGATCGATCGGATGGTTCGACGGCAGCGGGGTGGATGCGATCGGCCGCTTTGCCGACCGCGACTTCGGGTATGTGAGAGTGAGGTATTACTTCTGAGGGAATGCCTGCACTTGCGACGGCCGACGGCTCGTCACGAAGATCACGAAGGTAAGAATATCACAAATAAAAAACGTTAAATTAGTTTGTCTTCTTCGTGGTCTTCGTTTATTCGTGGCCATCGTGATGAGCCGTCGGCCGTGACTGTGGAAGATGTCGCAAGTCCCGATTCTGATTCCCGCGCACAACGCCTCCGAGTGGACGGGCCCCACCGGCAACAACACATGGTTGCTGCGCGGGACAGTGCCGGCATTGATCGACGCGGGGACGGGCGATCCCGAACACGTGGCGAGCGTCGAACGAGCGCTCGACGGGGCGCAGCTGAGCGTCATCTTCGTCACCCATCGACACCAGGATCACGTCGGCGGAATTCCGGCACTGCGCACCCGCTGGCCGAACCTCCGCGTCATCGATGTGCCGATCGACCCGCAGCCGGCGGGTGACACGGTGCTGCACATCGTCGCGACGCCAGGTCACTCGCCGGATCATCTGTGCTTCTTCGACGCGGGTTCACGCGATCTCTATTGCGGCGATCTCGCGCGCGCGGGTGGCAGCATCGTGATTCCGGCGCGCAAGGGCGGGAACCTGCGCGAGTACCTCGCATCGCTCGAACGCGCCCGCGAGCTGCGGCCGCGGCGGCTGCTGCCGGGGCACGGACCGATCGTCGACGATCCGATCGCGCTCATCGATCAGTACATCGCGCACCGCGCCGAGCGCGAGCGGCAGATCCTCGAGGCCATGGCGGGAGGTGCGCGCACGCCCGAGGAGATCGTGGCGCGCGTCTATGAGGGATTGTCAGAGGCGCTGCAGCGCGCCGCGATCGAGACCGTCGAGGCGCACCTGCAGAAGCTCAGAGAAGAGGGGCGAACGTAGCCGCTACGCGGGCTGGAATCCGGGCGGCAGATCGGGCGAGCGCTCCGGTTTCTTGACCGCCTTCGGCAGCGCGTCGCGCACCACCTGCTCGAGCTCCTCCAGGTAGGCGACGAAGCGGGCGCGCCCTTCGGTGGTGAGCCGATACAGCGTCTGCGGCCGTCCCCCGTCCGAGCCGCGCCACGCTTCGACGAGCCCCGCGTCCTGCAGGACGTCGATGTGGCGGCTGAGATTTCCGTCCGTCAGCGCGCACAGGCGCTTCAGTTCCGTGAACAACACGCCTTCGGGACGCGTCACGAGCGATGTCATGATCCCGAGCCGCGCCTTCTCGTGCAGCACGCGATCCAGTCCTTCATACGCGTAGCGACCGGGTTCGTCTTTCGTCTTGCGAGGCATGTTGCACCTATCTGTCTTTATCCGTGTCCATCCGTGTGTATCCGTGGTGGATCATTCCGTGGCGCCGCGTTCCAGGTTCCACCACAGCACCAGCGCGGCGAGCAGCTGTCCGACGCCGAACGTGCCGCCGACCCACCATCCGCTCAACGTGCCCGGCGCATCCGCGACCCAGAGCACCGTGAATCCCGCTGCGTAGTAAAAGAGCGCCACGTAACCGCTCGCGCGCGGCAGGTACGGCCGCGACGCGAAGATGCCGATGCCGAAGCAGATGGCCCACAGCCCGGGGAGCAGCGGCACCAGCGCGGCGTTGAGGTGCGCGAAGCACACCGACATCGCGGCGCCGCCGGCAATGCTGGGCAGGAACTGGCCGATCACCTGCCGCGTCCGGCGCCGCGCCGCCGCGTCGTCGTGGACGACGTAGTTGTGTACGATCTCGATCGCGCCGACAAAGGCGGCGCACACCGCGATCACCGCCCAATAGACGACGAACCCGAACGGATCCCGCACGCCCAGCGTGCGCGGCTGCAGCCACGCGCCGATGACGCCAATCAGTCCCGAGGCGGCAACCGGCAGCGACCGATAGCCCCGATAGACCTCGCCCTTGGCGATTTGCTGATGGATTTCAGCAATCTGATCGAGTGCGCGACCGACATCCACGACCTCTACTTTGTCATCAAGAGTGACGGGCGTCAATCGCCGCCGTCCTTGGAAGCGGGCGGCGATCCGCGGCCGCTGAGGAAGCCAGAGGTCGGAGGACGGCGCGTCAACGGAAGTAGTACTCTGTCCCTCATGGACAAAGGCTTTCCGAACGCGCAGCTGTTGACGACGCCGCGAGAGCTGGCCGCGGCGATCGAGAGCAGCGCGAAGCCGCTGGTCCTTGACCTCCGTCCGGCCGAGGACTTCGCCACCGGGCACATTCCGGGCGCGGTGCACGTGGATCTCTGGGGCGTGTCGCTCATCGACACCGACCCGGCGCCGCTGAAGGCATTCATGTGGATGATCGACCACGTGCTCGTGTCGCGCGGCGTCGATGCGGCCACACCGGTGGTCGTCTACGACGAGCAGTCGGGCATGCGCGCGGCGCGCGCGTTCTGGTTCCTGGAGTACTTCGGGCATCCGCACGTGCAGCTGCTCGACGGCGGCTTCAATGCATGGACGCGCGAACACCTCCCGATCACGCGCGAGGCGCAGCCTCCGCCGAAGAGCACGTGGAGCGGCACGCCGCAGGACGCGCGCATCGCGAGCTGGCGCGACGTGAAGGATCGGCTGGGCAAGGCGGACGTGGTGATCGTCGACGCGCGCAGCGACGGCGAGTATCTCGGTACGACCGTGCGCGCAAAGCGGGGCGGCGCGATTCCCGGTGCGGTCCACATCGAATGGACGCGTAATCTCACCCCGGAGGGCGACTTCAAAGACGCGCGGGATCTGCGTGAGATGTACGAGCAGGCCGGCGTCACCGCCGACAAGGAGGTCGTGACCTACTGTCAGGGCGGCTATCGGGCCGCGCACGCGTATCTCGCGCTGCGGCTCCTCGGCTATCCTCGCGTGCGCAACTACACCGGATCGTGGAAGGAGTGGGGCGATCGCGAGGAGCTCCCGATCGAAGTGCCGCGCGCGTAATCCTCGAGGACGTTTGCTCATGGCGGGGTTCGAGTCAATCTATCGGCAGCATCTCAACGCAGTCTTTCGATTTGCGGTCCGGGTCGTCGGCCGGCGCGAGGTCGCCGAGGAGCTGACGAGCGACGCGTTCAGCGCGCTGTGGCAGACGCGTCGCACGATCGATGCTTCACAGCTTCCCGCCTGGCTCTTCACGGCGGTCCGCAGTCGCGCCGCCGATTACTGGCGGCGCGCCACGGTCGAACAGAACGATCTCGCCGGACTCGAACGCCACGCGGCCCCGAATGACACGGCGGCCGCATTTCGCGCGTGGCTGGATGCCGCGCCCGCGTTGAAAACAATCCATCGGGCCGTTCTCATGCTGCGGTACATCCACCGTCGCGAGCGGACCGAGATCGCCGCGCTGCTCGGACTGACGGACACGCAGGTCAAGGGCCATCTGCAGTACGCGCACAAGCTGCTGGGCAGGGAACGATGACGGCGACGCCACGTGACGCGGGACCCGACGAGGGGTCGTGGCTGGCGCGCTGGGATGGTGCGTCGACGTGCCCGCTTCCCGAGCTCCTGCTGCCGGCGATCGAAGGCACGCTGTCGGATCCGGGGTGTTCCGCAGTGCGAGCGCATCTCGCGACGTGTCCGGTCTGCGGCGAGCTGGCCGACGCAATGACGGACGCGCGTATCGCGCCGACGCTCGACGAAGCGGCACGGATACGGGCGCGGGTGTTCGTTCCGGTGACGCGGCGCGCGCGCCGGATCGTGTCCGTCGCCGCCGCGACCGTCGTGCTCGCAGTCGGCGCAGTGTGGATCGCGTGGTCGTCGGGGACGGCGACGGCGCACCGGCCGAGTGGCTCTTCGTCGAATGTTCCGGTCGGGACGACCGCGCGCGTGTATGTGCTGGCGCTGAACAAGCCGGCGACCGAACTGCCGCCGGAATCGCTGCCGCCTCGAGGCGCGCCGCGCAGCGACTACGCGCGCGCGCTCGAGAGCGCACTGGCGCCCTATGAGCAGGGCGACTATGCGAACGCCACCGGTGCCCTCGACGAGGTGGTGCGGATATATCCGGGCCGTCCGCACGCGTCCTTCTATTCGGGAATCGCAAAGCTGCTCGACGGCCGGGCGGCCGCGGCCGTGCCGGACCTGCAGCGCGCGCACGCGGAAGCGGAGCCCGGTTCGTCACTCTCCTCAGAGGCCGGGTGGTATCTCGCCGTCGCTCTCGAACGAAGCGGACAGCGCGCGCCGGCCGCGCAGGTGCTGAAGGATCTCTGCAGCGGCACCGGTCTTCGAAAAGCGCAGGCATGTGAAGGGGTACGCGCTCTGAGCCGCAGGTGAGCGCGTGCGTCGGTGCTACGGGTGCTGGGGTGCTACTGGTGCTAAAGGTGCTGGTGCTAGGGTGCCAAGGTGCGGTGCTAGGGTGCCAAGGTGCGGTGCTAGGGTGCCAAGGTGCGGTGCTAAGGTGCGGTCCCGGTCATTCCGGGTCCGGCCGCTCCAGCGTCTGGAGGAATCTCAGGTTCGCGACCATCGCCCTCTTGCACAGCCGCTGCATCTGCTCCGCAACGCTCTTGGAAAAGTACTTTCGTTCGAAGCCCTCAGTGATCCCGTCCTTCGTCTCGCCGAGCGATCCGCGAGCGGTGTTGAAGAACGGCTTCATCTGCCGGTGCTTGTATTTGTAGAACCCCTCGGACTGGTTCCGGCACGCTGACCCGATCGCGTCCCGCAGATTCGTCGTGAAACGCTGGTCAGCCGCTGCGCGGGTCCCCTCGTCGGTGTGCTCGATCAGCAGTTGACGAAGTTCATCCGCAAGCTGCCAGCAAATCAGCTCCGTGTGGCTCTCGATCCTCGGCATGAGCCGGGCCACTACCACGAAACATGCCGATTGCGTTTACTCGGATTTCAGCGACAAAATGAGGTTCAAGCAGGAGGATGTTGCAGGTTCTGCTTCGGGCGACACAATGCGCATCGCAGATTTTCGCGCGCTCGCGCGCACCCATAGCACCTGTAGCACGAGCACCCATAGCACCTGTAGCACGAGCACCCGTAGCACCCGTAGCACCAGCACCGGTAGCACCTTAGCACCCATAGCACCCTAGCACCGACAAGCATCACCCTCTATGAACAACGTCATCGACTTCATCAACACCCACCGCGATCGCTACGTCGAGGAGCTGAAGCACTACCTCGCGCTGCCCAGCATCAGCGCGCTGCCCCAGCACAAAGAGGACGTGCGGAAGACGGCGGAGTGGAGCGCCGAGGAGATGCGCCGCATCGGGCTGCAGAACGTGCGGCTGATCGAGACGCCCGGGTTCCCGGTCGTGTACGGCGAGTGGCTCGGCGCGGAAGGAGCGCCGACCATCCTCTTCTACGGGCACTACGACGTGCAGCCCGTCGACCCGGTCGATCTGTGGGAATCGCCGCCCTTCGAGGCGACGGTGCGCGACGGCGAGATCTACGCGCGCGGCGCCGCCGACGACAAGGGACAGGTGTTCATGCACTTCAAGGCCATCGAGGCGCACTTGCAGCAGAACGGCCGTCTCCCGGTGAACATGAAGATCATCCTCGAGGGAGAAGAAGAAGTCGGATCCGCGAATCTCGACAACTTCGTCAAGGAGCATCGCGACGAGCTCAAGGCGGATCTCGTCGTCATCTCGGACTCGCCGATGTTCGACCGCGGGATCCCGTCGATCTGCTACGGCCTGCGCGGCCTCGTGTATTTCCAGATCGATCTGCGCGGCACGAAGAGCGACCTCCACTCGGGATCGTTTGGCGGCGCGGTCGCCAATCCCGCGTTCGTGCTCGCGAACATCCTCGCGCAAATGAAAGACCGCAGCGGACGCATCAAGATCCCCGGCTTCTACGATGACGTGCGCGAGCTGCGCGACGAGGAGCGCGAGCAGTGGAAGCGGCTGCCGTTCAACGAGAAGCGCTACGCGAAAGATCTCGGCGCGCCGCGGCTCTTCGGCGAGACCGGCTACTCGACGCTCGAGCGCGTGTGGGCGCGGCCGACCTTCGAGGTGAACGGCATCCTCTCAGGCTTTACCGGCGAAGGCGCAAAGACCGTGATCCCGGCCGTCGCCATGGCCAAGGTGAGCATGCGGCTCGTGCCGAACCAGGATCCCGACAAGATTGCGCAGCTGTTCGACGATTACGTCAAGAAAGTTGCCCCGAAGACCGTCGACGTCAAGGTCACGCGCATGCACGGCGGCAAGCCGTGGATGACCGAGTTCGACAACAAGTACGTGCAGGCGGCGGGCCGCGCGATCGAGAAGGGCTTCGGCAAGGCGCCCGTATTCAATCGTGAGGGAGGGTCGATCCCGGTCGTCGCCACCTTCCAGGAAATCCTTGGACTTCCGTCCGTGCTGTTCGGCGTGGGCCTGCCCGACGAGAACGCGCACGCGCCGAACGAGAAGCTCGATCTCGGCAACTTCCACGGCGGCATCATCGCGTCCGCGTTCCTGTACGACGAGGTCGCGCGCGCGGACGGCGACAGTCACACGTAAAGCCGGCGCGCCATCGCGCCAGCCGTCACGAGGACGTGCGGTCATGCCCGACATGATGGCCCCAGTCCCGAAGCTGACCCCGCGCGAGCGCCAGATGATGGGCGCCGTGGCGCGCGGCTGCAGCAACCGTGAGATCGCTGGCGAACTCGGTCTCTCGCAGCAGACGGTGAAGAATCAGTTGAGCGTGTTGTTTCAGAAGCTGCACGTGCGCAACCGCCTCCAGCTGGCCATCTACGCGCAGCGCCACGGGCTTCACCCCTGACGCCCTGTCGTCCTGCCGGCCCGGCCAGTTCAGAGGAGCACAATCACAGTCAAAAAGTTTTCGCAATTGGTACTTTGGTCCCTTGTGCGCTGTGACGGCGATCCGTATATTTGCGCCCTCAGCTTTCAACTGAATAACAACCGCGACCCTCGCGGTGGGCGAGCCTGGGGCAGGGTGGCGAGGACGTGCAGATGGTGGGGCCCGCGAAAAACGCGGGTCTCGCCACCTAAGCGTGCGCGTCAATGCCGAATGCCGAATGCCAAAGATCCGGGATTTTTTGGCATTTGGGATTTGGGCGTTGGCATTTGCCATTTGGCATTTGGCGTTGACGCCGGCGTTCGTGTATCGCGGGCGCAACATTCTGCTTGACCGCTGCAACATCGACCCCTACAATTACCAGGCTCCCCCATGAAGTGAACGCATGCGCAATCTTCTGTGCCTGGCCGTGGTGTGTACCGCTGCCCTGGCCACGGCCTGCACCGATCCCGAGACCGCCCGCATCCGAGAAACGACCAAGCCGACCTACGACAAGGCGACCGGCCGTCTCACCGAACTGACCTACGACGCCAACAAGAACGGCCGGATCGACACCTGGACCGATATGGACGGCAACAAACCGCTCCGGTCACGCATCGATTTGGACGAGGACGGCAAGCTGGATCGCTGGGAGTACTACGGCGACACGGCCGAGCTCGTGAAGGTCGGCTTCTCGCGCGCGAAGGACGGCCGCCCCGACGCCTGGGCCTACTCGGGCCCCGACGGCAAGGTCCAGCGCATCGAGATCTCCTCGACCGACGACGATCAGAAGATCGATCGCTGGGAGCGCTACGACGCCGACGGCCTGGTCGCCGCCGATGAAGACACCGACCACGATGGCCGTGCCGACAAGTGGGAGACCTTCGCCGCCGGCACGCTGGCCACCGCCGCCTTCGACGAGAACCACGACGGCAAGGCCGATCGCCGCCTCACCTACGCGAACGGGCAGCTGACGGCGATCGAATCGGAGCCGGACGCGTCAGGCGCGTTCACGAAGCGCGTGCCGGTGCAGCCGTAGCCGGCGGCGATGATTCTGCTTCTCGCGCCGGATACTCCGGATCGCGCGCAGCTGGCGGCGTTTCTCACCGAGCGCCGGCAGCCGTTCACCGCGATCGACCCCTGCACGGCCGACGCGGCGAAGGTCGGAAAAGCGCAGGGCTTCACCGCCATCATCACCGACCTGATTTCTCCCGAGGCGATCAAGTTCCTCAAGAAGTACTCCGGGCAGCCGGATCGCGTGCCGGTCGTGTGCATCGCCGATCGCCGCCAGCCGGCCGCCTCCTCCGAGGCGCTCCGTCTCGGCGCCATCGACATTGTCACGCGGCCGTTTCGCGCCGACGAGGTGATGGCGGCGCTTGCCAACGCGCGCGAGTTCTCCGCGGTCGCCGAGCGGACCGATGAGGTCCCGCCGCCCGTCGACGTGCCGGTGGATGGCGTGTTCGGCGCGTCGCCGGTGATGCGTGAGGTGCTCGGGATCGTGCGGCGCGTGGCCGCGAGCCGCTGCGCCGTGCTGCTCGTCGGCGAGCGTGGCACCGGTCGCGAGATGGTCGCGCGCACGATTCACGGCCACGGTCCGCGGCGCCATAACCCCTTCATCCACATCGCCTGCGACGATGGGGCCAGCGAGCAGGAGCTGGGCCCCCTGCTGAACGGATCGCCGCGCGACGGCGCCACCGTGTATCTCGACAACGTCGGCGATCTGCCGACGGATCTGCAGGTTCGACTCGAGGAATACCTGCGCCGCGCGTCCGGCGGTCCGGCCGACGGCATGCGCTTTCTTGCCGGCGCGCAGCCGCGGTTCTACGAGCGGGTCGAGCGGGGGCTGGTCCGCGCCGATTTCGCGGACGCGCTGTCGGTGGTCCGCATCGACCTGCCGCCGCTGCGCCAGCGTCCCCAGGACATTCCGCTCCTCGCGGTGTTCTTTCTCAAGGACGCGTGCCGCCGCAACAACGCGCCGCTCAAGACGTTCTCACGCAGCGCGCTGATGCTGCTGTCGGCGTTGCCGTGGGCGGGGAACGCGTCGGAATTACGGTCGCTCTGCGAGCGGATCGCGGTGCTCGTGCCGCGCGGCGTGGTGCTGCTCGAGGACGTCCTCGCGAACGTCCGCTTCGACGGCGTGGAAGCGCTCGGCGGGCCGAAGGAGACGCTGCGTCAGGCGCGCGACCGCTTCGAGCGCGATTACGTCACGGCGGTGCTGCAGCAGCATCGCGGCCGCATGGGCGCCGCGGCGCGGCACCTCGGCATCGAGCGCACGAACCTGTATCGCAAGATCAAGCAACTGAGCATCCGGTGGATCGGCGAATCGTAGCGTTGTCGGTTGTCGGTTGCCGGGAGGGCGCATCTAAAGATGCGCCCTCCCGTAGATGTGCCCTACCGCAAATGCGTCAACCGCGAACGGTAAACGCGTCTAGTGCGGACGGTAGGGCGGGTCTTTAGACCCGCCATCGTGTTGTGAGGCTGATTGCTGACAGCTCACGTGAGGCGATTCCGCACACCCACACACGACGTACGTATTAGCCACGACGTGGGTTGTTGCAGTCGCGATACAGATAACAAAACTCGCGCGCCGCAATACGAAATGGACAGTTGATCGTCGCCAGAAGCTCGGCGATAACTATAAGGCTCTCTCTTATAAATTCCTGAGCAACGGCGACGAGGAGACCTCGAATGCGTAGGGTTCTGTCACTCGGGCTCGTGATGACGATGGCGCTGGTCGGTGTGCCTGGGACGGTGAAGGCGGCGGCAAAAGCCGCGCAGGGCCAGGACGCCGGCACGCTGCACGGCATCGCGTACGGCGCGGATCGCGCGCCGCTCCGCAACTACACGGTGCGCGCGCGCAACGTCGCCGACGGCCAGATCGCCGGCACGACGACGAGCTCGCAGGCGGGCGAGTTTTTCTTCACGGGCCTGCAGCCCGGTAACTACATCGTGGAAGTGGTCGACGCGGCCGGCAAGGTCGTCGGCCTGAGCCCGACGCTCGGCGTCGCGGCAGGCGCGTCGCTCAGCGTGACGATCAACGCTGCAGCGGCCGGCGCGATCGCGGGGGCGTCGGCGGGCGGCTTCAGCCTGTTCGGCCTCGGCACCCTTGGCAGCGTCGCCGTCATCTCGGCGGCCGGCGTCGCGGGCGTGACCGCGGTGGTCGCGACGAAGCACGACGCGAGCCCGTCGCGGTAGAGCGATCGTCGCGGGCTGCACGTCGGGCGGGTCCGCCTTCCCGCGAAGCGCAGGCGAGCCTTGTCGGAGTTCTTCGGCGGAGGCGGTCAAACCCGCTGGTACCGGCGTGTCTTTCCCAACACGCCGCGTAGTTCGATGCGAAGGGCCGACCATCGGGTCGGCCCTTTCGCGTGATTGAGAACGGTCGAGCTCCCCTTAGCTGTTCACAAACACATGCGCCGGTGGCGGTGTCGCCGCCCGCGGCGCTCACGCGCGGTCTGGCGGACCCGATGGTCCGTCTCTGTGCGACGTGTGTGTACTCGTGGACCCTCGGCGGCTTACCGGTCATCGGCGCTCGGCGCGCGAAGCGACTGTAAGTCAGAGGGCGGTAGCCCGCCGGTGGCGGTTGCCGGTTGCCGGTTGTGGGTTGCCGGGCCGCCGCGAAGCGGCGGCAAGCCCGAAGGGCGTCGCGCGACGCGCGTAAAGCGCGTTGGGGTTGGGCCCCACGCGCATTGAGAAATGCTGACCGACCGCCTCAACTCGATCTGATGCCGATTGTGACTATGCGCAACACACTCCTTCTCGTAACGTTCCTCGCCCTCGCGCCCGCGTGGGTGTCGGCACAAACCCCGACCAACGACGCGAACAACGTCGACGAGGTCCGCACCACCTACCGGCTCCACGCCGGCCCGTTCTACGTGAACCCGACGATCCTGCTGAAAGAAGTGGGGGTCGACACGAACGTGTTCAACGCGTCGACCGATCAGCGGTCCGACTTCACCATGACGGTCACGCCGAAGGCGGACGTCGCCGTCACCTTCGCGCGACGCGGACTGCTGCGCGCCACCGTCGGCAGCGACATCGTCTACTACCAGAAGTACGACACGGAGCGGTCGCTCGATCCGCAGGCGGCGCTGCGCGGCGAAGCGTACGCGCACCGGCTGACGCTCTTCGCCGAAGGGTCATACCTCAACACGCGGCAGCGCCCCAACTACGAGATCGACCTCAGGTCGCGCCACGTCGAGCGCGACGCCCAGGCGGGCGCTGAAGTGCGCCTCACCTCGAAGTTCTCGATCGAGCTCGCGGCGCGCCGCGCCGACGCGGAGTACGACGCGGACGCCTACTTCGACGGCACCAGCCTGCAGAACACGCTGAACCGCCGCACCGAAGGTCTGATCGGCACGATCCGCCATCGCCTGACGCCGCTCACGACCCTCGCGGTGAAGGTCGACAGCATGCGCGACGTCTTCACCTTCTCGCCCGAGCGCGACTCGCGCAGCATTCGCGTGCTGCCGGGGATCGAGTTCAAGCCGCGGGCGCTCGTCAGCGGCACAGCGCGCGTCGGCTACCGCCGCTTCACGCCCGAGCATCCGCTGGTGCTGCCGGAGTTCAGTGGCCTCGTCGCCGATCTCGGCCTGTCCTACACGCTGCTC
>JBKPRU010000083.1:0-6789 GCA_046734675.1 Acidobacteriota bacterium
ACCTGGTTGAAGGATCTGCAAGGAAGGGCACGAAAGACTATTTAAATTTCTGCAACATCGCCTGTGGCTCCGCTTTCGAAATGCGGTACCTGACGGCGCTATCTGGTCGTCCAGGGCTTCTGTCGGAAACCGTGGTGAAGGCCCTTACGCCGCGGCTCGACATGCTGTGCGCGACGTTAGTGAAGTTCGTGGATGCCCTCGAATTGGAAGCCGCCAGCGAAGCGCCGCCATTACGTGGCAAACAGTCGGCAGAGCAGCGCCACCTCCCTGCCGGAAGCTCGGAAGCCTGATTCCCGACCTCCAGGCCCGAAGCCTGGAGCCTGAAGCCTGAAGCCGACGCGCGCGCGCACGATCGCGCGCGCTCACTCCGTCCGGAGCGCGACGACCGGGTCGACGCGCGTGGCCCGGCGCGCTGGCAAGTAGCTGGCGAGCAGGGCGACGGCGAGCAGGCCCCCCGCGACGGTCGCAAAGGTCGCCGGGTCGGTGGGCGCCACGCTGAACAGCATCTTCGTCATCGTCTGCGACAGGAACAGCGCGGCGATCGTGCCGGTGACGACGCCCAGGACGACGAGCAGCATCGCTTCGCGAACGACGAGGTTGATGACGGCGCGGCGCTGCGCGCCGAGCGCCATGCGGATGCCGATCTCGCGCGTCCGCTGCGCGACCGCATACGAGAGCACACCGAAGATGCCGATTGCCGCGAGTGCGAGCGCGACGGCCGCGAAGATCCCCAGGAGCAGCATGTAAAAGCGCGGCTGCGAGATCGAGCGCGAGACGATCTCGTCGAGCGTGCGCAGGTTCGAGACCGGCAGGTTCGCGTCGACCGCATACACTTCCGTGCGCACCGTATCGGCAAGCGTGGTCGGTGGCGTGGCCGTCTTCACCACGACGCTCATGAAATTCACCGGCCACTGGCGCAGCGGCATGTAGATGTGCGGCGGGTTCGGCTCGTCCAGGCCCGCTTCCTTCACGTCGCCGACGATGCCGACCACCTCTCCGCCGGCGCGCGGCTTGCCTGGACCGCGCCCCCATCCCAGCTGGATCTTCTTGCCAATCGCCTCCTCGTTCGGGAAGAACTGCCGCGCGGCGCTCTCGGTGATGAGCACGACGCGCGGCGTGCCCTGGCGGTCGTCTTCGGTGAAGAGGCGGCCGCGCTTGAGCGGAATGCCGATCGACGTGAAGTAATCCGGCGTGGCGACGCGCACCTGCATCGCCGGTTGCTGCGCGGGCGGCACCGGCGGACGCCCCTCGACCTGGAACGAGATGATGAAGTCCATGCCGCTCAGGGGCAGACCCATGACCGCTGATGCGGCGCGCACGCCGGGCAGCGCCCGGAGCCGCGGCAGCAGCTGATCGAAGAAGGAGACGATCTGCGGATCCTCTTTGTAGCGCGTTTCCGGCAGCGTCAGCTCGAAGGTCAGCGCCTGCTCCGGACGGAAACCGGGATCCACCGCCTGCAGCTTCATGAAGCTGCGCATCAGGAGCCCTGCCCCCGCGAGCAGCGTCACCGCAAGCGCGAGCTCGGCGATCACCAGCGCACCGCGAACGCGCGAGCTGCCGCGCCCCGCCACCGCGCCGCGTCCGCTCTCCTTCAGCGACGCAGAGAGGCCCCGCGTTGCCGTGAACGCCGGCATGAGTCCGAACAGCAAGCCAGTGAAGACCGCGATGCCCATGGTGAAGAGAACGACCGAGCCGTCGATGCGGACGTTGTCCAGGCGCGGGATGCCCTGCGGCTTCAGGCTGGTGAGAAACTCCACGCCCCACACCGCGAGCAGCAAGCCAAATGCGGCGCCGACGAGCGCCAGCATGATGCTCTCGGTGAGCAACTGACGCACGAGGCGTGCGCGGCCGGCCCCGAGCGCGGTGCGCACGGCCATCTCCGATTCACGCGCGGCGGCCCGCGCCAGCAGCAGGTTCGCGACGTTCGCGCACGCGATCAGCAGCACGAAACCGACCGCGCCGAGCAGGACGAGCACGGCGCTGCGAATGTCGCCAACCATCGCCTCGCGCAGCGGATACGACGTCATTCCGATCTCGGCGTCGGCGTCCGGATACTGGCGCGCGAGATTGCGTCCGATCGTTTCGACTTCGGCGGCCGACTGCTCCGGCGTGATCCCCGGCTTCAGGCGCGCGACGACCTCCAGGTACCACGCGCCGCGCTGCTTGCTCACGAAGTTCTCGTCGTATTCGAGCGGAAGCCACGCCTGCCGCTCCGCTGGATGCGAGAAACCCTGCGGCATGACCCCAATCACTTCACGTGACACGCCGTCGAGCTGAATGCGCCGCCCGATGACGCTGGGATCGCCGCCAAAGCGCTGCTGCCACAATCCGTACGACAGCACGACGACGTTGGTGCGGCCAGGCGTGTTCTCGTCTGCGTTGAAGGTGCGGCCGAGGACCGGGCGGACGCGCAGCACGTTGAACAGCGCGGCGCTCACTTCCGCGATCGGAATGCGGATCGGTTCGCCCTCACCGGTGAGGATCACCCGTCCCGTCGAGATCGCCGCCGCGTTCTCGAACGTCGTCGCGCCGCGGACGACGTCGATGAAATTCGGACCGGACATCACCGCCCGGTGCCCTTCCGTCGTGTGATAGACGCCGACCAGCCGCTCCGATTCCGGATATGGCAGCGGCTTCAGCAGCACGCCGTTGACGACGCTGAAGATGGCGGTGTTGGCGCCGATCCCCAGCGCCAGCGTCACGACCGCGACGATCGTGAAGCCCGGCGCCTTGACGAGCCGCCGCAGCGCATACAGAAGGTCCTGACGGAGATGGTCCATGAGGCGGGAGAAAGCCAGCGCCGTGCCGGTTGGAAATACGTGAAGTTTCAGGGATTTAGCGGACTGGGGTCGGCTGGATCTGTCCGGCAGCGGACGCAGAATTTTTCGAATCCGGACACGTCACACGCCGCGCCACCCGGGATTGATGAGCGCATAGAGCGCCTGGTCGCGGGGGATGCCCGCTTTCACGCTGCTCGAGCGCAGGATCGCCTCGCGCGTGTAGCCCGCCTTCTCGAGCACGCGCGTGGACCGCGCGTTGTCGGCAAACGGCAGCGCGAAGAGCCGCAGCACGTTGCATTTCTCGAAGGCGTATTGCGAGACGATGCGGACCGCGTCGGTCGCAATGCCGCGGCCCCAGAACGGCTCGGCCAGCCAGTAGCCGATCTCCGCGGAGTACCGTTCGACGTCCGACCCCGGAGAGAAGCCGATGCCGCCCACGGCCTCACCGTCGATGTCGATGGCGAACGTCGTGACCGGGCGAACCGACGTCACACCTTCGATGAAGCGGCGCGCGTCCGCCGCGGTGTAGGGATGCGGGAAGCGGTCGCGCAGCTGGCGCGCGATGTTCGCATTGTTGGCGTGCTTCACCAGCGCCGGCACGTCCGAGGTGCGCCACGATCGAACCGTCGAGAAGCGGCCGGTCATCTCCACGCGCGTCTCATCAAAACAGATCGTGGCCCGAACGTTTCAACCATCGCTCGGCTTCGCGGAACGTCGGGCAGACCGCTTCGACGGCGCGCCAGAAGCGGCGCGAGTGGTTCGGGTGCGGCAGGTGCATCAGCTCGTGCAGCAGGATGTATTCGCGCACGGCGGGCGGCATCTGCAGCAGGCGGAAGTTCAGCGCGATGCGCCCGTCGCGCGAGCACGAGCCCCAGCGCGAGCGCTGATTGCGGATGGTCACGCGCGTGACCGTGAGTCCATGGCGCGCCGCGAGCGCCCGCAACTGCGGCGGCAGCGATCGCTTCGCCGCCTCGCGCATCGCCTGCTCCACCGGCGGACGAAGGTTCTGCACATCGCCGGCGACGCGCACCAAGACAGGCCCGACACGCACGATGTCGCCGTCCCGCGCGATTGGCGTCGCGACACCGTCGAACAGGATCTCCATCCCCACCGTCCATTCAGCGGGCACGCGCCGCGTGGCCTGCTGACGGGCACGCTCGCGCACGGCCCATGACAGGTGACGCTCGGCAAATCGCAGCGCCTCCGCACGCGAGCCGCCGCGCGGAATCGTCACGCGCAGCGCGCCGTCGGGCCTGACGCGCAGGATGTAGCGGCGCGCACGGCGCATGCGGACGAAATGGACGATGAAGCTGAAGCCTTCCGCCTGAAGACTCACGATGCGGTGGCTGTTTCGCGCACCCGCGTTCTCTTCCGGCTGAAGCCGGAAGCTACGCGTGGGTGTCCCGTCGCTTCCGCCTTCAGGCGGAAGCTCCACGGGCGCAATCTCGACCTGCGTCGCATCTTCGCTGAACGGTAGTCGGAACTGCACGTCAGCGCACTGCCCCTTCGCCGCTGCCCCGCGCCGGCAGCCCCAGCAGACGCGTGAACAGGCGATCGCGCATTCGATCGGGGACCCATGCGTTGAGCCGCGCGCGCAGCTTGGCATCGGCGCCGACGAGGTATCGCGTGCGCGGCGACGCCGCCGTCAACGCCTGCTCGACGACGACGGCGACGGTTTCCGCCGGCACGCCGCGACGGGCCGCGTCACCGGCAGCCTTTCGCATCGCCGTCACGGCCGCCCGATAGAGTTGATCCGCCATGGGTGGAAAGCGCGACGCCGCCTGCGCGGCGGCATCATCCCCTTTCTTCCAGATCGGCGTCGCGATGCTGCCCGGCTCGATCAGCGCGACGTGCATGCCCCAGGGCTGCAGCTCGACTCGGAGCGCATCCGCAATGGCTTCGAGCGCGTGCTTCGACGCGCTGTACGGTCCCAGCATCGGCAACGCCATCCGCCCGGCGATCGATCCCATGAACACGACCCGGCCGCGCGCGCGTCGAAGAAGCGGCAGGAATGCCTGCGTGACGGCGATCTGCCCGGTGACGTTCACGTCGAATTGCTGACGGAACTCGACGAGCGGCAGGAACTCCAGCGGGCCGGTCACCGCGATGCCGGCATTGTTGACGAGCCCGTCGAGTCCATCGTCGCCGAGCGCGGTTCCAATGACCTCGGCCGCGCGCGCGATCGACGCCTGATCGACGACGTCGACGATGACCGGCTGCGAGCGATCGGAAAGTTTCGCGCCGAGGCGCGCCGCATCCTCGTCGCGGCGGACACCCGCGAACACCCGCCAGCCGGCCGCGTCGAGGCGGAGCGCGCATGCTTCGCCGATGCCGGTCGAGGCGCCCGTGATCACGCAGGAGCGCGTGCGCATATCAGCTCCCGAGATACTTGTTGATCCAGCCGAACACGGTCTCGTGCCACAGCTTGCTGTTCAGGGCTTTCAACACCCAGTGCCCTTCGTCGGGGAACACGAGCCCTTCGCTCGGCACGCCGTTACGGCGCAGCACCGTGAACAACTGCAGGCCCTGGTCGACCGGCACGCGGTAATCGAGCTCGTTGGTGATCACCAGGGTCGGCGTCTTGATGTTTTGCGCGAAGAGGTGCGGCGACCATTTCGCGTAGTTCGCGCGCGCGGCGGCGCTGGTTGGCGGGCCACCGAATTCCCAATCGGCGAACCACTGTTCTTCCGTCGTCAGCGCCATCGACTCGATGTCGAACACGCCGTCGTGCGTGACCGCGGCCCGGAAGCGATTGGTGTGGCCAATCAGCCAGTTCACCGCGTAGCCGCCGTAGCTGGCGCCGGCGATCGCCTGCCGCGTCGCGTCGACGTCAGGCAGCCTGGTGGCCGCGTCGAACACCGCGTCGAAATCCTGCATCACCTTGCCGCCCCAGTCCTGCGAGATCTCGTCGACGAACTTCTGCCCGAAGCCGAACGAGCCGCGCGGATTGGGGGCGACGATCACCCAGCCCTGCGCCGCCCAGAGCGACGGGTTCCACCGGTACGACCAGGCGTCGTTCCACACGCCTTGCGGGCCGCCGTGGATCATGAACACGACCGGATACTTCCGACCTCGATCGAAACCGGGCGGCCGAATGACCCAATACTGCACGGGCACGCCGTCGGCGCCCTTGACGGTGAGGCTCTCCGGCTTGTCGAACGTCACCTCTTTCAACCACGCATCGTTCTCGTGCGTGAGCGGCGCCATCCGCTTCGTGGCCACCGTCAGGCAGAAGAGCTCCGCGGGGGCGGTGAGCGCCGATTTCGCGACCACCGCGACGTCGCTGCCGATCTGCGCGGCCGAGATCGAACCGCCTTCACCCTCGGTCTCCATCAGCTCGGGCCGCGGATCGCGTGCGTCGAGCGGCACTCGATAAAGGGCGTCCAGTGCGTTCCAGGTCGCCGTGAAATAAATCGTCCGGCCGTCGCGCGACAGGCCGAAGTCGCTGACCGAGAGCGCCGACGTTTCGACGACGGTTCGGCGGGCGCCGGACGCGAGATCGTATACGTCGAGATACCAGCGATCGGATTCGAACCCGGGACGGCGCTGCGCGCGAACGATCATCGAGCGGCCATCGGGCGTGAACACCGGCTGCACATCGGCGGCGGGATTCGCGGTCAGCTTCTTCGCCTCACCGCCCGTGACCGGCACGGACCAGACGTCGCTGTTCGTGGACCACGCCTCGCGGTCCCGGCCGTCGCGGTTCGAGACGAAAACCAGCGACCGGCTGTCGGGCGTGAACGTGACGGCGTTGTCTTCCTGCTGCGTCGGCGGTGAATCGAAATCGCCGGGCGTGAGGTCGCGCGCGTCCCCGCCGTCGATGGGCGCGACGAACACGTGATGCCGCGCCTTGTCGCGCCACTCGTCCCAGTGGCGATAGAGCAGCCGCGTGAGCCGATGTGCGGTCGCGGGGAAGGTCTGCTGCATGTCGACGTCGCCGACAAACGCGACCAGCCGTCCATCCGGCGAGAGCTGCGGGTCGGTGACGCGGACCGCGGTCAACAGATCC
>JBKPRU010000084.1:0-11242 GCA_046734675.1 Acidobacteriota bacterium
CCTTCGTCCTTCGTCCTTCGACGTTCGGCCTTTCAATGGGCCCGCTCCAGCTTCAACCGGATGTTGACGAAGTTATACGGGGGCCACGGACCCGTGTACTTGAACGTGAGCTTGTCGTACTGCTGGCCGATCTCCTTGACCCGCGCGTCGAACGCCTGCTCCATGTCGCGCGACACGAGAAACGCCGCGTTCATGATCATGCGATCGCCAATCGGCTTGTTCGAGCGGGACGCCACCGAGACGCTCCGCAGCGCGTCGAAGATCTCGGCGACGTAGCGCTCGGACCGGGCCTGGAGCGCCGCGTCGATCAAGCGCCCGTACTGCATGCGCGCGAAGTAGGTCGACCCCTTCTGCGAGGAGATCTCTCCCTTGAGCCGCCGGATGTCTTCGTCCTCTTCCTCGATCTCGCGGATGATGTGATCGCGGTCCCAGAGCACCTTCAGCCCGAACTCGAACTTCTCCTGCATCTTGTTCAGCACGTCGCTGAACGCGTCATAGGCCGACCGGAGCAGCTCCATGATGTCGTCGTTGGTCTTGAACACGGTGCCGAACGACATCGGGATGACGGTGTGCTTCTGCATCACCGTCTCGTTGACCTGCTGGTGCCGCAGGACGTTCTCGCGGGTCGGATCCTGCACGACGATCGGGGTGTTGGAGACGACGGCCGCGATGTCGCGGTAGTGGACCGTGTAGACCTCCGAGGGTTCGGTGCCGAGGCCCAGCGGCCCGAAGCTGAGCGCCTGCTCCGATCGAATGACGCAGTAGACGTACTTGCCTTCGCTCGAATCGTCACGCCGTCCTGCCGAGGGGACCCGGACGCGTTCGAGCTTGCTGCGCGAGGTTTCGGCGGCGGCCGCCGTTGGACTCCGGCGGCCGCTGTCCGTCTTCTTCGCCGCGGTGCTGGCGGACTTGGTCGCGCGTACCGGCTTGGCCGGCTTCTTCACTGATTTCGCCATACCGACTCTGTCTCAGGAGCGTTTCTTCGACGTGCGCGCCGCACGTCCTGCCTCATCGCCGCCGCGTGACTTCGGTTCGAGCAACCGCTTGATTTCCGCCACCAGCGCGTCGGGCAGGCACGGCTTCGTGACGAACGCGTCGCACCCCGCCTGCCGCGCCCCTTCCGAGTGCCCGGGCAGCGCATGCCCGGTCAGCGCGACGATCGGAATGTGCTTGGTCCGATCGTCCGCCTTCAGCCGCCGCGTCGCCTCCCAGCCGTCCATCCGCGGGAGCGCCAGATCCATCAGGATGATATCGGGCGTCAACGACTGGGCCTTCTCAATCGCCTCCACGCCATTGGTCGCTTCGGCGACGTCGAAACCGGAGAACTGCAGGTACGCGGCATACATCTCGCGCGCGTCCGAATAATCCTCGACGACGAGCACCAGTGGTTGGGTCCGTGTGGTCATTGTGTTCAACGCCGTCGTCCCTTGACCGGCAGCCGCAGGGTGAAGGTCGAGCCCTTCCCGACCTCGCTTTCGAGCTCGATCGAGCCGCCCAGCATGCTGGCGAGGCGGCGGCAGATGGAGAGACCCAGCCCCGTGCCGCCGTAGCCGCGCGCCGGCGAGCTATCGAGCTGGCGGAAGTCTTCGAATACGCGCGCCTGATCTTCCGCCGCGATCCCGACGCCGGTGTCGCACACCGCCATCGTGATGGTCTCGCCGCGGCGGTCGTAGGACGCGGAGATCGTGACCGACCCGGCCGGCGTAAACTTCAAGGCGTTGCTCAACAGGTTGAGCACGATCTGCTTCACCTTCTGCCGGTCGGAGCGGATCGGCGGCAGGCGGCCGCGCATCCGTGAGGTGACCGACAGGCTCGAGCGGCGAATGATCGGCTCGAGCTCCGCCATCACTTCCGTTATCAGGTCCGGCACGGCGAACTTCGCGACGTTCAGCGGCATCCGTCCCGCTTCGATGCGGGTGATGTCGAGGATGTCGTTGATCAGTGCGAGCAGGTGCCGCGCGTTCGAGTCGATGCGGCCCAGACTCTTGCGCTGCGGATCCGTCACCTGTCCGGAGACGTTGTTCAGCAGCATGTGCGTGTAGCCCAGGATCGCGTTGAGCGGCGTCCTGAACTCGTGCGACATGTTGGCGAGGAACTGCGACTTCAACGCGGAGGCCTGTTCGAGCGCGATGTGCTGCCGCCGGAGCAGCTCGTTCTGCTCGGCGAGCTCCGCGGTCGCTTCCTGGACCTTGCGTTCGAGCGCGTGCGTCGCGTCTTTCAGCTGCTCGTAGAGCCGCGCCTTTTCGATCGCCTCGGTGAGGTCGTGCAGGATGGTCACGACCCACATCAACTCGCCCTGCTCCGAGAGGATCGTGCCGGCCACCGCTTCGACCGGCAGCGGACGCCCGCTCACCGGATCGGCCAGCTGGATCTCGCCGCGATAGCGCTGCTCACCGGACCGCGTGAGCACGTTCGAGACAAACGAGGTCAGGTTCGCGCCGTTCGCGCGCACCCGCCGCAGCGCCCCTTCCTCCTCGAGGCCGGGCGCGTTGAACAGCCGCTCGGCCGGCGTGTTCATCAGCACGATGTCGCCTTCCTGGTCGGTCACCAGGATCGGGTCGGCCACCGAGTCGATGATCAGATCGAGTCGATGCCGCTCGTCGCGCACTTCGGCCTGCGCGATGCGCAGCGTGCGATAGCTTTCCTCGATCTCCTCCTTCGCGCGGGCGAGGTCGGTGACGTTGCGGAGGATCGAGACCACGTAGGTGCCCTGCCGCTCGTCCTTCGCGCGCGAGCTGAGAAGCTCGAACAGCAGGTCGGACCCTTCGAGCGGATCGACGAGCAGCAGCTCGCGGCGCGAGAGCTCGGTCATGCCGACCGCATTGGTCGAGAGTGCCGCCGAGAACAGCATGTTGTTCAACGCGACCGCGCGCCGCCAGCCTTCGCTGGCTTCCTCCGGGGCGGCGAACAGCTTCTCCGCGTGGCTGTTCGCGATGATCAACTTGCCTTCGGTGTCGGTGAGCAGGATCGGGTCGGTGACCGCGTTGATGATGCTGTAAAGCAGCATCCGCTCCTGCCCGAAGCGCGTCTCGGCGAGGAGCTGGCGGCTGAGCAGACGCGAGATCTGTTTGCCGAGCGTCCGCGCCAGCCAGAGCGCGTCGAGACCGAGCTCCGTCCCGTGCCCGCCGACGAGCAGCAACCCCTGGCCGTTCTCCTGATCGTCACCGCGCAGCGGAATGGCATGAAACGATCGCCCGTCGAGCGGCGCGCGATTGTGGCCGGCGAGCGACTCGAAGTAGACCGGCTGACGCCCGTTCATCACCTGGATGAGCGGGTGCGTGCTCTCCTGGCGATTGAGCGTGAACTCCAGGATGGCGTTGCCCGGCACGCCGTGCTCGGCGACGAGCAGCATCTCGTTCGACAGCGCCTCGACGATCAGCACCACTGCCTGCGATGTGCGCGTGTGCGCGACCAGCCATTCGATGCATCGCCGCGCCGACTCCTGGATGTCCACGCTCGACAGCAGGAACTCCAGGAGTGCGACCTTGGCGTCGGTCTCGAATCGAACCGGGACGGCCGGGGCGGCCACGTGGGGCACGGGTGTTTATTCCTCGGTGGTTCGACGCCGTCGCCGCTTCGTCGCGGCAAGCTGCGCGCGGAGCGCCTGGTTCTCCGCGGTCAGATCCTGTGAGGTCGGGAGCTCCGCGGCCGCGGCCGCCGGCCGCGAGATCGGGGCGACCTGGCCGACCGCTTCGGAATACTTCAAATACGTATCGATGGAGGCGACGACGACCCGCGCTTCAACCGTAATCAGATCGATGCCGACCAGCGACACCCGGACCCACGCGTCGATGACGATCCCTTTGTCCAGCACCCGATCGAGGACGTCAATCAGACTCGTGCCGCCAGGAGCGCGTTCAACTGCCATGCTCTGTCATCCTCCTCAGAGAGATGCCACACTCGCTCAGCGCCGGCGGCGGCGTGTCTCAGTGCCGCGCGCCGTGAGCGCGTCGACTCGCGCCTGCAACTCCCGAATCTCCGCGCGCAGGTCCTCGCGTTCCCTCAGCGTCTCACGCGTTTTGCCCGGCGACAAATCCCGATCGTAGCGCCACCAGTCGAGCCCAATCTCCTGGGCTTTGTCGAGCGAGCACACCAGCAGCCGGATCCGGATCGTCAGCAGCTCGACTTCCGCGAGCGAGACACGCACGTCTCCGGCGATGACCAGGCCCTTGTCGAGCACGCGGTCGAGCACGTCGACCAGACCTGTCCCGCGATGATGTGACCCTGGGAGCTCGAGAGGCATGAGAGGAGCGACTATAACGCAGGGCCTGAGGGCAGGCAAACGCGGGTGCCGCGTTCGCCACCCTCCCATGTCGCTGATTTCAACAGTCTTGTCAACAGTCGGGCTAAGATTTTTCGGAAATCGCCTCGACGAGTTCCCCCGTCGTCCGGTCCTTATCGCCGCGGGTCGCGATGTCTGCCTGCGAGATGATTCCGATCAACCGGCCCTGCCCGTCCACGACCGGCAGCCGGCGAACCTGCCGCTGGCTCATCACCTGCACCGCCTCCTTGACGTCGTCGTCTTCGCGCACCGCGACCGGATCCGGCGTCATCGCATCGCGCACCCGAGCCGTTTGAATGTCAGTACCCGCCGCTACCACTTTCACGACGATGTCACGGTCCGTAACCATGCCGACGAGCCGCTGATCCTGCCCGTCGACCACCGGCAGCGATCCGATGTCCTCTTTCCGCATCGTGTCAGCCACGCGCACAATCGCGTCATCCACTCGACAGGACACCGGATTCGCAGTCATGATGTCTCGGCTTTTGGGCATGCACACCTCCGGAACGGATGACTACGCAAAAAGGGTGCTAGCTGACGCGCAATTCGCGCTTGAGGATCTTGCCGGTCGCGCTCGTCGGGAGCGCCTCGCGGAACTCGACGTGGCGCGGATATTTGTAGGCGGCCATCTGCTCGCGGCCCCACGCGATGAGCTCGGCTTCGTTCAACGTCATCGACGGGCGCCGGACGACGAACGCTTTCACTTCTTCACCTAAACGTTCATCCGGAATGCCAAGCACGGCACAGAGCGCCACCGCGGGATGCGTCATCAGCACTTCCTCGATCTCGCGCGGATACACGTTCATGCCGCCGCGCAGGATCAAATCCTTCTTGCGATCGACGATCGACAGGTAGCCCTCGGTGTCGATGATGCCGATGTCGCCCGTGTAGAACCAGCCGCCGCGCAGCGCCTCGGCGGTTTCCGCGGGACGGCCGTAATAGCCTTTCATGATGTTCGGGCCGCGCGCGACGACCTCGCCGCGTTCGCCCGGCGCCACCGGGCGATCCTCATCGTCGACGCATTGAATCTCCACGCCGAAGATCGGCAGGCCAACGGTCCCGGGACGCGAGGGCCGCTGCAGCTGATTGAACGCGAGGACGGGTGCGGTTTCCGACAGCCCGTACCCCTCCAGCACGCGCACCTTGAATGCCGTCTCGAAACCCTGGAGCACTTCGAGCGGCATCGGCGCGCCGCCGGAGACGCATAAACGCAGCGATGCCGCGGTGGATGAGAGATCCGTCCCTGCGGCGCGCGCGTGCTGCAGCAGCGCCCAGTACATCGTCGGGACGGCGACCCACACGGCAATGCGCTCGCGCGCGAAGGTGTCGAGGACCGCCGCCGCATCGAAGCGCGGATGCAGCACGAGGCGCATGCCGCCATAGAGACCGGCGTTCATCTGCGCTGTCTGCCCGGTGGAGTGGAAGAGCGGCAGCGTGATGAGCGCGGACATCTCGTTGCCCGACGCCAGATCCAGCGCCGGCACGAACATGTCCCACGACGTCATCGCATTCGTGACCATGTTCGTGTGGGTCAGCTCGGCGCCCTTCGGCTGACCGGTCGTGCCCGACGTGTAGAGAATCACCGCCGTGTCGTCACCGTCGCGCGCTGGCGGCACGAAGCCGGTTGCGGACGCCGACAGCCACGACAGAATGGATCGTCCTTCGATTGAGGGCGGACGCGAGGGATCGAGCGGCATGACGATGAACTCGGCGCACCCGGCCTCATCGCAGGCGGTGCGGGCCATCGCCGCCATCGGCAGCTCCGGCGTCCCCTCGAACGCGATCACCGCCCGCGCGCCGCTGTCACGGAGGTGATAGGCGATCTCGCGCGGCTTGAGCAGGACGTTAACCGGCACCACGACCGCGCCGGCCTTGAGAATGCCGAAGTAAGCGATCGGAAACCACGGCACATTCGGGCAAGAGAGCACCACGCGGTCGCCCGGCTGAATGCCGATCGAGGCGAGGCCCGCTGCGACCCTGGTCGCGCGGGCGTTCAATTCCGCGTAGGTGACGTTGTGCGGACCGCAGGTAATCGCGATCCGATCGGGAACCAGGCGTGCCGAATGCTCGAGAACCGCGGACAGGTTCAGCATCGTCACGTTTTTTGCGTGAGGCCCCAGTCCGCGTGGACGAATCCCGGCCGCTCGATGCGTTCGAACGTGTGGGCGCCGAACGCGTCGCGCTGCGCCTGGGTGAGATTCTGCGGCAGGCGCGCCGTGCGATAGCTGTCAAAGTAGGCGAGGCTCGCCCCGAGCGCGGGCACCGGAATGCCGGCGGACGCGGCCAGGCTGACGACACGGCGCCAGCCGGGTTCGGCGCGCGCTACGTCGTCGCCGACCTGCGCGTCCATCAGCAGGTTGACGAGGTCCGGCTTTCGCGCGAACGCCTGACGCACCGGATCCAGGAGCTTCGCGCGAATGATGCAGCCGCCCTTCCAGATGCGTGCGATCTCGGAGAGGTTGATCGTCCACTTGTACTGCGCCGCGCCGGCGGCGATGAGGGCCATCCCTTGTGCATAGCTGCAGATGCGCGCGGCGTAGAGCGCGTCGCGCAGGTCCGCGATCACCGCAGCTCGACCAGACGATGCGAAGGCGCGCTTCGTGTCGCGCGTGCCGAAGCGTCGTTCAGCGGCGAGACGCTGCTCCTTCATGCTGGAGAGGATGCGGCCGTCGAGGGCCGCGGCGATCGTGGGGATGGCGACGGCCAGCTCCAGCGCCACCTGCGCGGTCCATTTGCCGGTTCCCTTCTGCCCCGCCTTGTCCTGGATGACATCGACGAGCGGCTGGTTCGTCTGTGGATCGACCACACGGCAGACGTGCGCGGTGAGCTCGACGAGAAACGATTCGAGCGGTCCGCGGTTCCATTCGTCGAACACCTGGCCCGCTTCCGGCGTTGACAACCCGAGGCCGCGCCGCAGCACGTCGTAGACCTCGGCGATGATCTGCATGTCGCCGTACTCGATGCCGTTGTGGACCATCTTCACGTAGTGGCCGGCGCCGTCCGTGCCGACGTGGGTGACGCAGGGGCCCGCCTCGGTCTTTGCGGCAATCGCCTCGAACACGTCGCGCAGCCGCTGCCACGCGTGATCGGAGCCGCCCGGCATCAGCGACGGGCCGTAGCGCGCCCCTTCTTCGCCGCCGGAAACGCCGCAGCCGACGAAATCCAGGTTGTTCGCGCGCATTCCCGCCTCGCGGCGGCGCGTGTCCTCGAAATACGAGTTGCCGCCGTCGATCAGGATGTCGCCGGGCTCGAGCAGGGGCGTGAGCTGCGCGATCATGTCGTCGACGGGACGGCCCGCCGGGATCATCATCATCAAGCGCCGTGGTTGTTCGAGCGCCGCGACGAGCTCCGGCAGCCCGCGCGTGCCGGCGAACTTCTGCTGCGGGTGATCGCGGACAAACCGGTCGGTCCAGTCCGTCTCGAGGTTCCACACGGCCACCGAGAAGCCGCGGGACTCGATGTTGAGCGCGAGGTTGCGGCCCATGGTGCCGAGGCCGATCATGCCGAAGCTGCTTGGGCTCATGGCTGTTCCTTACGCAAATTCCCGCACGCGGCGGCGAGCGCGCGCTCGAACGGCAAGTCGCGCGTGCGCACGCCGAGCTCTTCGCCGATGAGCGCGTGCAAGTCGGTGTCGCCGAGGGGCACGATGCGCGACGAGCCCGCTTCACCCTCGACCAGCGCCTGCAGGCAGGTACGAGACGAGGCCATCTGCAGCGTAATGACGCACCCGTCGGCGTCGACCTGCACACGCTCGAGCGGCGACTGCCCGTCGCCGTCCACCTGCTTGATCGAGATCGTGACCGTGGACGGCCAGCGAAGCGCCGTCCGCATCCATCCGGCAAAGAGCCGTGCCGCGTAGATATCGGTGGCCGCAATCGACAGCCGCCGAATACGGGCGGCCGCGGCGCGCACGTGCGGAACGTCGAAGAGATGCGCCAGCAGCGAGCGCCAGCGCGTCAGCCGCGTCCAACGAAGATCGGTCACTCCGGTCCTCTCGACAAAGCCCAGCGCACGCGTCCACGTATCGAGCGGCGATTCCGTATCGAGCACCAGCCGGTCCGCCAGCGCCGACACGTCGTCGAGCGCTTCGAGCGACCCGCCGCGCCACCAGACCAGCGCCGGAAGGCTGGACAGCCGCAGCGCCGCGACCGCGTTGTCGATGTAGTCCGGCGCCAGCCCCGCGATCGCGATCGAGTGCTGAGTGACGCGCGCCTCGGGCGCACTCTCGTCCCCCTCGGAGATCAGAATCGTGCGCACGCCGCTGATCTCATCGAGCTGCGCGAGCGCCTGCGCGGCTTCGGCCAGGCGCGGCGGCGAGCCGACGACGACGACGGTCGCGATGAGCGCCCGTGCCGGGGCGCGGCCGTGTCCATGAGGGCCGCGCGCCAGGCGCAGCACCGTGACATCGATCTCGCTGAACGAGACGTTGATGCCGTCGGGCACCAATTGGCTCATCAGATCCGCGTTCACAGCGTTCTCCAGCGCCGCCCGTCGGCGGCAAGCATCGCCTCGGCCTCACGCGGTCCCCACTCGCCGGCTTCGTAGGTCGGGGTCTTCTTCTCGGACGATGCCTTCCACGACTCGAGCACGGGCGTGATGAGCGTCCACGACGCTTCCACGAAGTCGTGCCGGGCGAACAACGTCGGGTCGCCGAGCATCGCGTCGAGCAGCAGCGTCTCGTACGCTTCCGGCACCGCGCGTCCGAACGCGCTGCCATACCGGAAGTTCATCATCACGGGCGCGAGCTGCATGCGCGTACCGGGCAGCTTCGCCTCGAAGCGCACGGAGATGCCTTCGTCGGGCTGCACGTTGACGACGAGCAGGTTCGAGGCAATCGCCGTCGGACTCACGCGCTTGAAGATGTGCAGCGGCGGACGCCGGAACTGAATCGCGATCTCGGTCGTCCGCTTCGGCAGCCGCTTGCCGGTGCGGATGTAGAACGGGACGCCCGCCCACCGCCACGAATCGAGCAACAGCTTGAGCGCGACGTAGGTGTCGGTCACCGAGTCGCGACCGACGCCTTCCTCCTCGCGATAGCCGGGCACTTCCTTGCCGTTGACCCAGCCTGCGATGTACTGCGCGCGGATCACGTTGCTCGATCGTCCGTCTTCGAGCAGCGGCTGGATGGACAACAGCGGATCCAGCTTGCGGTCGCGCACGTTCTCGGCCGAGAACGTGATCGGCGGTTCCATCGCGACGAGCGAGAGCAGCTGCATCAAATGGTTCTGAACCATGTCGCGCAACGCGCCGGCGTGCTCGTAGTACGCGGCGCGGCGCTCGACCCCCACCGTCTCGGCCGCCGTGATCTGCACGTGATCGATGTAGCGGCGATTCCACACCGGCTCGAACATGCCGTTGGCGAAGCGGAACACCAGCAGGTTCTGGACGGTTTCCTTCCCGAGATAGTGATCGATGCGGAAGATCTGCGACTCGTCGAGATGTCGATGGAGGTTCGCGTTGAGCGCGCGCGCGCTCTCGAGGTCGGTGCCGAACGGCTTTTCGACGATCACCCGCCGCCAGCCGCGGCCGTCGCGCGGCTTCAGCAGCCCGGCCGCACTGAGCTGCTCGACGACGGTCGCATAGACGGTCGGCGGGATGGCGAGATAGAACAGGACACCGTCGGTCCCATGCTCGCCAAGCTTCTGCGCGAGGCGCGCGTACAGTCCGGGATCGTCCATCTCGCCCGCGAGATACGACAGCTCCCGCGCGAGCGCGGTCGCGACTTCCGTCCGCTCGTCGAGGTCGGCGAATTCCTTCAGGCTGTCGAAGTAGTGCTGACGGAAGCTGTCGTCCTGCATCTCCGACCGCGCGACGCCGACGACGGAGAAGCGTGCCGGGAGACGCTGGCCGCGCGACAGCTGGTAGAGAGCCGGGAGCAGCTTGCGCCGGGTCAGGTCGCCGGACGCGCCGAAGATGACCAGCGTCGTCGGCGCCGGCGTCGGTTCGATGCGAAGGCCGTCGAGCAGCGGATTCGAACCGCTGCCGGACACGTCGGTCATGCCGGGGACTATATCAGGAGGCAGGACGACGGGCGCAGCTTCGGGATGCGCCCGCGATCAGCGGTGATCGGCGACGTACTGGAGGGCGCGCGGCGTGCCCAGCAGACGGAGCTGACGGATCGCCTGCGACCGCAAGTGCGGATCCTGCTCGGCGTCCGCGATCTTGATCAACTGATCCTCGTCTTTCGCCGCGAGCAGCGCCGTCAGGACGGCGCTCCGCGATTCCTGCGGCGCCTGCGCGTAGAGCATCCCGAGCTGCGCGCGCGCGCCGGCCCGTCCGAGGGTGAGGATCGCGGTGTTGCGCACGAAGGTATCCGACTCGGTCTTTGCGATGCGCAGCAACGACGCCGTGTCGGCTCGCGTCCCGAGTGACGACACGACCTCCCGCTTGATGCGCGCGTCGCTCGACGCGCTGACGTAGACCTGCATCAACTCGCTGCTGACGTTCGGCGCGGCGACGCGGCCAAGCTCGCGGATCGCCGCGATGCGCACGGGCGCCGGCCCACGCTTGGCCACTTCCACGATCGTGTTGCGGGCGTCGGGCCGCGCCGACTGCCCGAGCACGAAGACCGCGCGCCGGGCGTCCGCCGGGTTCGCGGTGTCGAGCGCAATTTCCTTGAGCAGCGGAATCACGCGATCGGGGTGCGTCTGCAGCAGCCCGCTCAGCGCCTGGATCCGTAAGTCGGTATCCGGCTCGAACGGGGCGGGGATCCACACGCTCGAGTCGTCCGGCGACAGCGGCATCGCGCCCGGTTTCATCATGCGGTACCGCATCGGCCGGAGCGGCACCGGAGTCGTGGCCGGAGCCGGAGGGGGCGGCGCCGTGGCATCGACAGGCGGAAGCGGAGTCGTCGCCGGAGCCGGAGGGGCCGCGGGCGCGGCGGGCGGGGCCGCCGGACGCGTGCTCGCCACCGGCCGCGGCGGGAGGGGCGTCCTCGCCGCCGGCGGTGCCGGCGGGAAC
>JBKPRU010000085.1:0-16804 GCA_046734675.1 Acidobacteriota bacterium
TATCAAAAGCGATCCGCAGCTTTCGATGTGCGAAGTGCGGGTGATGTCGCACACCGGCGATTACACCCGGCAGGTCGTCAAGCCGACCATGCAGCCGGCGCATGCGGCGAGCGCAACGAGCACCGCCACGGCCGCCGCCGCGCAGGGATCGCCGGCCCCCGTGGCGACGGAAGAAAGCCCGCGGCCGCTCGACTGGCACGGCACGCGCCGCGCCCCGCGCACCCGCGTGCGCGACGGCATCGAGATGCAACTCGATGGCAACCCCGCCGTGGTCGTCGACCTCTCGACGGTCGGCGCGCAGGTCGTCTCGCCGACCGTCCTCCGGCCCAATCAGAAAGTGCGCATCAGCCTGCCGTTCGACGAGTTCGTGATGCGCTTCCGCGGCGCGATTGCCTGGGCGAAGTTCGAGCTTCCGCGCGGCGGCGGACACGGGCCGCAGTATCGCGCGGGCGTCGAGTTCACCGACGGCGACTCGAATGCGCTCGAGAACTTCTGCGAGCGCAATAAATCGTAAGCCTCCAGTCAGCCCGACCTTCAGGTCGGGCGCGCGCCGAGCTACTCGGTTGCGTGTTCGAACACGCCCGACCTGAAGGTCGGGCCTACTGGGCGATCAGTTCCAGTCCCCAGCGCGCCGCGACCGAATCCTCGCGGATGATCGTGTCTTCGCGGGCGGAGCCGGTCGAGAGAATCGCGGCCGGCACACCGCTCAACTCTTCGAGCCGCGCGATGTAGCGCTGCGCTTCCTTCGGCAGATCCTGGAAGCTGTGGGCGCCGGCGGACGGCCGCGTCCAGCCGGCGATGGATTCGTAGACCGGCTCGCACTTCGCCAGCTGCGCGATCTCTCCCGGAAACTCCGTGAGCGTTGCGCCGTCGCAGCGATACGCGGTGCAGATCTGCAGCTCCTGCATGCCGTCGAGCACGTCGAGCTTCGTCAGCGCGAGCGCGTCGAGCCCGTTGACGCGCACCGCGTAGCGGACGGCCACGGCGTCGAACCACCCGCAGCGGCGCGGCCGACCGGTGACGGCGCCGAACTCCTGTCCGGACTCGCGCAGGCGGTTGCCGATCTCCCCTGTCAACTCGGTCGGCAGCGGCCCTTCGCCGACGCGCGTCGTATACGCCTTGGCAACGCCAATCACGCCGTCGATCGCGCGCGGCGGAACGCCGAGCCCGGTGCACACGCCGCCGGTTGTCGCATTCGACGAGGTCACGTATGGGTAGGTCCCGTGATCGATGTCGAGCAGCGTCCCCTGGGCGCCTTCGAACATGATGGGGCGTCGCGCGGCCCGGGCGCGTGCGAGAAACAGCGAGACGTCCGCGACCCACGGCGACATGCGCTTCCACGCCGCGGCAAGGTCGGCGAGCACCTGACGGGCGTCCATCACGGAATCGCCGATGAGGCGGTTGCGCGCGTCGACGTTGTGGGCGATCGCCTCGGCCAGCGCGCTGGTGTTCGCCAGATCGCCGACGCGAACGCCGCGGCGCGCGATCTTGTCCTCATAGGCCGGCCCGATGCCGCGCGACGTCGTGCCGATCTTGCGCTCGCCGCGCCGCGCCTCGCTCAGCAGATCCAGCTCGCGGTGATACGGCAGGATCAGGTGCGCCTTGTCGCTGATGACGAGGCGATCGCCGATGCTGATGCCGGCCTGCGACAGCTCGTCAATCTCCGCGAAGAGCGCCTGCGGATCGACAACGAGGCCGTTGCCAATCACGCAGGTGATGCCCTCGTGCAGGATGCCCGACGGCAGCAGCCGCAGCACGAACTTGCGGCCGTTCGCGTAGACCGTGTGCCCCGCGTTGTGGCCGCCCTGATAGCGCGCCACGATCGAAAAATTCGGCGTCAGCAGATCGACGATCTTGCCCTTGCCTTCGTCGCCCCACTGCGCACCCAGTACTGCAATGTTCATCGTCAGAAGTCCCGCAGTATTCTACAGGCATTGACGGCTGTTCACATGTCACTGCCTACGGCTCATCACGAAGGCCACGAAGCTCACGAAGGCCACGAAGAGAAGAACTCAAAAATTTTCAAAGTGTTTTTCCTTTGTGATCTTCGTGCCCTTTGTGATCTTCGTGATGAGCCGTAGGCCGTGAGAAGCGAACCCCGCTGACCCATGATCTATCTCGACGGACACTCGCTCACGCTCGATGCACTCTGCGCCATCGCCGATGGCGGCGAAGAGGTCGCGCTCGCGCCCGCGGCAGGGCGTGCAGTGGACGCATCGCGCGCGGTCGTGGATCGCTTCGCCGCCGGCGACGCGGCGGTCTACGGCATCAATACCGGCTTCGGGTCGCTGGCCGAAGTGAAGATCCCGCACGATGCGCTCGACGAGCTCCAGCGCAACCTGCTGCGTAGCCATGCGGCGGGCGTCGATGCGCCGCTGCCGGTCCGCTCGGTACGCGCCATGATGGCGCTGCGCGCGAACGTCCTCGCCAAGGGCTACTCCGGTATCCGGCGCGCGACCCTCGAGCGGCTGATCGATCTGCTGAACGCGCGCGTGCATCCCGTCGTGCCGGCGCGCGGCTCGGTTGGGGCGAGCGGCGATCTCGCGCCGCTCGCGCACCTGGCGCTCGTCCTCATCGGGGAAGGCCACGCGACCATCGGCGACGATCCGGCGATCGTCGACGCGCCGACCGCGCTGGCGCGCACCGGTCTCGCGCCAGTGCCGCTCGGTCCGAAGGAAGGGCTCGCGCTCATCAACGGCACGCAGGCGTCCGCCGCGATTGCGGGGCTCGCGCTCTCGGGCGCCGAGCGCGTGGCCCGCGCCACCGACGTGGCCGCGGCGCTCTCGATCGATGGCCTGCGCGGCTCGTACCATCCGTTCGAGGCGCGCCTCCACGCGCCACGCCCCTACCCCGGACAGCTCGCGTCGGCCGACAACCTCTTTCGTCTGCTTCAGGACAGTGCGATCAACCATTCGCACGAGAACTGCGGCCGCGTGCAGGACGCGTATTCGATGCGGTGTGCGCCGCAGGTACACGGCGCGGGACGCGACGCGCTCGGCTACGCGCGCGCGACCCTGGCCATCGAGCTCAACGCCGCCACCGACAACCCGATGGTCTTTGCCGGCGCGGAGGACATCGTGTCAGGCGGGAATTTTCACGGCGCGCCGGTCGCGATTGCCGCCGATGTCATCGTGCTCGCGCTCGCGCAGTTCGCGACGATCTCAGAGCGGCGCGCCGATCGCCTCGTCAACCCGGTGCTAAGCGGCCTCGAGCCGTTTCTAGTGCGCGACAGCGGCCTGCAATCGGGCTACATGATCGCGCAGGTAACCGCGGCGGCGCTGGCGTCCGAGCTCAAGACGCTGGCCCATCCCTCGAGCGTCGACACCATTCCCACCTCCGCGAATCGCGAAGATCACGTCAGCATGAGCATGGCTGCCGCGTTGAAGGCGGAACGCGCGCTCGAGCTGGCGTCGCGCGTCGTCGCGATTGAAATCCTGCTCGCGTGCCAGGCGATCGACCTGCTCGCGCCGCTGACCACCTCGCCGGCGCTCGCGCCGGTGCACGCGCACGTGCGATCGCGCGTCGCGCCGCTCGTCACCGACCGTCCACCGTCGCCCGACATCGAATGGATCGCGTCGGCGATTCGCGACGGGTCGCTGGAACGCGCGTGCGCAGCGGAAGTCAAGTAAGAAATTTTTTCTTTCGATTTGACAACGCGCGCGTACGTTTCTAGATTGCTCCCTTGCGCCGCGACAGAACTGCGAACTGTTGCGCGATGAGGAGCGCACGCGTCCGGTCGTCATGGGCACCCTCAGCCGAAACGTCAGTGCACCGCGAGGCACTGCGATCAGTTGCAAAGGCTGGGCGCAGGAAGCCGCGCTGCGCATGCTGTCGAACAATCTCGATCCCGCGGTCGCCGAGCGACCCGACGATCTGATTGTCTATGGCGGCTCCGGACGCGCCGCGCGATCGTGGGCAGCCTTCGACGCCATCGTCGACACGCTGCGGCGCCTCGGACACGACGAGACGCTCGTCGTGCAATCCGGGAAACCCGTTGCCGTCTTCCGCACGCATCCATGGGCCCCGCGCGTCCTGATCGCCAACGCGCTGCTCGTCCCGGCGTGGGCGACATGGGATGTCTTTCGCGATCTCGAAGACCGCGGCCTGACGATGTACGGCCAGATGACCGCCGGCAGCTGGATCTACATCGGCACGCAGGGGATCCTGCAGGGCACGTACGAAACACTGGCGGAAGTGGCGCGGCGGCATTTCGGCGGATCGCTGGCCGGCCGTCTGGTCGTGACCGCCGGCCTTGGCGGCATGGGCGGCGCGCAGCCGCTCGCCGTCACCATGAATGAAGGGATCGCGCTGGTGGTCGAAGTCGATCCCGAACGGATCGCGCGCCGGCTCGCGACGCGCTATGTCGACGAGCGCGCCAGCTCGCTCGACGACGCGCTGGCCCGCATCGAGCGGTCGAGGCAGCAGCGCGAGCCGCGCTCGATTGCGGTCGAGGGGAACGCCGCCGAGGTGCTGCCCGAGCTTGCGCGCCGCGGCATCGTCCCCGATGTCGTCACCGATCAGACCTCTGCGCACGATGCGCTGAACGGTTACGTGCCGTCGGGGTTGTCGATCGCCGAAGCGAATCTACTGCGCGAGCGCGATCCCGACGGCTACGTCGCGCGCGCGCTCGCGTCGATGGCCGCTCACGTCAAAGCAATGCTCGACCTGAGAGGACACGGCGCGGTAACATTCGATTACGGTAACAACATTCGCGCGCAGGCCGTGAAGGGCGGCGTCGCAAACGCGTTCGACATTCCGGGCTTCGTCCCCGAGTACATTCGTCCGCTGTTCTGTCGAGGCCAGGGACCCTTTCGGTGGGCGGCGCTCTCCGGCAATCCCGGAGACATTCACGCCATCGATGCGCTCGCGCTCGACATGTTCGCGGGAAATGCGGCACTCTGTCGGTGGATTCGCCTTGCGGCCGAGCGGGTGGCGTTTCAGGGGCTTCCTGCACGCATCTGCTGGCTGGGATATGGTGAGCGCGCCCGATTCGGGCTCGCGATCAACGAGCTGGTCCGCCGCGGCCGCGTGAGCGCGCCGATTGTCATCGGCCGCGATCATCTGGATGCGGGATCGGTGGCCTCACCGAACCGTGAAACGGAAGCGATGAAGGACGGAAGCGACGCGATTGCGGACTGGCCGATCCTGAACGCGCTGCTGAACACATCAGCAGGCGCGACCTGGGTGTCGGTGCATCACGGGGGTGGAGTGGGAATCGGATATTCACTGCATGCCGGAATGGTGGTCGTGGCCGACGGAACGCGCGAGGCGGATGAGAAGCTGCAGCGTGTGCTGACGTGCGATCCGGGCCTCGGCGTGGTGCGCCACGCCGACGCCGGCTATCCCGAGGCGATCACTACCGCACGCGATACGGGCCTCGACATGCCCATGATCGGAGGAACCGGTCGATGATGATCCCGGAACGCCCGTCGCTCGAACGCCGCGTGCTCGCCGCGATCGACGGATCAGCGGCCGGGGGTGTCCGCATCCCCGTCGTCATCGGCGGCTGCGGCACCGGACGCACGTCCCTGCTGCTGCGCCTGCGCCGACTGCTCGGGCCCGACCGCGCGCAATACGTCGACATCGAGCGCGTGGCGACGACACCCGAACGGTTCCTGAAAACGCTGCGCGACTCGTCGCCGTTCCCGCCGCATCCAATGACTGCGGCCGAAGCCGCCGAACCCGGCGCGCGCGAATCGTTCGACGCGGCGCTCGCGTTCCTCGACGCGGCGCGCGCCCCGTCAGGGCAGCCGGCGACCTTTCTGCTCGACGAGTTTCTCGAGCTGCGCACCTTCGAGAGCTTCCCGGGTCTCCGCACCGTGCTGCGCGATCTGATCGGCGTGCTCGGCGCCAGCGGCAATCGCTTCGTGCTGACGACCCGCTATGCGGCGCGGGCACATCGCCTGTTGCGCGATGCCCCGGCAGCGTTCGAGGTCGTGCACGTCGCCCCGCTCTCCGCCGCCGAGATCCGGACGACGCTGCCGGGCGGACACGGCGACGAGCACACGATTCGCGACAACGAAGAGGAGCACGATCGCGAGCGCGACGAGTTCGCGCGCATCGTGCAGGTGCTGTCGGACGGCCGCCCCTCGTACGCGCGGGCGATTGCCGAAACCGCCATGGCGCTCGCCTCGCGCGGCGGACCCGATCCGGTCAGCGCGCTTGCTGCGCTGCTCGCGCCCGGCGGCCAGCTCACCAGCGCGTGCCGTTTCTGCTACGAGCTGCGCCTCCACCGCGCCCGCGGCTACGGCGCGCTCAAGGCCATCCTCGAAGTGCTTGCCGAGCAGGAGCCGCTGACGCTCACCGAGATCGCGCAGCGCCTCCGCCGCACACCGGGATCCACGAAGGACTATTTGTCGTGGCTCGAGGATGTCGATCTCATCGTGTCGCGGATGAAGCGCTACAGCTTCGCCGACCCGATGATGCGGCTGTGGGTGCGGCTGCACTGCCGTCCCGTGCCGCCGACCGAAGAAGACATCGCGCGCGAGCTGCACGACTATATGCAGGCGCGCCTGCCCCACGCGGAACCGGCGCTCGCGCTGGCCGGCCAGCCGGTCGAACGCGAGAAGAGCTGGGGCATTATCGAAATCGATTGACACGAGCACGCCGGGTCTAAAGACCCCGGCCTACGTGGTGTCTCGTCTGTTCTCGCGTGTGGGCCGGGTCTTCAGACCCGGGATTACGCCGTAAGTCGTTCGAGGGCCGCGCGAGCTGCTGCTTGCGCGGCCTCTTTCTTGCTGCGCCCTTCCGCGCGCGCGACCGACTCGCCGCCGACCACCACCTCCACGACGAACTGCTTGCGGTGATCGGGGCCAATCTCGCCGGCGAGGCGATACGCGGGCAGGCCCTGGCCGTGTGACTGCAGCCACTCCTGCAGCGCGGATTTCCAGTCGTCGGTGAAGGCGGCTGCCGCGCCGGTCCGCTTGGCTTCCACAATCAGGTCCGCGAACTGCCGCTCGATGAACGAGCGCGCCGGCTCGATGCCGCCGTCGAGATAGATCGCCGCGATCAACGCTTCATAGCAGTCGGAAATGATCGCGGCCTTGCGGCGGCCGCCAGTCTTCTCTTCGCCCCGCCCGAGGATCAGGAACGTGCCGAGATCGATGGCCTCGCCGAGGCGGGCCAGCGATGCCGCCGACACCAGCGACGCCTTCAGCTTCGATTTCTGTCCTTCGTTGTGATGCGGGAACTCGCGGAACAGCATGTCGGCGATCACGAACCCGAGCACCGAGTCGCCGAGAAACTCCATCGACTCGTTGTCGAACACGCCGCCGCTCGCGTCCTCGTGGACGCGCGATCGATGGGTCAGGGCATGCTCGAGAAGGCCGCGATCGCGGAAGCGATAGCCGATGCGGTGTTCGAGCGGCTCGAGCTCCGATCCGAACGGCACCACGCGGCCGCCCGGCACGTCGTCGCGGTGGCTGTCGATGATGCGCAGCGCCGTCGCCGCATGCTCCGCGCTGACCGCGACGCGCCGCTCCCACGACCGATCGTTCAGCGCGAGCGGAAACGCCGTGCGCGAGTTGTTGCTGAGAAGCGCCGACGGGATCCCGTGCGTCTCGAGCAGCCCGCGGACGACGTTCGCCTCGATCTCGGACGGCGTCCTGAAGATGATGACCAGGTCAGGAGCCATGGACGATCCGTCCCCCGACGATGGTGAGCACGGCCTTCGTGTCGAGAATCTCGCGCGGCGGTACGGTGAACAGATCCTTCGACAGGAGCACCAGGTCGGCGAGCTTGCCTTCGGTGATGCTGCCCTTGCGCGTCTCCGCGAACTCCGCGTAGGCGGAACCGAGCGTGTAGTACTCGAGCGCTTGCGCCATGGTCAGACGTTCTTGCGGGAACCAGCCGCCCTCGGGCGTGCCGTCGGCGAACTGGCGCGTGACGGCGGCGTAAAGACCGATCATCGGGTCGAGCGGCTCGACATACCAGTCGGTGCCGAACGCGATCCGCGCCCCGGCATCGGCGAACGATCTGAAATTGTACGCAATGCGGCTGCGCGCGGGGCCGATGCGCCGTTCGGCCCAGCGCATGTCATCGATACAGTGGCTGGGCTGGATCGAGGCGATGACGCCCAGCGCGGCGAAGCGCCGCTTGTCCTCGTCGCGCACCACCTGCGCGTGCTCGATGCGGAGCCGCCGGTCGCGCCGCCCGCGCTCGCGCTGCAGCTTCTCGAACGCGTCGAGCACGAGCGCGTTCGCACGATCCCCGATCGCGTGAACGATCACTTGGAAGCCGGCCGCGTCGGCCGCGAAGATGGCCTGCTCGAGCGCGGCCGGCGTGTGCAGCAGCAGGCCGCTCGTCGACGGATCGTCGGCATACGGATCGAAGAACGCGGCGGTGCCCGATCCCATCGATCCGTCCGCGAACAGCTTCTGCCCGCCGATGCGGATCCAGTCGTCGCCGAAACCGGTCGCGATACCCGCGTCGGTCAGCCCTTCGATGTCGTGGTTCTGAATCGAGTAGATGCGCGCCGTCAGCTCGCCGGAGGCGCGAAGCGCCGTGTAGGCGCGCAGCTCGGTCGCGCTCGCAGTCATGTCCTGGACCGTGGTGACGCCCAGTGACGCCGCGTGCTTCAGCGCGGCACGCGCCTTCTCGATGGTCTCGTCGAGCGACGCGGGCGGGATCGCGCGCGTGACGAGATCCATCGCATTGTCTTTGAAGACGCCGGTCGGCTCGCCGGACGCGTCCTTGACGATCGTGCCGCCAGCCGGCGACGGCGTGTCGCGCGTGATGCCGGCCAGCTTCATCGCCGCGGCGTTCGCGACCGCCATGTGTCCGTCGAGGCGCTGCACGAACACCGGGTTGTCGAGCGTGCCCGCGTCGATCAGTTCATGGGTCGGCAGCCGCTTGTCAGGCCAGGCCTCGTGGTCCCAGTAGCCGCCGAGAATCCATCGCCCCTGCGGCAACCTTCCCGCGTGCGTGCGCAGGCGCGCCGCGAACTCCTGCGACGTCTTGGCAGGACGCAGATCCACGCCGACGAGCTCCTCCGCGCCGCTGACGAAATGCACGTGCGCGTCGTTGAAGCCGGGCACGAGCAGCTGCCCGTGCGCGTCGATCGTGCGCGTATGGCTGCCGGCAAGGCGGCGCACGTCATCGTTGGTGCCCACCCGCGCGATGCGCTCGCCGCAGACTGCCACCGCTTCCGCGCTCGGTCGCGCCGGGTCCACCGTGTGGACGTTCGCGTCCACGATGATCAAATCAGCGATGCACGATTGAGCCGTCACGGTCACACAGAACCCCGCCCACAATGCTGCCGCGACCACCACGGATGCGCGCGGCAACACACGGATCACCGTCACCGTCATACGGCGACCGGTTCCTCGGCAACTGCGGCCTGCTCCATCTTGATCAGGATCATCGTCATGTCGTCGTGCTGATCGGCGGCGCCAACGAACGATTCGACTTCGCGCAGAATGCGTTCGCGCAGCTCGTGGGCATCGAGATGCCCGTGCTCGGCGACGATGCGGCTCAGACGCGCTTCGCCGAACAGGTCGCTGTCGCCGTTCATCGCTTCCGTGATGCCGTCGGTGTATAACACGAGCACGTCCCCACGCTGCAGCGGGATGCTGTCCTCCTCCAGGAGCGACGCAAATTTTTCGGTCGCCCCCGGGATGCGCAGGCCGACGACGATGCCGCTCGGCGCGAGCACCTGCGCGATCCGCTGTTCCGTGGGGCTGCCGGGACAATAGATCATCGGCGTGTGGCCGGCGCGCGCAAACGTCATCGTCCGCGCGTCGAGATCGAGGACCGCGTAGGTCATGGTGATGAAGCTACGGGTATCGAGGTTCTCCGAGATGATCCGGTTGACCTCCATCAGCAGCTGCCGCGGCGACTGGTAGATCTGACTGAGCGAGAGCACCAGCCCTTTCAACTCCGCCATGTAGAGCGCCGCGGACGTGCCTTTGCCAGAGACGTCGGCAATGAGCACGCCGAGACGATTGTCGCCGAGCGGAAAAAAGTCGTAGTAGTCGCCGCCGACTTCACGCGCGGGCACGCACAGCGCCGTGATGCCGACGCCCGGGATGTCGAGCGGACCGCGCGGCAGCAGCGACATCTGGATCTGCCGGGCGATGCGGAGCTCTTCCTCGAGTCGCTTCTTCTCCGCCGCGGTCTGCAGCAGGTTCTCGATGCTGCCGGTCATCTGGTTGAACGAGCCGGCCAGCTCGCCGAGCTGGTCCTTCGATTGGATGTCGATGCGATGCGTGAAGTCCCCCTGACGCACGCGTTCGGTGCCCATGAACAGCTGATGCACCGAGCTCGTGATCGAACGCGCCAGCGCCAGCCCCATGAGCAGCGCGACCGCTTCGATGATGAGGAACAAAAACGCCACCATGATGACGACGTAGAGGAGGGCAACGCCGAGCGGCAAGCCGCCAACCACCAGCGACTGCGCGCTCGAGAGCTGGTTGTACAACTCACCGAGGCGGTAGCTGATCGACATCGTTGCGCGGCTGGTCTTGCCCGTGTCCCAGTCCACGTAATCGAGCTGTGTGACGCTGCGCGTCCACACGAACGAGATGCCGGTTGGATACGGCGTGCCGCCGGACCCGCCCCCGTTCTGGGGGGCACGCGCCGCCTGTTCCGCGGTGATCACGGTGCCGGCGTGCACCGCCGTCGCGTCGTGCAGCTGCTGGACGCGCTCGTCGTCGATCGGCACGTCGACGACGACGAGGCCGCCGCGTGCCGCGCCGCCGACGTTCACCGCGCTTCGCACCACCAGCTCGGACTGCTCCGGCGCGCCAGGCATCCGCAGTGCGAGCGTGCCGGCGAAGTCGTCGGTCAGCCATGCCGGACGCGCCGCCGGCGGCTTCATGTGTTCCCACCGGCCGACCGAGTGCACGCTGCCGTCCGGTGCGATGTACGCGACCGACAGTCCGTGGTACTGCGACGATCGGATGCGATGCACGCGCTCGATCGTCTGCTGCGCCGTCGCCGGCGTGCGGGCGATTTCCTGAGCGGCCGCCTGCGCGACGACCCGCACGTCGTCGACCACCTTGTCGTAGCCGCTCTTGAACAAGTACGCGGCGACGGTCATGAAGAGCACCGCGCCCGAGAACAGGAAGAAGACGATGATCAGCAGCGACGGAACGACGCCGATGAAGATGTAGGACAGGATCAGCTTCCGCCGGACGCGCCACAGCAGCCGCTGCTTCATCAGCACGAAGAGGCGCGTCGCGAAGTAGCCGACCGAGATGATGAGACCGATCGTGGCGGCGCTGCTCAGCACGCGCGCGGCGGTGGGGAGCGCGCCCGTCGTGCGCCACACGGCGACGAGCAGCTTGAGCCCGGCTGCGATGACGAAGAGACGTCCCGGCCAGGTGTCGAGGAGGAGCTCACGCGGAGACTGGTGCGGCGGGTCGTCGGGCCGGACCGGGGGCCGCAGCGGCAGCGCGGCGGCTGATCTCCGGCGGCGACCCGTCGTGTCCGGAAGTCGTTCGCGCGCCATGCCTTATTGAATTCGAGATGATAACAGACTATGGTCAGATGAGCATGAGACTGCCGCCCGACGCACGCTTCTCGACGATCTGCATTCACGCCGGACAGACACCTGATCCCAGCACCGGGGCCATCATCACGCCGATCTTTCAGACCTCCACCTACGTGCAGGACGAGCTCGGCCGCCACAAGGGATTCGAATACGCGCGCACCCAGAATCCGACGCGCGCCGCGCTCGAGGGGAACGTCGCCGCAATCGAAGGCGGCACGGCGGCGTTTGCGTTCGCGTCCGGCATGGCGGCGATTGGCGCGATCGCGACGATGTTGAAGTCCGGCGATCACGTCGTCGTCACCGACAACACGTATGGCGGCACCTTCAGGCTCTTCGACAAGGTGCTGACGAAGTACCAGCTCGAATTCAGCTACGTCGACACTTCCGATCTCGACGCGACCGAGCGGGCCATGCGCCCGTCGACGAAGATGGTGTTCGTCGAGACGCCGACCAACCCGGTGATGCGCTTGACCGATCTCGCCCGCGCCGCCGAGATCGCGCACGCGCGCGGGGCGCGGCTCGTCGTCGACAACACGTTCGCGAGCCCGGCACTCCAACGTCCGATCGAATTCGGCGCCGATCTCGTCGTGCACAGCACGACGAAGTACCTCAACGGCCACAGCGACAGCATCGGCGGGATCGTGATCGCGGTGCGCGACGAGGACGTCGAGTGGCTGCGCTTCGTGCAGAACTCGCAGGGGGCGATCCTCAGCCCGTTCGATTCGTGGCTCGTGCTCCGCGGGACGAAGACGCTGACGGTGAGGATGGCACAGCACAACATCAACGGCATGGCGCTCGCCGAGTTCCTGTCGAAACATCCGAAAGTGACGAAGGTGTACTACCCGGGGTTGCCGACGCATCCGCAATACGAGCTCGCCAGGCGTCAGATGCGCGGCTTCGGGGGCATGCTCTCGTTCGACGTCGGCACGTTCGAAGGGGCGCGCCGCGTGCTCAATCGGGTCCGCCTGATGGCGCTCGCCGAAAGTCTCGGCGGGGTCGAGACCCTCATCTCGCATCCCGCGTCGATGACGCATGCATCCGTCCCGGCGGAACGCCGTCAGGCGATCGGTCTCACCGACAGCCTCGTGCGGATCTCGGTCGGCATCGAAGATCCCGCCGATCTGATCGCGGACGTCGAGCAAGCGCTCACATAAGGAATCCCGAATCCCTCATCCCTGATCCGGGATCCCTCATCCTCGATCCGAAATCCCAATCCCTGATCCGGAATCCCAATCCCTGATCCGGAATCCCAATCCCTGATCCGGAATCCCAATCCCTGATCCGGAATCCGAATCCCTAATCCGGAATCGCGAATCACGTGCGCGATGCGAGATTCACGATCAGGGATTGGGATGGAGGATCCGGGATTAGGGATCCTGGATCAGCGATTAGGGATGCGGGATTTCCTGCGTTGCAGCGAGTGGCGTGCGATCTCGACGATCATCGGCAGGATCGAGACCAAGACGATGCCGATGGTGATGAGCGAGAAGTGCTCGCGGACGATCGGGATATTTCCAAACAGCAGGCCGGCGCCCATGCAGAGGCCGACCCACAGGATCGCGCCGGTGATGTTGTAGAAGACGAACGCGGGATACGACATCGCGCCCGCGCCGGCGACAAAGGGCACGAACGTCCGCACGATTGGCACGAAGCGCCCCAGCACCACCGCCTTCCCACCGTAGCGCTCGAAGAATGCGTGCGCGCGCGCCAGGTGCTCGCGGTTGAGCAGCTTGTGCGACAGGCCCGTGGTGTCGGTCGCCGCGAAGGCGCGCGGGCCGATGTAGCGGCCGATCGCGTAGTTCACGCCGTCGCCGGCAATGGCGGCGACCAGCAGCAGTGCGCCGGCAAGCCACGGGTTCAGCACCCCGGCGGCGCCGAGCGCACCGGTGGCGAACAGCAGCGAGTCGCCGGGCAGAAACGGCGTCACGACGAGCCCGGTCTCGGCAAAGACAATCGCGAACAACAGGCCGTACACCCAGCCGCCATACGCGGCGACGAACTCGGCGAGGTGGGTGTCGATGTGGAGGATGAAGTCGGTCAGGCTGCTCATCTAGGCGTCGCGGGTGCTCTCGCCGATCCAGCGGAGGTAGGCGTCGTTGCCATCGACGATGGGAATGACGACGAACTCCGGCACCTCGTAGGGATGCAGTTCCCGCACGCGGTCCCACAGCGCCACCGTGCGATCACGCGTGGTCTTGATGATGAGCTGACGCTCGGTCTCCTGCTCCACCTGTCCTTCCCACCGATAGACCGAGACCATCGGGGGCAGCAGGTTGACGCACGCTGCCAGGCGCTCCTTGACGAGGGTGCGCCCGAACGACGCCGCGTCGGCGTCGCCTGGCAGCGTGGTCATCACGAGAACGTATTCAGCGGCCATGCAGCTCGATCGCTAATGGGGGGACACAGATCGGACGAAACTATTGTACAAAGGAAGTTCCCCCATTTATGTCTCAGGCTGTCATTTCCCGTCCGGAACCTGCGGGTCGCTCGCCCGAAACGGCGAGAGCGCGCCGCGCAGACGCGGGCGCGGCCTCCCCGCAGCCGCTGCGGCGCCGTCGTGTACAGCCCCCCGCTGCCGGTCCGTCGCCGCTGCGCCGCCGGCTGCTCAATTACGTGCTCGCCCTCATCACCGTCGTGCTCGTCGTGGACGCGCTGGTCGGCGACAAGGGGCTGCTCGAAACGATTCGCGCGCGCCGCCAGTATGCCGATCTCGCCGGCTCGCTGACGGCGCTGCGGCAGCAGAACACGCGTCTCCGCGACGACATCCGCCGTCTCAAGGAAGACCCCGCCACCATCGAGTCGATCGCCCGCGAAGAGCTGGGGCTCATGCGCCCCGGTGAAGTGCTCGTCGTGGTGCGTGACGCCGCCGCGCCTCGTTAAAAGCCGGCCACGAGGCCGCTTGTCGACCACGCGCGTACGGACGTCGACCTCCGCTCACAGGACCATTCAAATCACAAGCCGTGCGTTTTCCGCTGGTCCGCGGCAATCCTCCGGCCTGCCGGTGACGAATTCGTTCGCCAAAGCTCAGAACCCGTCGGCCAGCCGGTCCGGCATCACGAAGCTCGCCCTGGCGCGATCCGACCAGAGCGTCTCGCTGCGGTAGTAGCGATCGAGGATCGACGGCTTCCACTCGAGGAGGTCGGGGTTGCGCGCGGCGAACGCGTCCCACGGTTCGTCCGCCGGCGCCTGGTGCAGGCGCTCGACGATCAACAGCACATACGCGACCGTGATCGTCTCGTGGTAGAGCGTCGGCTTGCCCTGCGCTTGCGCGAAGGCGCGGAGCCGCGATTGAAAACGTTCGAGCGCAGCCGGGAGCGGCTGCTGGCGAAGGTAGTTCCAGACGACGCGCACGTGTTGCGCATGGTGGAATCCTCCCTCCGGCACGACCCCGCTCTCGAATGCGCGTACGAGCGCGCGATCCGCATCAGTCACCGCGCTGACTATAAACGATGCGCGTTCAGTGCACGCGGATGGCGCCGGGCGATTCCACGAGGCGGACAGCCAGCGGTTTCGGAGGTGCGACGACCGTGGTGGGAGGAATGAGACCGGCAAGGCCGCGCGCGAGCACGTCCACGACCGGCAGATGCGCGTCCGTGAACGGCTGACGCCGGGTCGAGTAGACGGTGATGATGCCGATGAAGTCGTTGTCGTGGCACATCGGCGTGCTGAGGCACGCGAGCGGCATCGGATCGAGTTGCAGCGTCAGGTTGCCGAGATCGAGCGCCGCATCCGAGTTGACGATCGCCTGCCGATTCGCCGCCACCCATCCGGTGAGCCGCTGGCCGATACGAATCGTCGTCCCGGCAATCGCTTCGGCGTGGTGACCGCTGACATAGGTGGCGACGAGCGTGTCGGCATCGGCGGAATACAGATAGACCGCAACGATGTCCGCCGGCATCAACCGCTGAAGCACCGGGTGCACGCGCGACAGCGCCTCGGCGGGATTGCCGGCGCTGGCCGACTGGAATCCGAGATCGTACAGCGTCGTGAGGGTCTCGAGCGTGTGCTGTGCCCCGCCGGCTCGAAGCGTCTCGTCCTGCGCGGTGCGCGTGATGTTCGAGAACGCCTCCGCGGGCGCGACGGTCACGGTCTCCGCTTCCACGGTTTCGAAGATCTCGAGAAATGCTTTGACGACGCGCGGGTCGTACATGGTGCCGCTCCGCGCCTCCAGTACGCGCGCGGCTTCCTGCGACGCCAGGCGCTGGCGGTACGGGCGATCGGACGTCAGCGCGTCGAAACAATCGACGACGGCCAGAATGCGCGCGCCGATTGGGATCGCCTCGCCGGCGAGTCCCGCTGGATAGCCGGTGCCGTCCCAGTTCTCGTGATGGTGACGCACGATCGGCACGACCGGGTATGGAAAGCGGATCGACGAGAGGATGTCGGCGCCGATGTCCGCGTGCCGTTTCATCGTCTCGAATTCCACCGGCGTCAGCGTGCTCGGCTTGTTGAGAATGTGTTCGGGCACCGCGAGCTTGCCGACGTCGTGAAGGAGCGACGCCGCTTCGAGCGCGCGAATCTGCGCCGTGTCGGTGATGCCAAGCGCCTGCGCGAGCTTGAGGGCGTACTGCTGCACGCGGCGGATGTGCCCGTGCGTCACCTGGTCCTTCGCGTCGATCGCCTGGGCGAGCGTCTCGATCGTCGAGAGATACATCCCGTTCAACTGATCGAGGTAGCCGACGCGGTCCTCCATGCGGCCGACGGCGTGACGGAAGGTCGCATAGATGATGAGCGGGATCGGCGCGAGCAGCAGCAGGACGAAGAGGTCGGCGTGGCGCTGCTGGATGAGGACGATCAGCTGCGCCGCCACCGTGGCGCCGCCGAAGTACGTGAGCCACAGACCGAGGAAGTGCTCGCGCCAGATCTGCGCGGCACTCACCCGCTGCTCGTACGCGATCGCGACGGCGACCAGACCGGTGTTCAGCAGGAAGAACACCGCCGCAAAAATCGCCAGCGGACCAATCAGCGTGGCGATCGGCGCCCGCGCAATGCCGTCGGATCCGGCCAGCCACACGAACACGTGCGCAGCCGTCCACATCGCGAGCGGCGGCGCCGTGGCGTTGTAGAACACCCGGCGCAGCGGGATCGGCCGTCTCGCCAGCCGCATCGTGATCACGAGGCTGTCGATGGCGACCGTGATGGTGCCGGCGGCCGGTCCGAACAGGAGCGCGGCCGCCATGGTGAAGCTGTCGGAAATCGAGAAGCTGACGTTGGTGCCGGGGATCCGCAGCGTCGCGGATCCGCTCAGCACCGTCAGGGCGCCGAGGACGTACCAGCGCTCGTCGACCGGGAACAGTGCGAGCTGACGGAGCG
>JBKPRU010000086.1:0-3764 GCA_046734675.1 Acidobacteriota bacterium
GCGTAGAGAACGACGCCCATCACGGAGCGGGCGAGTCCGCGGCGCGCACCGGTTCGCCGAAGGCGTACAACACGCCGCCCGGCAGACTCCCGATCACGCCAAGCGCCAGGAACAGCACCGACAACGCGAACACCGGAGCGGCGGCCGCCCCTCTCGGCACGAACAGCGCATCGAACGCCCACTGCGTCGTGCCGATGCCGTTGATCGTGATGGGCAGCTGCATGACGAGCAGGATCGCGGGGACGAGCGCGAAGTAAGTGGCGAGCGGCAGGTCGATATCGAGCGCGCGTCCAAGGCACCAGGCCTGCACGACGCGGATCGCCTGCACCGCAATCGACATCACCAGAACCCGCAGCATCGCGCCGTGATGGTGCGCGTAGCGGCGCACGGCGTCGGTAAGGGACGCCGCGGCACGCTGGAGCGGACGCCAGGGGACGGTCGCAATCGTCGCGACGACGAGCGAGGCCGCGCGTTCGCTGAACACGACGGCCGCGGCAGCGGCGCATCCAAGAAAGGCGACGCCGAGCCCCGCCAGCAGGCCGTGCGCCGACGCAATCTCGCGGGCGAAGGGAAGCGCCGCGAGGCCGACCAGCACCATCGACAACACGCCGAGCACGCGATCCATCAACACCGAGGCGGTCGATTCCGCAATCCGCACGTCATGGCGCGCCAGCGCATACGCGCGGTACAGATCCGCGGCCACGCTGGGCACGAAGTTGCTGACGAACGAGCTGACGAAAAAAATCCTGAGGACGATGGGGAAGCGGGGTCGCGATCCGGGCGTGAGCGCGACGAGGAGGTCGATCCATCGCAGCGCCATCAGCGTGCGATCCACCAGCACGAGCGCAATCGCCGCCGCAATCCACCGGACGTCGGCCGACGCGGCCGCGTGAGCGATCTGGGAGGGATCGGCGCGATACAGGACGATCGCCGTCAACCCGACGGCGACGATCAGTCGAACGAGGCGCGAGGCGCTCACGCGTGGTCGCCCGACCTGAGGCCGGGCCTACTGGCCGACAGGCTGCGGCATCGTGTCGATGTGCCGTGCCGGATCGCGCTTCACCTTGTAGGCGCGCTTCAGGAACTTCGCGTACGGCACGAACTGCTTCATGGCGCCCACGTTCACCTGGCACGGGCTGAGGCAGGTCGGGCAGACCTCCTCTTTGATCTGCTGCCGGTGGCGCTGGTTCTCGGCCTTGTAGTAGAGCGACTCGGCCGACTCGTCGAGCACGTTGCCGAGCTTCTGCGAGTTCTCGCAGTAGTGCAGGTCGCCGTTCGGATTGAGCAGCAGGCCCTGGCTCTGGAACGGGCACGGCATCGTCCGGTGATAGCCGTTCGCGATCATGTCCGCATAGTGCAGGTACATGAACGATTGCCCGCTCAGCACCGATTCTTCCTTCACGCGATCGATGAAGAACTTGCGCATGAACTCTTCTTCACGGGCGCGGAAACCAATCTTTTCCTGCAGCTCCTTGTTGTGGAGCATCGCGTCGGTGAAGCGGAGCATGTTGAACACGACGTCGAGCCCCTTCGTGCGGGCCCAGGCGAGGATGTTCTCCGCGTCTTCCATGTTCGTGGCGAAGATGGTGGAGGCGATCCCGAACTGGAAGTGTTCGTGTTCTTTCGCGAGCGCCTGCATCGCGTCGATCGTCTTCGACGCCCTGTCGAAGCCGTTCTTCACCGCGCGCACCTGGTTGTGGACGTCGCCGATGCCGTCGAGCGAGACGCGGATGCTGAGCAGCAGCCCGTTGTCCGCGCAGAACTTGACGATCTTCGTCAGCATCGGAATCGCGCGCGCGGGCGTGAGCCCTGTCGTGTTGATGCCGATCTTGCGAAGACGCGGCAGGCGGCGATGGAACATCTCGACCATCTGTGGCAGGTCCAGACGCGTCGTCGGCTCGCCGCCCGAGATGTTCAGGTTCTCGACCGCGCCCCAGAACGGGGAATCCATGACCGGTTCGAGCTGCTCGAGCGTCAGGTCTTCTTTGCGGTTACCCCACTTCCAGTTGCTGCACATCGTGCACTTCGCATCGCACACCCACGTGCAGTTGTAGATGAGCACCGTGGGGCGGATCGGGTGCAGCTTCGCGCTGATGAACGTATTGACGAGGTCGCGCGGGACACCCGCGGCGGTCTTCGCGATGTAATGCAGCCGGAAAGTGCTCGTGGACACGTGAAGTTCGATTGTACAAGCCAAAGGGCAGGAAACAAAACGTTTCCCGCCCTTTTGTTGGCGCTCGCCGGTCGGCGCTTCGCGCCGACTTCGCTCCGCCGGCTCGCTTAGGCTCGCTGCGTTACGCCAGCGCTACGCCGCTGGCTCCGCTCCGCTCGCCCGGTACGTGGTCGCGGTCGCGTTTCCGCCGGCTTATTCGCCTGGGAACGCGGGACGAGGACGCGATGAGACCCAGAGGTTCTTGTAGATCGCGCCCGGGATGCTCGCGTCCTGTGGACCGCCGCGGCCCGGCGGCTGGCCGAGGTGAACGACGTGTGGGGAGGGCCGATACGGATGGCCGTCGGTTCCGACCGACGAGTTGTAGATCACCCGACCGTTCGGACCGTCTTCGCGCACCTCGACGGCCGCAAAGCCGTTGCGCCACACGGCCTTCCAGAAATACCAGCGCTCGTCGCTGAATCCGACGCCGGTGCGGAACCCGTCGTTGATGCTGTCTTCCTCGCCCGCGTCGCCGGTGATGATGCGGAAGGTGACGGCGCCGGGAATGGGATAGTCGCGGCCGCGCTTCTCGACGGTGAACCGGTAGTCGTTCGTCGTCGGATCGCCGAACCCTTCCTGCATCGTCATGATCTTCGACTTGTCGCCCGGCGAGCCTTCGTCGATGCCCGTGACCATGACCGACATCTCACCCTCGACGAGGGTCTCCTGCAGCACGTAGGTGAGGCGCGCTTCGTGCGCCATGAGCTCGAGGCCCTTGCCGGCTACGAACTGCGTCGGGCCGAACGGCGTGCCGACGGTGCGTCCGTTGCTGAGCGGATCGAAGATCTCGGCGCCGCGGATGTAGCCGCCCGAGGGCGTGCGGAAGGACGCGGACGTGGACCACGGACCCACCGCACCCTGGAACACGCCACGAACGCGCCAGGTGTGCGGCTGATCGAACTCGAGCGAGCCTGCGACGGTGTGCGAGACGTTGTTCGCGCCCGCGCCAGCGCCGCCGGTCACACCGGACGTGTAGACGCGCTGGTTCGCAGCGTTGAAGACCTCGAACTCGTACGAGACGGGGACGTCGGCAAACTTACCGGTGGCCTTGGTCGCCGTCAGCACGAGCGCGCCGTCGGGTTGTTGATTGTTCACCGGTGAGACCGGTGTGGGTGCCGTGACCTTTAATGTCGAGCCATCAGGGCCCGCATCGACGCCGCCGCCGTCGACCGAGGCCGTGGGGGAAACCGGAGTGGTGGATTGGGACTTGCCGCATGCGACCGTCAACGCAAGAGTGGCAGCGCACGCGCAGATCGCGAGCTTCTTCAAGTGCATTCAACTACCTCACGAGGGGTTTTTCGTCGGAATCAGCCCGCTGGGATAGGGCGTCGTGGAGTTCGATAATACTACACGACCGTAGGGCTGTCACTGCGGCAGGGTATCTTTCGCTGCAGAAAAAAGAGCGGCGCCGCCGAAGCGACGCCGCCCCGGTCGAGCTCTACTGCGGGAAGGCGGGTCGCGCGTTCGGTCCGGCGTAGACGTTCTTATACGTGCCGCCGGGCAGCGTCGCATCGAGTGGGCCGCCGCACCCGATCGGCGCGCCGAGATACAG
>JBKPRU010000087.1:0-3413 GCA_046734675.1 Acidobacteriota bacterium
GGCAGCGTCAGATGTGTATAAGCGCCAGGTCGATGATCAGCGCGCCTGATTCATCGAGCGACAGGCGTGTCGCTCCTCTGTAGGCCAGCCGAATGTCCGACGGACGCGCACCTGGCTGGACGTGAAACTCGTACTTGAGAACGCCCGATTGCTCGCGCACGCGGAGGTCGATGCCGGGCCAGAGCTCGCGATAGGTGACCTCTCCATAGCGCGCGACGTGGGTACGCCAGGCAGCAGGATCGTTGCCGCGGAGGTAGTTCAGTTCGCCCGGTGCGCGCTCCGATCCTTCGATGCGTGGGCGGAGATTCGCACCGATGAACCGCAGCGCGAGCGCGACACCGGAATCTGACTTCTTCCCCGTGAAGGCAAGCATCACCTCCTGCTGCGTCAGGTAGAAGCCAAACCGGTTACCTCGCGCGTAGTAGCGAACACGGCCATCGGTCTGCCCCGTGTTTTCGACAAAGGCGACCGGAAGTTTCCCGAACGCATTCAGCGCTCGGCCTTCGTTGAGCGTCAAAGTCGCGGGAGTAACCCCGGCCGCAACTGAAGCCGTGGTGGTTGGCGATTCGATTCGTGTCGCCAGCGTTCGTGAGACTTGAACCGCAAGCACGAGCGCAAAAACGAGAAGACAGAGAATTCCCCTGCTGGTCGAGATCGACGTGCGACGCATGGTGTGTTCTCCGCGCAGGGTGCGGTGTCGCCGACAGTGGAGTCGCCGGCAACGTGGGCCTGCAAGCCGCAGCAAGCCCGCCGCCATCAGTGCGCGCGTTAAACATCGACGCGTCCACGCTCGTGTGGCGCTCCAGGCGTGCGTCGGCTTTCGCATCCCGTAATGTGCGAACGCGGACCGTATGTTCTTAGCTGTGCTTCCGAGGAACGTCTTGCGAATGGCCGCGCTCGCGATGACAGAAGTATTACAGTCGCCGCGGGCCGCGGTTGATATCGTCGCCTTCGCACTCTGCGAGGCGCGCGATGGACAGACGGACGCTGCGATATGGACGACGGTATCAACGCGGGTTGAACATCATCACCGCGGTCGCGATGACCGGCTTCCATGCCGGCGCTCTCGCCGCGTTGTTCTTTGTCGACGGCGGCGCGATCCTCACCGCCGTGGTTCTCTACTGTGTCGCCGGCATGCTCGGCATCGGCATGGGCTACCACCGGCTGCTGACGCACCGCGGTTACAAGACCTACAAGCTGGTCGAGTACTTCCTCACCTGGTGCGGCACGCTCGCGCTCGAGGGCGGACCGATCTTCTGGGTCGCCACCCACCGCGTCCACCATCAGCATTCGGACGTGGAAGGGGATCCGCACACGCCGCGTGAAGGCACGTGGTGGGCGCACATGGGATGGATCCTCACGGGCGAGGGGCTGCACCACGACGCCGCAGTGCTATCGCGCTACGTGCCGGACCTCGTGCGCGACCGCGTGCACGTCGAGCTCTCGCGCTGGCACTGGACCTCGAACGTCATCGTCGGACTGGCGCTGCTCGCCTACGGCGGCGTGCCGTACGTGCTGTGGGGGATCTTCTTCCGGACCACGCTCGGCCTGCACGCGACGTGGCTCGTGAACTCGGCGACGCACAAGTGGGGCTCGCGGCGGTTCCAGACGCGCGACGATTCCACGAACAACTGGTGGGTGGCGCTCCTCACCTTCGGTGAGGGCTGGCACAACAATCATCACGCGCATCCGACGAGCGCGCGCCACGGCTTCGCGTGGTACGAGATCGACGCCAACTGGATGGGGATTCGCACCCTCCAGGCGCTCGGCCTGGCGTGGGACGTCAAGCTCCCGCGGCTCTCGCGCGCAAATGCGGCTTGAGAAAGCGCCCCGTATGTGACGCCTTGCACGCCGCAATCGCCTCCGGCGTGCCCGTCACGACCACTTCCCCACCCGCGTGGCCGCCCTCCGGTCCGAGGTCGATCACATGATCGGCGGTCTTGATGACGTCGAGATGATGCTCGATGAGCATCACCGTATGCCCCGCGTCGACCAGGCGGTTCAACGAATCGAGCAGGCGCTGCACGTCGGCGAGGTGAAGACCGGTCGTCGGCTCATCGAGGATGTAGACGGTGTGCTTCGCACGCTGCAGCGCGCTCAGCTCGGTGGCGATCTTGACCCGCTGCGCCTCGCCGCCCGACAGAGTGGTCGACGACTGTCCCAGCGTCAGATAGCCGAGCCCGAGATCCTGCAGCACCTGGATCTTCCGCCCGATCGCCGGCTCGTTCGCGAAGAACGCGACCCCCTCCTCGACCGACATGTTCAGGACGTCGGCGATCGTCTTCCCGCGGAGCGTCACTTCGAGCGTTTCACTATTGAAGCGTGCGCCCTTGCACGCGCCGCACGTCACCTCGACGTCGGGCATGAAGTACAGCTGCGTGGTGATCGAGCCTTCCCCCTGGCACTCCTCGCAGCGGCCGCCCTTGACGTTGAAGCTGAATCGCCCCGGCTTGTAGTCGCGCTCGACCGAGAGCGGCGCCTGCGAGAAGAGATCGCGGATGGTGTCGTAGAAGCCGATGTAAGTCGCCGGATTCGATCGGCTGTTCCTGCCGATCGGCGACTGATCGATGTTGACGACCTTGTGCACATGCTCGAGCCCTTCCACGCGCTCGTGCGCGCCGGGCAGTGACCGCGTGTCGACGAGCGCTTTCCACAGAACCTTGTAGAGGATCTCGTTCACGAGCGTGCTCTTGCCCGAACCGGACGCCCCGGTGATTGCGACGAGCATGCCGAGCGGGAACTTCACGTCGATTGACTTCAGGTTGTTCTCGCGCGCGCCGTGCACGACGATGGCGTGCCCGTTCCCCGTGCGCCGCTTCGTCGGCGTCGCGATCGCGCGCTTCCCCGAGAGGAACTGCCCCGTCGGCGACGCCTTGCACTTCAGCACGTCCCCGATCGTGCCCTGCACGACCACCTCGCCGCCGTGCACGCCCGGCCCCGGCCCCATCTCGACGATGTGATCCGCCGCGCGCACCGTGTCTTCGTCGTGCTCGACGACGATGACGGTGTTCCCGATGTCGCGCAGCCGCTCGAGCGTCGCAATCATCTTCACGTTGTCTTTCGGGTGCAGGCCGATCGACGGCTCGTCGAGCACGTAGAGCATCCCCATCAGCCCCGAGCCAATCTGCGTCGACAGCCGGATGCGCTGCGATTCGCCACCGGACAGTGTGCCCGACCGTCGATTGAAATTGAGATAGTCGAGGCCGATCCCGAGCAGCAGCTCGAGCCGTCCGCGGATCTCCTTCAACACGTGCCGGCCCGCGTCCGCGCCGCGCCCGGTCGGCTTGATCGTCCCGAGCAGCGCGTGCAGCTCGTCGAAGTGGAGCTGCCCCATCTCGTAGACGGTCTTGCCGGCGACCTGGAACGTGAGCCGCGTCGCCCGCAGCCGCGCGCCGTTGCAGTCGGGGCAGGTG
>JBKPRU010000088.1:0-7081 GCA_046734675.1 Acidobacteriota bacterium
GTTCGGCATCCTCGGCGCGATGGTCGTGGGATGGACGCTCCGAAACCTACTATTCGGCGTGGGCGGCGCTGACCCGTGGACCCTCGGCGGCACCGCGGCTATTCTGCTGCTCGTGGCCTTGATCGCGTCGTATGTGCCGGCGCGGCGCGCGATGCGCACGGATCCCATCGAAGCGCTCCGGGCGGAGTAGCGGCTCACGCGGTTAAAGAGCGCGCTCGCGTGTCTGGTGCAAGGGTGCCAGGGTGCCAAGGTGCCGGGTGCCGGGTGCACCTGGCACCGTGGGCGCCGGACAAGGGCACCCGACACCATGGCACTCTGGCACCTTGGCACCTGGCACCTTGGCACCAGCCAAGTGTCGCGACAAGCGGCAGGTATAATACGAACCGTCGCCCCCTTTACCCCGTCTAACGAGTATCCATATGGCCTTTTTCAGCCGCAGCAGCCAGCCGGCCTCCGCCGCGAGCGCCGCCGCCGAAACCGAATCGCTCGCGCCGAACGCGCTCATCGGGCTTCGCAACATCGAGAAGTCCTATGCGCACGGCACGAGCCGCAGCTACGTGCTGCGCCGCATCAACGCCGACATCAAGGAGGGGGAGTTCGTCTCGATCATGGGCCCCTCGGGCGCGGGCAAGTCGACGCTGCTGCACATCATCGGCATGCACGACAGCGCCTGGACCGGCGAGTACTACTTCCTCGATCAGCCGGTGCACCGCCTCGGCGCGAAGGAACGCGCGAAGCTGCACAAGCAGTACATCGGGTTCGTGTTTCAGAGCTACCACCTGCTTGACCATCTCACCGTCTACGAGAACCTCGACATCCCGCTCTCCTACCGCGACATCAAGAAGTCGGAGCGCGAGAGCATGGTGTGCGACATCCTCGACAAGTTCGCGATCGTCGGCAAGAAAGACCTGTATCCGAATCAGCTCTCGGGCGGCCAGCAGCAGCTGGTGGCCGTCGCGCGCGCGGTCATCTCGAACCCGAAAGTGATTCTCGCGGACGAGCCGACCGGCAATCTCCACTCCAGCCAGGGCAAGGAGATCATGGAGCTCTTCAAGAAGCTGAACGAGGGGGGAACGACGATCGTGCAGGTCACCCACTCGGAGGCAAATGCGGCCTACGGCAGCCGGATCATTCACCTCCGAGACGGTTGGATTGTCGACGAGTAACTAACTACCAGCGAGGTTCCTTGCGACGGCCGCCATCGAAATCGCGGTCGTCGTAGCGCCCGCCGCCTCCGCCGCCGGGGCCGCGGCCGCCGCCGCGCCCACCACCGCCGCCACCAAAGCCTCCCTCCGGTTTCGGCCGCGCTTCGTTCACCACGAGCGCCCGTCCTTCCATCTGGTGCTCGTGGAACTGATCGATCGCCCGCTGCGCGTCTTCGTCGCTGCCCATTTCCACGAACGCGAACCCGCGCGCGCGGCCCGTGGCCATGTCCCGCATGACGCGGACGCTGTCCACCTTGCCGGCCCGGCCGAACAGCTCCGTCAACTGCTCTTCTGTCGCCGAGTACGGAAGATTCCCAACGTAGAGTCTCCTGCCCATGCTGTCACTTACTCCTGCTGTGCGCGCGGCCGACCACGACCGTTCGCGTCCTTCCACGTCAGGCGTGCAATTGATACGCCGCCGTATCAGCGCGCGAGCGTCTCAGCCAATCGGGCGAGTTGCCCAGCCACCTACCGAATTGGAAGTACAGTGAAAGACGTGGTCGCACGATTCTGCATGGTCATGACGGCGCTCGTGCTGTGCGCCTCGTGTGCACGGAGCGGCGATGCAGCCCGTCAGTACTCGCTCCACGGACAAATCGTCGCGCTCGCGCCCGAGCGTCAGGAAGTCACGGTCAAGCATGACGACATCCCCGGGTTCATGCCGGCGATGACGATGGCGTATCGCGTCAGAGACGCGGCGCAACTGCAGGGGCTCACGCGGGGCGACACCATCAACGCGACGCTCCACGTGCGCGACAGCGAGGCGTGGCTCTCGGCGATCCAGCGCACCGGCCACGCGGATGTCGTCGCGAGTACGGCGCCCGTCCCCCGCGTCATGGACGTGCTCGAACCCGGCGAACCCGTTCCCAACGATGTGCTCCAGGATCAGGACGGGCGGCCGCGCCGGTTGACGGATTGGCAGGGACGCGCCGTTGCCGTCACCTTCATATACACACGATGTCCGATGCCCGACTTCTGCCCATTGATGGAACGGCAGTTCAGAGATGTGCAGCGGCGCGTCGCCGCCGATGCGTCGTTGCGCGATCGCGTGCACCTGGTCGCGATCACGTTCGACCCGGAGCACGATACGCCCGACGTGCTGGCCGCGCATGCCCGCGCCCGTGGCGCCGACCCGCGCGTCTGGTCGTACCTGACCGGCACGCCGGCGGCCATCGACAACGTCGCATCCCGGTTCGGCGTCTCGGTCATCCGCGAACCGAACGACATCGATACCATCACCCACAACCTGCGGACCGCGATCGTCGACCCGCGCGGACGCGTCGTGAAGATTTACAGCGGCAGCGAGTGGACGCCCGCGATGGTTGTGGAAGACCTCCAGAGCGCCCGTGGACGCGGATAGCGGTCCCGCCCGCCCGGCCTTCCGCGCGGCGGAACGGCGGCTGATCGCGCGACTGCGCACGCCGCGCATGGTCCAGCGCTACTTGAACCGCCTGCCCTATAACACCGAGCCGCCGCCCGGCCGCGCGACGCTCCGCAGCTTCCGCGGCGTGGTCCGGCATCACACCGCGCACTGCCTCGAGGCGGCGCTCGCCGCCGCCGTCATCCTCGAACAGCACGGCTACCCGCCGCTCGTGCTCAGCTTCGAGTCGATCGACGAGCTCGATCACGTGCTGTTCGTGTATCGCCACCGCGGGCGATGGGGATCGATCGGACGCTCGCGCGACCCGGGGCTGCACGGACGGAAGCCGGTCTTCGCCACCGCGCGCGCGCTCGCGTTGAGCTACGTCGATCCGTACGTCGACTTCACCGGCCGCATCACCGGCTACACCGTCGTCGATCTGCGGGTCATGGGCGACTACGACTGGCGGCTGTCGGAGAACAACGTGTGGGCCGTCGAACGGATGCTGCTCGATGCGCCGCACCGGCCGATCCGCTCGTCGGACGAACGGATCGATCGCCTGCGCCGCAAGTATCGCGCCTTCCGCGGAGAGCACGGCGAACGCAAGCCGCTCTTCTACAAGCGCCGTGATCGATGGTCGGAGCTGCCGAAAGGACCGTGGTGAGCCACGGCCGGTGGTAGCTACGGGGGCGGAGAGGACGGAGAGTTCGGAGAGGCCCGGCTTGAAACTCTAAATCAAAGAAACCGATCTCTCCGCACTCTCCGCGCTCTCCGTACCGTGAGTTCACGGTCGTCGCGATTTCACCCTGCGGACGCCGCCGCTAAGGCACTCTGTCGGCCGACCACCGTCGCGGGCCGCGCCGCCACCACGTCGATCCAACGCGCCAGCATCCAGATCGCCCACAGTGCCTGGCCGTGATTGGCACGGCCGCGTCGATGATCGGTGAACAGGCGCCGCACGACGGTGACGTCGAGCAGGTCGCGGATGGGCGACTGCGTCGAGAGCACCTCGTCCTGGAAACGCGCGGCGCAGGGGCCGGCGAGCCACTGTGCGATCGGCGCGTCGAAGCCGTGCTTCGGGAGGGTCGCGATCTCCGGCGGCAGCCGCTTTCGGGCGAGCTGCCGCAGCAGGAACTTCGATCGCAGCCGCGGCATCTTCTTGTGCACGGGGATCCGGAACGCCAGCTCGATGACGCGGCGATCGAGCAGCGGCGACCGCACCTCGATGCTGTGCTGCATCGTCATGCGATCGACCTTCACGAGCACGTCGTTCGCGAGATAGATCTGCAGGTCCGCGTACTGCGCGCGCTGGACCGGGTCGGTCGACCCGCAGCGACGGTATGGCTCGGTGACGGCATCGTAGACGCCGCTGTCGGTGAGATCGCGCGACGGCGACAGGCCAAGCAGCGCGCGCGCGAGCTGCGGTTTCACGACACACAGATCCGCGTAGTAGGCGCCGGCGGGATCGCGCGCGATGTTCTCGAAGATCGTTCCCAGCCTGAGCGCGCGCGGCAGGCGCGGCGAGCGCGGCCAGGCACGGCCAACGAGCGCAGCGGCAGCGCGTCCCGGCGCCCCCGGCAGGAACTGCCGCGCGACCGCTTCCATCGCGTGCGGCGCGTAGCGGCTCGTGTAGCCGCCAAACGCCTCGTCGCCGCCGTCGCCGCTCAGCACCACCGTCACGTGCCGGCGCGCCATGCTGGCGACGTGGAACGTCGGCACCGCCGACGCGTCCGCAAACGGTTCGTCGAACGCGTTGACGATGCGATCGATTACCTGGTCGACCGCGGGCTCGACGATCTCGACGTGGTGGGACGTACGGAACTTCGCAGCCGTGAGCGCGGCCGCATCCAGCTCATTGTGAGCGGCTTCGCTGAACCCCACGGACGTCGTCGTGACGCCGCCCCCCAGAGCGTCGGCCATGTACGAGACCACCAGCCCGGAATCGACGCCCCCGGAGAGAAACGCGCCGAGCGGGACTTCGCTTTCGAGCCGTTCGCGGGTGGCGGCGCTGATCGTGGCATCCAGTTCCTCCTCCAGCACGGCGCCGGCCGCCGGGTGATCGTCGAACCGGTCGACGTCCCAGTAGCGCCGCACGTCGATCCCCGTGGTCTTCGCGCGCAGCCAGTGCCCCGCCGGCAGTTTGTGGACGTGGCGATACGGCGTGGCCGGCGCGATGAAGTAGCCGAGCGACAGATACCCTTCAAGCTGTGAGAGATCGATCGCGGGATCCCACGCGGGGCTGGCGCGCAGCGCCTTGATCTCGCTCGCGAAGTGGAGCGTACGGCCGAACGTCGCGTAGTAGATCGGCTTCTTGCCCAGGCGATCGCGCGCGAGCAGCAGCTCGCGCTTGCGCGCGTCGTAAATGGCGAACGCGAACATGCCCTCGAGCAGCGGCACGCAGGCGGGCCCGAACTCTTCGTAGGCGTGAAGAATTGCTTCGGTGTCCGAATGCGTGCGGAACCGGTGCCCGCGCCTGACGAGCGTGCGCCGCAGTGCGTGATGGTTGTAGACCTCGCCGTTGAAGACGATCCAGCACGAGCCGTCTTCATTGGCCATCGGCTGCGCCCCGCCTTCGCGATCGATGATCGCGAGGCGCCGATGTCCGAGGGCCGCGATGTGGTCCGTGAACACGCCCTGGCCGTCCGGACCGCGGTGCGCCAGCGTCGACGCCATGGCGTCAATCGACGTCTGCAGCCGCGGCGCCAGCGTGCCGTGGAGCGCGAACATCCCGCACATGCCACACATGGTTCAGCGTCCCCCCGACACGGTCCGCGCCTTCGCCCACATCGGGTGCAGCGGCAGCGGCGCCTCTTCCTGTTTGATCACCGCGGCCGGCGCCGCGACCGGCTGACGCGAGACGCGATCCAGCGCGGCGACGACCCCGAAGATCAGCCACGTCAGGTCGTTGACCGCGAGGCTCAGGAAGCTGCCGCCGACGACGAAGGCGAACATCGAGACGATCAAGCCGTCAGCGGTGGTCCGCAGGAACGACGCCGTGCGCGGATCGCGGCCCGGCGCGCGCGCGCGCCGCCGCACCTGAAAGCACGCGAAGAACGCGAACACGAAGCAGCCGACCCAGATCGCTTCACCGGGATATCCGAGCTCGGCGAGCACCTGCACGTGGCTGTTGTGCACGGCCCGCTTGTGACCGTAGCGCCCATACGAGAAGTCGTACTTGTCATAGGCCGCTTCGTACTGCTTCAGTCCGATCCCGATAGGATTGGCTTCGACCATGCGCAGGCCGACGCGCCAGAAGTGCGGCCGGCTCATCGCCGACTCCTCGCCGATTTCGTTGTAGGTCTGGATCGTCTGCAGGCGGTCGACGTAGCTTTGCGGGATCGGAACGATCAGCAGCGCGACGGTGACGACGAAGGCGAGCGCCGCCAGCGCGCTCATCCGCCGCTCCTGCAGCAGGATGAACGTGAGGGTCGCGACCGAGAGCGAGATGAATCCGCCGCGCGAGTAGGTGCCGATGACCGCGAACATGCAGAGCGGAAGCGACGCGTAGAACGCCCGGCGGACCCACGGCAGCCAGCGTCCCGCATACAACAGGTCCATGTTCTGCGCCGCCGCCAGCAGGAGCGGGATAATCATCACGGTCGCGAGCGCGTAGCCGTTGTTGTCGACGAACGCGCCAGCCAGCCCGTCGGCGAACCGCGTGCCGCCGCCGACGACGTAGGCGAGGCCGGCCTTGCCGGCGTGGAAGCCAAGCGATCCCGCGATGACGGCCAGGATCCCCAGCACCTTGCGTGGAGTGTCGGCGAGCGTGACGATCATCATGGACGCGAGGAACAGCCGGACGAGGAAGTCGATCCACACCCAGCCGACGTCGGGACGGACCGCCACGGTCTGCGTGATCGACGCCGACCAGACGAACAGGATCATGCCGATGCTGAGCGGGTGCGAGACGTTCGGAAAGCGCCCGGAGAAGATCGCGGGCACGAGCAGAATGATCCCGAGCAGCAGCGACAGGCGCAGCGACGTGACGTCGATCCACATCCAGTCCTGCGGCCGGAACAGCGCGAACCAGAGATACATCAGGAGCGCGATGTACCGGCTGCGCAACGCCAGGAGGAATCCGGGCACCAGGATCGACAGGACGAACAGCGTTCGAAGCACGAGTGTGTGGGCAGTGCTCAGCAAAGAGGTCGCCAGCCCGAAGTGCTGGCGCGGCGTGCCAGGTGCCCGAGAAGTCTGCCGGCGGCTTGACTTCTGTCATCCATGAGGCAGGCGTTTTCGCGCGGGACGTGCGCGGCTGCCCATGGTCGGCTGACGGCGTCATCGGCACTGCTCTTGCGCGTGTGAGCGAGATGCAAATGCTCCGGTCGGCGGTTGTCGTGTGTGTTCTGTGCGTGCTGGCGATCGGGCGGCCCGCGAGCGGCGCCGATGCGCTCGCGCGCTACACCGCCACCCGCGGGTGGGCCACGTTCGGGCTCGCGCTGCCGCAAGGACAGGTGAAAGGCGGCGTGCAGGTCGGGACGCTGCCGACGCAAACCGACGTCAAGGTCCGCTGGCC
>JBKPRU010000089.1:0-15020 GCA_046734675.1 Acidobacteriota bacterium
GAGCATCGGCCTTGCCGCGTGAACGGGTGATTCTCATACGGCTATGAGACCGGTCCCGGCGCACGTCTTGAGCGATGCCCGTCGCGAGTACGATCGAAGAACATCGCGTCGACCAGGTGTTCAACTCCACGGAAAGCGGCCCGATCCCCTTTGCTGTTGCGCGATACGGCGAGCCCGAGGGATCTCATCGCGGCCATTCCGAAGCGTCGCAGAAGGTCGTCGCCGAGATGGTCGGCATGACCCGATCGGGCCTCAACTTCTTCATGAACGAGCTTCGGAAGCTCGGATTTGTCGACTAATAACGTCACGTTGAAGTGAACATTGTTTCGCCCCTTCGACCCGATCTCACGACTGATTGTGCGAGCCCGAGGCCAAGGTTTTGGGACGCGGTGCGCGACATCTCTCCCGACCGCCGCTGACGGTTCCCGCACGCCCACGCCAGGCGGCAGACGCCGGAGCGCTCCCAACAGCACGTCGAGTTGGGCCTGCAGTTGTGCGATTCGGGTGAACTGGATGCGCAGCTCCCGTTCAGCGTTCGAAAGCCGCTGGTGAACGGCCGCGAGCGACTCGCGCAGCGGGTCGCCTCGAGTGACTCGGGAACGGGCCAAAGGAGATTCCGTCGCGACGGCGCTTGGTGACATGCACACCTCCGATCGAGAGCGTATCGCAGAGATGTCCACGACGGCTGTGCTGAACAGCACACGGGAACCTCGTGCGGAGGAGGCGAGTTGGAATAAGTGCGGGCTGCGCGCAGCGTTCCTCTGAACCAGGCTGGGGTACCGGCGCACGTCGGTCACAGATAGTGAAGGGGCGCAGCATCGGAGTGCGGGCACAGCTCAGTTAGCGATTGGAATGTACATCCACCGCGCCAATCGCGTGACGTCGCCTCAGCCTCGGAGCTTTCTACCGCCGCGTGCGTAGCGCTGATGGATTGTCTGTTCGATGGTCTTTCTAGCAATTCGCCGACATCCGCAACGACCTCGAGCGGATCATTGAACGCGCGCGCGAGTACGTATCCGACACCGTGGGACGCCGTGCTGATCATCGACGATCAGGAAGAGGTGCGCGAACTCCTCGCGTCCGCGCTGCAGGCGCCGGGATTCGGCGTGCGCACGGCCACGAATGGACTAGAGCGTTGGTGTGTTCGTATGCTCGAAGATCATCTCCAGCGCTCAGGATTGATCCCCTCGCCAGTATCGTCCACTCGCACGTGGACCCAATCGTTGTAACCGCCCAACAGGGCGCGTCGCCTCGATGGCCCCTGCGCGCCGCCAAGTCACGCGTCGGCCAGTCCCCCACCATCGCCCCTGAGCGCCGAGAGCGTGATGTCCGGGCACAACGTGGAGGCATCGCTGCTCCGGTCGAAAGAGCGTCTGTCAAAGCTGATCACGACCGCTGTGCTGAACAGCGCACCACCTCAATCGGGAGGGTGTCTCTTTTAGCACCCGCGCAAGATCGCGAATGCTGTATGGTGCCAATCGACATGCCGCACTGAGCCCGCCAGCGTTCGAGTATGCCCCGTTGCTTTTCACGGTGCGCGCCGACAGGCCCACTTCGGCCGTCGGAGTGCGCTCACTCCATCGAGTGTTCGTCCGCGCCCGTTACAGACCTCTCGAAGGAAGGTCGATATCATGCTGCACAGTAAATGTCTGCACACAGTCGCACTCGGCGCGCTCGCCGTGTCGCTCTCCACCGCCGCGGTGCACGGCCAGGACCGATCCCGCTACCGTGCGTTTCAACTCGGCTCCAGCCTGGCTTCCGTCGCGACACTGAGCGGCGCGGAAGCCTCTGCGGCGAGCACGATCCATGAGCGGCCAGTCCTGATGCAGGACCTGCAGTGGAGGACGCCTTACTTCGTCAGCGGATCGACGTTCACCAGCGGATCGTTGCCGCTCCAGGCGGATTCCATCCAGACCATCCTCTTCAGCTTCTACGACGATCAACTGTTTCGGATCGTTGTCGACTACGACCGCCAGCGCACCGAAGGCATGACCGACGCCGACATGATCGAGGCGATCTCCGCGGTCTACGGGGCCGCCTCGCAGCCGCCGACAATAAAGGGTCGCGCCGCCCAACGGGAGTTGGACTTCGTCAGGTCGGTGGCGGAGTGGATCGATCCGGACTATTCGGTTCGCCTCTACCGCTCATCGTATGGGTCCGGGTTCCGATTGACCGTGACCTCGCGTCGGCTCGACGGGCTCGCGCAGGCCGCCGCCGCACAGGCGGTGCGGCTGGACGCCTGAGGCGCCACAGCGGGAGATGGCGCGCTAGAAAGCGGAAGCGGATGCCAGCCGCGCGTCGCGGCAGAAGGCCAGGCTCGCGAACAAGGCGGTGTTCAAACCATGAGCGCCCTCGCGCATCACGCGCGGGGTTCGCTCCGAAAGTGCTCGGGCCGATTCGCCGAGGGCCGTCAGCAACCGTTCCTTCTCATAACGATGATGGTCTCGTTATCCAGAGGCTCTTCGTTTCCGCGAACCCCCCTCAGCGCGGCCTCGCGTGCAATGCTCGACCCACCAGCGTCGTGCATCTGCGGCACTCGGCGGTCCAGCGCGGCGATCAATTCGTGCAGTAGTATCCGGATATCGTCGGAGTCCTTCAAAAGCTCTCGCCGGAGTGTCTTGGCCACAGGGTGGGCGCAGAACCGGACGCGCCGCGTCACCACTCTCGTCAGCCGGCGTCGCTGCCCATGCGCGCCAAATCCGACGCGTCGTCCTTCGCAATCTGGGCTACATCGTCCACTCGTGCGCGTGAGCGGACGCGTTTCAACCCGCGCCACTGCCCGATCAGCACAACCATGACGATACCGAGCGCGCCAACCGCCGCGACCACGAGCATGGACCGGAGCGCGACGGGCGCGCTGAATCCCGTGAGCGCGAGGACGACGAGCGAGAGCGGAACGACGACCCTTCGACCGAAGGTGATGATTTTCATATTGACGGCTCTTGGTGCGATGCCCTGAAAGTGGCAATCCACTGAGGGGCCATCGATCCCAGATTCGCGGCGCCGAATCGCCGACGAAACCCGAGGTTGATGAACAGTACGGCGGTCAACGCGAGGCCGAACGCAAAAACGAGCATTGGTGCTGCCTTCCATTCACAACGCGGCCAACGCGAGTCGCACGAGCCAGAGCAGAAATACAATCGCGAGGGCGACAGGTGTCCCGACGGCCAGCACGGCGACCGGAATACTCCAGACGACACCGAGCAAAATCACGCCGTCCATGAGCGTAGTCCACGACCACATCGAAGAACTGAGGTCGACGTCTACGGCGCGGACACCTCCACTCTGCGTGACGGCGGGCGTGGAGACGACAACGGCATCTTCGCTGCCCACTCCGCGTTGATCGATGGCGACGGGGTTCCATGGGGCCGGTTGCGTGCCGAGGTGAATCGGGTCTGAGGCGATCGCTGTCATGCGCCGAATCCTTCCGGATGTGCACCGTTCGACGGCGGAACGAGGCTGGAGCGGAAGCGGAGTCGAACTGCGCCAGTCACTTTAGTGAGCTCGGCGGCTGGTGTCGGCCGGGGAACTTCAAGAAAGGAATTGAAGCGTATCGGAACGAGGGGCGCCGCACTGTGCAATAGCGCACACAGCCAGGAGCACGCGCGCGGGTATACTTCGCGCAGCTTTCCGATCTGAGCCAGTCAGCGAATTCAGGATCGACTTCTGAAGGTCCGCGCCGACGGCCCAACGCGGCCACCGTCGGAGCGTGCATGATTCTTCACCTTCTTCCACGTCATCACCGAAATCGAGCGGTGGTTCCTCGTTCGCGGCGCGTTCGAATTCACCGCCGCACTCACGCCAGTTTGGAGTTCACCGCCATGAATGTCAGACCTCTGCACGATCGCATCATCGTTCAGCGCCTGGAGGAGTCGGCGCGGCCCGGCGCGATCATCATCCCCGATTCCGCCAGGGAAAAGCCGCAACGGGGCAAGGTGCTCGCGGCAGGTCTCGGTATCACGAGGAAGAACGGCGAGCGGATTCCCCTCGACGTCAAGGCTGGAGACATCGTCCTGTTCGGCAAATTCTCCGGTCAGGAGATCAGGCTGGACGGTGTGGAATACCTGGTCATGAAAGAAAATGACGTCCTCGCCGTCCAGGAACGGAGGCTCTGATGGCCAACCAGATTGTGTACGGCGACGCGTCCCGCCAAGCCATTTTGCGCGGCGTCAGCCGCCTCGCGAACACCGTAAAGGTGACGCTCGGACCGAAAGGACGCAACGTCATCCTCGAGCGGACGTCTGGCTCTCCGACGATCACCAAGGACGGCGTCACCGTCGCGAAGGAAATCACGCTCAGGGATCCACTCGAAAACCTGGGCGCCCAGATGATGAAGGAAGTGGCGAGCAAGACGTCGGACATTGCCGGAGATGGCACCACGACGGCCACCGTGCTGGCGCAGGCGATTTATCGCGAAGGTGCGAAGAACGTCACGGCCGGGGCCAACCCGATGGCACTCCGGCGCGGCATCGACAAATCCGTTGAGGCGATCACGAATCAGTTGAAGGAGATGTCCAGGCCCGTCACCGGATCGATGATCGCGCAGGTCGGCACCATCTCAGCCAACCACGACGAGACCATCGGACGGATCATCGCGGAAGCGATGGACAAAGTTGGCAAGGACGGCGTCATTACCGTCGAAGAAGCCCGGAGCATCGACACGACTCTCGATGTCGTTGAGGGATTCCAGTTCGATCGCGGGTACCTCTCGCCGTATTTCGTGACCGATCCAGAACGGATGGAGGTCGTACTGGACAATCCAGCCATTCTGATCCACGAAAAGCGACTCACGTCGATGAAAGACCTCTTGCCCGTGCTGGAGCTGATCCAGCGCGCCGGGCGTCCGTTGTTGATCATCGCCGAGGACATCGACGGCGACGCGCTGGCGACGATCGTGGTCAACAAGTTGAGAGGGACGCTGCAGGTCGCGGCGGTGAAGGCGCCTGGTTTTGGGGATCGGCGCAAGGCGATGCTCGAAGACATGGCGGTCCTGACCAACGGCAAGGCCATCACCGAGGATCTCGGGCTCAAGCTCGAAAACGTTCGGATGGAAGACCTCGGTGAGGCCAAGAAGGTCACCATCGACAAGGACACCACGACGATCCTGGAAGGGGCCGGCAGCGCGGAGTCGATCGCGGGTCGCGTCAAGCACTTGCGCGCGCAGGTCGAGGAGACGCCCTCCGAGTACGATCGCGAGAAGCTGCAGGAGCGCCTCGCCCGGATGGTCGGGGGCGTTGCGATTATCAAGGTTGGCGCCGCCACCGAGACCGAGATGAAGGAAAAGAAGGGGCGCGTCGAGGACGCGATGCACGCGACCAAGGCGGCCGTCGAAGAAGGCATCGTTCCAGGCGGCGGCGTGGCGCTGCTGCGTGCGTCGCAGGTGCTCAAAACCCTGACCCTTCCTGAAGACGAGCAGATCGGCGTGACCATCATTCTCCGGGCGCTCGAGGAACCGCTCCGTTGGATCGCAACGAACGCGGGTCATGAAGGCTCGATCGTGGTCGGGCGCGTGCAAGAAATGAAAGGCGACGAAGGTTTCAATGCACAAACGGATCAGTACGAGAACCTCGTGCAGGCAGGCGTGATCGACCCGACCAAAGTGGTTCGCTCGGCGCTGCAGAACGCGGCGTCCATCGCGTCGCTCCTGCTCACCACTGAAGCCGTCGTCGCGCAGATTCCCGACAAGCATCAGTACCCGGCGATGTCGGCCGGAGACATGGGTGGCGGGGTGTTCTGATACGCGCTTGAGCGGGCTCCGCAGCGCCGTTGGTTCGAGCCCAGCCGCCGCGCGTCCACGAGGCCAACGACCTCATGTTTTAGCGAACACGCTGGTTCGGACATTCGAATTGTTGTGCGTTTGGGTACAGATCAGAACGATGCGCGTGTTGTTCAAAATGAGATGAGTGTGATGATCAAGAAGACAATCTGGGTCCTACTGGCGGTGGCGGTGCTTGCGTTCGTCCTGGGGATTACTGTTCGGGCGGACGGACGGAACAAGCAGTCAGCGCAATTGGCGGAAGCGTCGAAGGCGGTCGTGCCGACGATTCCCATCGACGACACGCGATTCAGCCTTACTGATCTGAAGACGGTGCCAATCCTGGTGACTCCCGACCAGACAGAGGCACCAATCACTGCCGTTCTCCAAACGAGGCCGCTGCCCAATATCGCGGTGCGCGTGTCAGCCGTGGATACTGGCGGCGTCATGACCCTCTGCGGAAGGCGGGCCACGCCACTGGCCTGCCGCTGACCGCCCGACGTGCGATCCGGCGGCGCGACGGCGCGACAGCGAGGTTTCCTTGGTATTTGTTGGTCCAGCGACCGATCGCGTCATTGTGCGCGCTCGCGAGCTCGAAGGACTCGCGTCGACTTGTCGCCGGGAACACCCGATTCGCCTCACAGCCAGCGTTGGTGTCGCGCCCTTCGAAGGTCTCACGACATTGGGCGGGCACCTACCCTGCCGTCCCGCTATGAAATTGTCTGTTGCCCGAGACGAAGTTGGCCTCCACAAGGCTGCGGGCGGGCCGTGGACACAGGGCTAGCGACGGCCTTGACAGGATCGCGCGGCGCGGTTTCCGTTTCGTAGATCACGTGCGCCACGGATCGGGTTGAGCGCCCTGCATTGAGCGTCATCAGAGAAACTGCGCCCAGTCCGAATCCCACCGCCACGAGCGCGCCGAATGTGGCGCCTGACATCCACCCACGGACCAGGAAAACCCATCCCACCAGGGCGGCCGCCAGGTAAATTGTTAGAGCCAACGAATAGAGTCGGGTTATGCCCATTTGACTGTTCCATTCAATGGTGCGTGATTGTTCGGTCCTTGCGTCTCTATCTCGTTTGCCGGGGCGGGTCCTCCGACAGTCGCTGCGTCATGCGATTACGGGCGTCGCCCGCGATTTCACGCCATCATCGGATGAGGACGTCGGAGGCTCGGGATGGCTGGTCACCGGTCGACGCCGGAGAGCAGCCCCGGCGCGCATTGAGACGCGCCGCTTCTTCCAGCACCTGCGCGACCGGCCGCGTTGGCCGACCGGCCCGGTCCATCGCGCTCTTCAGCGTAAAGAAAATCAGTATTCCGGCGATGAGCCATCCGATCATTGATGTCGATGTCAAGCTCTGAGGAGCGAAGTCAACAACGCGTGAGGGTCAAACATCGGAGTCTTCCTTCTGTTCCATCACGGATCGAGACCGACTTACTCAGTGTGGCCGGTCCGGGTGCGGCTCGGGTCCGCGAGCGAACGGTCACGGCATTCAATATCCTCGTGACGAATTCGAAACATTGAGCGAGGCGCTCAGGATCGACAGTTCTCTCCTGAGCGCTCGAAAGCGATAGCTCGCTCCAGCGTCTCGTCGTGCACGACTGATTCTGCTATCACGGACTTCGGACGGTGACGGCTGATCAACCATTCGGCAGGCGGCGCCTTGACGTACGCGGCGGCAGATCCGGCAAACAGCCACACTGCCTGACCCGCTTCCAGTCCTTCGTAGCCGCCCAGAATTGCCGCGTGTTCGCCCGTCATCGTCGAGACCTTGTGCAGCGTCAGATGGCCTACTGTCGATAGGACGGTAGCGACGATGTAGAAATCGCGCGTACCATTTACATGAGAGACGACCACGTCGCCCGGTTGAATTGTTCCATCCATCGAGTGGTGCCCGGCGTCTGTCATCATCCCTCCTGCCGGAAGTGGTTCGGATCGGCGTTGCAGACCCACCCTTTGTGGTCCATTGCCGAATCCGAAACATCCATGGGACGGTGCGCCACAGCGGTCTCCGCGTAGTTGTCGCTCCGTCGGCCGAACTGCATCGTGCCGAGGCAGTCGGCAATTGTGCACGGTTTGGTATCACCTCGAGAGGCGGCCATATCGAAGAGTCCTTTCAGACGCGAAGCCAATCGCACCCTCCTGATTTTTGAGCATTCTGACAGCGGGCCACAACCGCCGATGGACAAAGGTGATCTTGCCCTCGATCAGCCGGCACACGAGGACCTCGTCGCTGTCGCGAACCACTCGCGTCACCGCGAAGATCTCATGACTCTTCCGATGAGACCACCAGCTACCTCGAACCGGCTCTCCAGCTATCACCTCCGCAAGTGTCGGGACGGGACCGCGCGCGGACTCGAGCACGATACCGTGCTTGCGAATGAACGCGAGGGCTTGGCGTGAAGTTATCGTTACTTTCGTTGTCGTGGGCCCGACTATGAATGAAACGGACCCCTCGTTCCAGCCGATGTACTCTCACTGTCGCGATCGAGCATCACCTGCCATCGACGTGCGCAACGACCGCATACGTAATAGCGCACCATGAACGTCAGGAGACTCGGCGTGCCGCCAGGCTCGCTGCAGCTTGGACACTGGTCCACGCGGCTCTGTGCTGACAGCGAATCACGCGCGATCATGTATGGCTCCTCTCGTAACGAGCGGCTGGCACCTGGATTGGCGGAAAGCATCATTCTGTTCGTTCATGGCCCCTCTGAAGCGGCGTCAGCTCGCGCCAACAAGCCGGCATTGATAATCACTATAGGAAACAGGCGCATTTCGCGCTGTTCCCGATTGCACAGCGACCTCCTTTCAACAGATGGGGCCGTAGCTACCACGCGCAAATGAGGTCGGAATCCGGAGGTCCGATCTGAAGCCAGCAGTGTCGAGGCGCGTCCATGGCGCCGCATGATCAGCTCGAGAGGTCCTCGCCTGCCGTGTGGGCGAGCTTCCGCATGCCGAGATCGTCAATGACGAGCAGCGGCACCGTGGCGAGCTCCGCAACGTAGTTCTTCCGGGTGCCGGCGAGCGTCGGCTCAGTGAGTTCTTTGAGCAGCGTGTCGGCCTCGCGATAGATCGCCTCGTGCATCACAGTCACACGCTGATGATCCAAAGGGGAAAGCTAGAGGCTGAAGCAGAAACGCAAAGCCGGCCTGCTCGGTACGCCAAGCAGCCGGCAACGTCACGAGGGGCGCACGCCGGCGAGCCGGCTCCGGCTGACCAACAACATCAGTGACGGCAGACTGCTGATCGATGATCACCCGCTCGTTCGTGACGGGTTGAAGACGCCGATCGAGGGCCAGCCGGATCTCCATGTCGTTGGGGAAGCGAGCAGTGAGGAAGAGCGTGAAGATTGTGGCCACCGCTTCCGCCGACGTCGCGCTGGGTTGACGTCTCGTTACCGGGAAGTGGCGGCGTCAAGGTGACGGAACGGATCCTGTCGATCGTGCCGATCGGAGTGATCGGGGTCACGCGACATACGGATCAGGCGTATGCGGAGACAGCATCGCGATCAGGGTTTGCACCGGCGGTCCGACTGCTAAGGTTACGGTTCTTCCGCGGCCGCTCGTACCGGCGCTGCGAAATGGCCAGAGCACACTATGCCCCTGAGCGCGTTCATTCGCACCCACCACGAAGAGATCATCAGCGAGTTCGCGAACTTCCCGAAAACATTGATGCCGCCCGGCATCGAAATGACCGACAGCGAGCTCCGCGAACCCCACGCCTAAACGCATTTAGTTAACTTTAGGGTTACAGCCGGCCGCGAGGTGCGTCACCTCTTCTGAACGTCATGCTAAGTGGCGCGCCACTCCTTTCATAACGTTGCGACAGGATCCTCCCTAGCGACGTGCATCGAGAGGCGATTCGTGGGGACTGGCTCCCCACAGAGCCTGCACAGCGCCTTGCCAGCCTAGATATGAACACGCTTCATACGCGACCAGGATCAGGATGCTGTCGCATCCGCCTCACGTCAAGGCGCCCTGTGTTTCGTGTTGTCCATGAGCCCTGACGAGGGCTGCGCCATCGCTACGGCAAAGTGTGCACGAAACGCTCACATGAACCGGAGCCCGCACGCCGGTGGTGGCCACAGCCGCCAGCAAGTGCTTTGGTGAGGGGCTGAGGGGCAAGCCGCAGAGCTCAGGAAGGCGGAATGTGCCTAGTACGGCGGCGCCGTCACCACCGGCGCCCGGTCCTTTCTCGGGCGGACCATCATCGCCTGAGTGCAAAAGCACACGGAGGGCGCCTGATGTGGATCAAGCGCACTCCGCGATCGTGCGCCACGCCGTCCCGTCGCGCTTATGAAGCAGCTACCGACTACGAGGTGTCGTGATCATCTGATACACGTAGTCGGTTAGATCCCGCAACCGCAGAGCGGCTGTGTCCTGCGACCAATCGCCGCTGAGTGGGATCGTCGGAATCTCCACGGCATGGCTGGTAATCAGCGCGGCGGCAATGAGGGCACGCGCGTGAAGCTCATTCGGGTCCACTTTACTCTCCGGCTGCGAGTCGGCGCGACACAGCTTGGCTAACCATTGGATAGCGGCTCGGAACGCGCGTCGCGCTCGATTCCGTCGATGCGCTTCAAGGGTTCGTCTCTCAACACCGATGCGGCCTCCGCGATTACGACCTCTCCCACGCGCTCCACCTGTCGAACGCGGCGATTGGACGAGGCAATCAGTTCATCGAGCTCGGCGCACAATTCGCAGCCGAGCGACGCTGTCCAGCGTGTATTCGGCGGCGATCTGATGTTGCTCGTTCACACCAGCCCTGCGATCCATAGCAGAAGCCGCACGACAAGGGCGATCGGTATCCCGATCACCAGGATCACTGACGGAATGCACAACACCCACTGCAACCGCGACAAACACGTCGTCTGCTACGGCACGCATGGGCCGAATCCATCGAGTGCGCTCCTGCAGCACACCGGACCGAATTCGCGTTACAGGTATCGGAACGGCGCGCGCGACGACCACGGCGGCCGCGATGGCGGACTGCACGATCGTGGTCGTCGACAAACCCGTGAGCGTGACGCACCTCACGGCGCGCAATTCCCTTCTCAGCATCGTCTTACGCGATTGGCCCTCGACACCCACGGTCGCGACTTCGACAAGGGCTCCGTCTCGCATTTCGTTCGTGACCGAGAACACGCCGCCGTTCGGGAAATACGCGTCTGTTACAGGCGTGCCGTGCTCCTGGAGCGTGCAGCCGGTGACCTCAGTGTTCATGCGCAGATGCTTTTGAATACGTGCGTCGTCAGCAGCCGGAAGCGCCGCGAGAACGCGATTGTGTAGTGGCATGCCGTCAGGGAGGAGCCGAGTGGATTCTAGCGTTGAGATCGCCATGACGTTTCTTCTGAGCGCGCGCTGAATTTCACGAGACGTGGCGCAGGACCCGCGATCACCAGCTCAGAACCGCGCGGGCACGCGAGTCCCTCCTGGAACGAGTCACTGCGAGCGTTCTCGGACCGTGAGCTCGAATCCGCTCCCACGACGATCTCCCTGACACCTCCAATGCGCTGTCCCAATATGCACAGCGCCCTGCCAGCGCACCCGTCGGGCTCCGGTGCGCGGCTCGCGAGCAAGCCGGCCGTGTCAACGTCGCGTCGTTCATCCCGTGAGGATCGCCAGCAACGTTCGGTGGCGCGTGCGTCGCACGCAGCGGGCGCACTCGGCGAGATCGAGCTGCAGGCGATGCTGTCATGAACCTGTTTGGCTTCTGAGCTTGCCCGCAGCATGGCATCTGCCCCCTCCAGTCTCGTCGAAGCGCCTGAGATCCTTCAGAAGAGCTCGCTCTCAGGCTGCCAGTGCGATGAACCGAAAGCCGCGTCGGCGGAGCTCGACGATCTCATCGATGACGGCATCCACCCGCCGCGAACAGCACCGGCCGCATATAGTCCAACAGGCGTCGCGAAGTAGAGCCGTCGAGTGGTCGTCACCCTCGGGAGAAATCAGGCCCGCGATGCCGACAATGATGGTGAAGACGGCGACGAGCAACGCTGCAGATCTTACGTCTTCTCCTGCGGATTTCTTCGATCCGGCTGAGAGCCGTCCATGCTGATCGCGGGATTAGGGATCGGCACTCTTGAACACGCGTACTACGCTGTCGCTGATCGCGATGGGCAAACGAGACGGCAGTCGCGACCGGTGTCGATGTGGGTCGCGACCCAAGACCTGCCGCGCAGCGCCGCGCGCTCGTTCTACGGGTGACTCAATCATTGCGACCATTCCATTCGCGGCAGCCTGACTGAAGATCTGAACGCGATTGCGATCCGGTTGTGGATCGATTCCTCCCTCGATCAGTACAGGAAAGCGGATGATGAACGTCATCGACAAGTCCCTCGACGGTCCAAGGAGGTATTTGCTGTGTAGCTGATATGGTTGAGGAATCGTCAGAATAGCGCCGCAACTGCGCTCGTAGCCTGGCCACCAAGCGTGATCGCCGTCGGGGTGCAACCTGCGGACCAGCTTGTGTGGCTGAGATCTCGCGTGTCCAGCGAAAACGGCAGCGCCTTACGGACGAGACTGGGCGGACCCAAGGCGTCGCTGTTGCAAAAGGCACCGATGGTGTGAAGAGCATGAAGGATTCGCTGAAGGTTGTCGGCCGCTGAAGCGAACGGCGCGCGACGTGCCTCGAGAGCGCGTCCGCTACTGATGATGGTTCATGGCGACGCCACGTTCGCGCAACGGCTCGCGACAATCAAAGCGCGGCACGCGAAGAAGCCGGCGGTTCTGGCCGTCTTTGCAAAGGCCGGTCTGTGAGCGACAGAGTGCATCGCATCGGCGTGATCAGAAAGGCGCGGGCATGCGGGCCCATCACTTCTCCGACGTTAATGGGTTATAGGGTGACGCGTCGAGTAGCTCCCACCGCACGGCGGGCGGGAGATCGAATTGCACCCACTCCCGCACCGTGAGATCCCAATACCGCCCGGTGCCGCCCGTCGGATATTGCGGATCTTCGCCCACGAAGCGGAGCCGCGCCGAGCCCGAGAAGGAGACCACTCGGCCGCGCTCGAAGTCGAGCACCGCCAGACTCGCGCGCGGATCGACCTCGAAGTTGCCGAGCGTCATGAACATGCTATTCCCCGGATAGTCCGGAACACGCAAGGTCGTCGCGTCGACGATCTTGATGAATCCCGGTACCCCACCTCTGTGCGAAGCATCCGCGCCCCGAAGGGGATGAACGCTTCCCACGAAGGCCGTGTCGGCGCGCGCGATGAGCGTACGTCGTTCGTCGTCCACGAGATGTCCATGCGTGACGGCTCGTCGGGTGGTTGGAGATGCGGAGAGTTCGTGACGACGGCGCTGGATGTACTTCGGGCAGTTGGCAACGCTTTCGCGCACGACCACACTGATCTCGTCCGCGGAGATGGCTGTTACCGAGCCGTTGATTCGCAGGCGCCGTCGCGATGAGAAGTCGATTGCGAGCATGCCCACATCGCGACCGATCGCCACCGCAGCGAGCACGGGATCGTGCGGAGACCGGTCCATCAACGAGGACTGGACGTGGACGTGCTGACCGTCGGTGCTTCGGACGAAGCCGGGCTCTCCGCACCAAGTCGACGTCCACAGCTGCCCATCGTCTGCGACAGCAGACACGGCGAGCAGACGCTGGCGCTCGAGAAATGGCAGGGCGCCGGGCACGATCCGCGACGAGATGCCTACGCCGTGTCGGCGCGCGGAATCACGCTCGCCGGTGCGCTCCTGGATGGCGATCTCCCCAGCGTGAAATGGCTCGTTGGACATTCACCGTCTCCGCATCGATCCGGTATCGAAGAATGTTCAGAACGTCAGGATCGTGTACCCGTCAGCCGCATAATCCGCGAGGCTCGGGAGGCCTGGCGTTCCTGGGACGGCGTTGGTTGTGATCAGCGAAAACCCGTTGCGTTCGGCATCGTCGCTCGCGCCGAAGAGCGCCGCGCACCCTGCGGACACGCCGGCGACCTTGTCTTCGACCGCCTTGTAAAGAGCGTGCGCTGGGTGAGCCGGATTGGTCACCAGTCCAGCCCACCGTGTCCCGGTCCCCTGGAAGATCAGTTGCACCTCCTGCTGCTGCTGCTTGAAGTCGTAGGTTGCGGCGAGGGCATTGAAGAGACGGCCGAGCCCTTCTTCCCCTCCTCGGGGATCCGAAAGGACGACGATCGCGGTTTTTGTCGATGACATGACTGGCTCCCACGGTGGCCCTGAGTCAACGCGCGCTCCGTACGGGCCAGCGTTGTACGGAGCGTTCAATGCGAGCAAAAGCTTTAGATGCCGTGAACGACCGATTCGAACCGGATGCCGCTATTCATAGGAACAGGCTCAGTGTGCCCGTCGCGACCAACGCGGCGGACCAGATCAGATCGAGATTGATCCACGCGCGGCGCAGGATACCGACGCCAACCTTCTCGAACACGAGCACCGCCACGAATGCCGTCATCGCCAGATACCCGGCCGCGTGCAGGCCCGTGGCAAAGAAGGCGGCTCCGGTGCCTGTGCCGGCAGCGTGGATGTGGTGCGCGTGTTCTCCTGCGGCCGACATCGACATGCGCATGACCACCGGCACCACCATCAGCCCGGCACCGTGCGCCGTCGCCATGAGGAACGACCACACGGTCAGTCCCCCCATGCTGACGCGCATGCCGGCCCAGCGCGGATGGCGGTGACGGAACAGTCGCAGCACGCCACGCGAGACGAGCACACCGGCAATCGGCCAGCGCAGCCACGCCGGAGGGATCGCGAATTCGATCGCCAGCGCCACGCCGACCGCGACGGCCACCGCCAGCGCATGCCCGGCGCCAAGCGGTAGCAGGGCGCGGAGGACCGCACCCCGCCGGCCCTCCTGCATCCCGAGCGCTACGGCAAACAGCCACCCCATTCCGGGATTGATGCCATGAAACGCGCCGAGCGCCATCAGCATCGCCCACGACGTCGTCATCTCGCCTGGCATGTCCCACCTCCTACGAGAAGCAGTACGAATCCGAGCTCGCGTCGCCACCTTCGAGGTGCACCTGGTGTGGACGCATGCCGTCGAACTCCACGAAACCGGCCGGATCGAGCGCGATGCCGCCGCTCGGACGGATGTCCATTTTGGCCAGCCAGCCCTTGACGCCATCGGGATAGAACTGGTCGTCCCACGTGCGGTACAGCGAGTTGGTCACGTAGAGGCGCTTGCCGTCGCGGCTGATCTCGACCATCTGCGGCGCGCCGTTGAGCGGCTGGCCCGGACGCGCCGGGTGCGTTTGACGGCGAACGATGCCGCCGATTTTCACCGCGCCGGTTTCGACGGGG
>JBKPRU010000090.1:0-13536 GCA_046734675.1 Acidobacteriota bacterium
CGCCTCGTCGGCCTCCGCCTGATTGCCTTTGCTCAGTTCGAGCGCACCCAGGTTCACGTAGGAGCGCGCGTTCTTCGGATCGAGCGCAATCGCCTGCTGCACGCGCTGCAGCGCGCCGTCGTAGTCCTTCATCCCGGCCGCCGCCGCAGCGCGCAGCATCAGCCCCTGCACGTCCTTTGCGTCACCGCTCAGGACCTTCTCCGCGCGCGCCTTCGCATCGTCGAACCGGCTGGCCAGCAGCAGCACCGTCCCGGCCTTGAGCTGCGCGTCACGGTCCGCGGGCAGCAGATCGGCCGCACGGATGTATTCGCGATACGCGTTCACGACGTCGTGCTCCGCCGCATACGCGTTGCCAAGCTTCAGTCGTGCCTCGCCGGATGTCGGCGCCTTCTGCACGGCGTTGCGGTACTCGACAATCGCTTCCTTGTATTTGCCCTGCGCGTAGTAGTCGTCGCCGCTCTTCAGGTAATCCGTGTGGCTGCGGGAGCATCCCGCCGCCAGCACGAACGACAACAACGCCCACGAACACACCCGTGCAGACTTCATTGCAACCTCACTCACAGCGGAAGAAACCCTGGGAGAACGGGAACGAGATCCTGAACGAACGCCGCCGCGACGCGCTCCGCGTCGGCTTCGGCCGCCGCCGACGCGTCCCGGATCGGACTGACGATTCGCACGATCGCCGCGTCGCTTCGGTGATAGCGGATCGCGTCGAGCACCGTGTAGACCTTGCCGGCGTACTCGCTCGCGACCACGCGGTCGCGGCTCTGGTACCAGTAGAGAACGAGCTGCCGGTCGAGGCCCTTTTCGATGACGATGCGGTTCACCGTTGCGGTGCGAGGGCCGTGTGTGCCGCGCACATCGATGGCGAGCGATCGACGGCTGATCGGCTGCCAGCCGGAGCCGGGGAGGCAGTTGAGCGGCGAATGAATCGTGTCGCCATGCCGCTGCGATCCCCAGTAGCCGACGTAGAGGCCGAGCACGCGATACCCGGGATCCGTCAACGTCCAGTTCAGATAGTCGTCGACGCCAAGCACGTCGAGCACGCGGCGATCGAAATCCGCCGCCCTCGTGCCCGTCCACTCGCCAATGCGGGTTGGGAATTGCGCGAACGGCTGGCGCGCCGGAATCGCTTCATCGGCAGACGCCCGTGCGAGCACGGCGGTCATCGCGATGAACAGGGCGGCGGCGATTGCGAGGCGGCGGCGTAGGGTGCTCATGCGGGCACCCCGTTCACGGCGGCCACGGGCGCGGCGATATCGCGCCGGGCGACAGCGCGCTGGACGACGATCGCGTCGAACGCAATCAGCAACGCGAACGCCACGAGAAACATGAGCCATCCCGAGAACGTGTGCAGGAATCCTTCGGCGGCGGCCGCCCCGTAGAAATGGGCCGCCGCGCCGGTCCCGGCGACGCGCGCGGCGTTGGCGCAAATCGCGATCGGCACGCTCGCCAGCACCAGCGCGGCGCGGGCGCCCGCGCGGCGGTGCGTGAAATATCCATACACGAGCGCAAGCGAGAGAAGGCTCATCAGCGATCTGATGCCGCTGCAGGCTTCGGCGACTTCGAGCGTCGCCGTCGACAGCACGATGACGTTGCCTTCACGAAGAACCGGAATGCGCAGGAGCGTCAGCGCTCCTTCTCCGGCACGCGAGGCCAGCAGCTGCAGCGGGAACGCCACCTGGTTGAAGAGAATGGCCGGGACTGGGATGGTCAACAGGAGCAACGCGAGCGGCAGCGCAAGCCGGAACGTCCCGCGCCAGCCCGCGACGAACAGCGTCAGCGACGCCAGCATCGCGATCATCGACACGCGCGTCAGGAACAACTCCGCGCCGAGATCGCCGGCAAGGAGCATCGCGAAGCTCACGACCATCCCGCCAACCCCGGCGAGCGAGCCGGCGCTCCGGGACAGGATCTCGCGCCGCTGCCAGGCCAGATAGGCGCAGAGCGGTGCGACGAGAAACCCGTGCGAGTAGTTCGGATCGTGCAGCCACGCGTCGACGAGCCGCACCAGCACGTCGCGATACAGCGCCAGAAACGCCAGCATGGCCACGACCGCGACAGCGACCGCCCCGCGATCCGCGGCGCGCTTATTCCGCTCCACGGACATCTCCATAGGCGTACCGTTCCGGCGCGCCGACGACCTCCGCGTCCGCCACGCAGTTCAACACGACGCCGAGAATCCGCTCGCGGCCGAGCGTCGTCACCGCGGCCGTCACGAGATCGTGCGGCGTCGATCCTGCCCTGACGACGAACACCGCGGCTGGAACCATGTCGGCGAGGACGTGCGCGTCGGGCACGAGCCCGATCGGCGGCGTGTCGACGATCACCCAATCGAAGGCCTCGGCAGCTTCATGGAGCACCTGCCGCATGCGATCCGAAATCAGCAGGCTCATGGGCTCTGCGATCGAGCGGCCGGCCGGCAGGACGGAAAGCGTCGGCGAGACCTCGATGAGCGGCATCGGCGCGTCCGTGCCCGCCTCCAGGCCGTCGAGCAGCCCCTGCGCGTTCGACACCTGGAAAAGCTCGTGCAGCGTCGGCCTGCGGAGATCGGCGTCGACGAGCAGCACGCGGCGTCCGTACGACGTGCTGAGCGTCAGCGCGACGTTTGCGGCGGTCAGCGTCTTTCCCTCGCCCGGCACGGCGCTCGTAACCATCACGAGGCGCAGGCGATCCTGTCGCTGCGCCTGGTGGAGCCGCGCCGCGACGCGCCCGTACTGCTCGCGGCTCGCGGCGGCATTTTCGGCGCCGACGATCTTTTCCTTGAACAGCGGCGACACGCCGCCTGGCGTGTAACGGACGCCGACCGACTCGCGCGTCGCGGCAGCAGGCGCTTGTGACGGACGCGCCGCTCCGCTGACGGTGATGGACTGCACCGTCCGCCGCGACGCGGCGCCGCGATCGGTCCGGACCTGGCTCTCGAGTGGAAACCGCTCGTATTGCCACGACGGCACGACGGGGGCCGTGATGGTGCCCGCCTCCGTCGCCGCCCCCTCGCGCCCGTCGCTTCGCTGATGCGAGCGCGCGCGTCTCAACGCTTCGTCGATACGACTCATACAGATCAGAAAAAGCGGAAGCGGCGCCGCGGCAGCGCTTCTGCGATCGCCGGTTCCACCTCCGGCGTGTGGTCAGCGCCAGCTGACGGCTGTACCGCTTCGGTGGCGACGTCCCCCGTGTTGACCGGCGCGGACGTCTCCCCTTCGAGATGGAAATCGCGGCAGACCTCGAGCACCACGTCCCGCGTTACCGGGCGGCGATCCATCGCGAATCCCGTGACGAGTGCGTTGTCGCAGAGCACGCTGATGACGCGCGGGATGCCGCCGGATCGCTCATGAATCACCGTGACCGCCTCGCGCGTGAACACGCGGCCGCTGTCGCCGCCGGCCGTGCGGATCCGGCCGGCGATGAAGGCCGCCGTCTCGTGCAGCTCGAGCCGCCGCAGCTCGCACCGGAGCGCGATCCGCTGCTTGATTTGCCGCAGCTCCGGACGATCCAGCCGAGTCGACAGCTCGGGCTGGCCCGCGAGCACGATCGGCACGAGCTTCCCCTCGTCGTCTTCGATGTTCGCGAGGAGACGGATCTCCTCGAGCAGATCGTCGGGCAGGCTCTGCGCTTCGTCGACGATCAGCGCGCTGTACCGGCCCGCGGCCCGCCCCGCGCGCATGGCGGATTCGAGCTCCGCGAGCATCGTGGCCTTTGACGCGGCCGCCACCGCGCTCAGGCCGAAGCCCGCGGCCAGCCACTCGACGAACTCGGATCGGCTCAACGTGGGATTCGACAGGCTGCAGATCTGCGAGGCGCTGGCCTCGATCGACGCGATCACCGCGCGAATGAGCGTCGTCTTGCCCGTCCCCGCCTCGCCCAACAGCAGCGTCAGTCCCTTTCGCGCCTCGATGCCGTAGCGCAGGTTGCTGAGCGCCTCGCGATGTGAAGGTGCGGGCAGCAGGAACCGCGGATTCGCCGTGATCTCGAACGGCAGCTCGCGGAATCCGTAGAAGTCGAGATACATCAGCGCACCCAGCCTTCGATTAGCGCCCTGAACCTCCAGGCGGCGCCTGCGACCGCGATGGAGAGGACGGCGGCCGCCGAGCCCCACGCGATGAGCGAGCCGCGGCGCATGCGCCGCTTCTCGGCGTCGGTCCGCATCAACGGGACGGTCGCGACAACGGGCAGCGACAGCACCAGCTCCAGGTCGTGCTGCGACCTGAACGATCGGTCGCGAAACTCGAGCAGCAGCACGAGCCCGAACCCGACGGCGAGACCGCCGCCCATGCCGGCCGCGGCAATCAGCAGACGGTTCGGGCTGAACGGCTTTTCGGGAAGACGTGCGACGTCCAGGACCTTGAACTGCTCGCCAATCTGTCGGCGTTCGAGATTGGCCGCGACCTGCGAGTCCTGCTGCTTCGCCAGCAAATCGCGATACACCTTCTGCATCGTTTCGTAGTCGCGCGTGAGCTCGGCCAGCTCCGACTCGCGCGTCGGCACGGCGTCGATTCGCGCCTGCATCGCCGCGGCGTCGCCGCGCAGCCGGCGCTCTTCCGCCTCCTTGACGGCAATCTGCCGCGCGACGCTCTCGAGCTCCGCGCGCATCTCGTTGATCCGCGCGGCGCGTGCGGCTTCTTGCGGACTCGCCGTCCGCACCGGCGCGGGCGCTACGGCCGGTCCCGCCGTCCGCTCGGCGGCGACCTTGGCTTCGAGCCCACCGATGGTGCGCTTCATGCGCCGCACGTCGGGGTGATCGGGGGCGAGACGCGTTTCCAGGCCGGCGAGCGCCTTGCGCGCGGCCTCGAGCTGCTCCTCTGCGGGTAAGGCGACATTGGCGTCCGGCGCGGCGGCGACCGGAGCGCTCTCGATCACCAGTGCCTGCGAGTCGGCCAAGAGCCGTTCGAGCATCAGCTTGCGATCGCGCTCACGATTCGCGGCGTCGACGATCGCCTGAATCTGCAGCTGCGTGTTCTGCAGCGCCTGCAGGTTGGACGCGAGCTGCGACGGCAGCTGGCCGGTGTAGCGTCTCCGGTACTCCTCGAGCTTCTTCTCCTGCTCGACCAGCTTCTGGCGCGCGTCTTCGAGCTGCGCTTCGAGAAACTCGTTGGTCCCGACGGCGAGCACCTCGCGGTCTTTGAGGTTCTCGTCGATGAACAGGGTCGCCAGCCGTTCGGTGACCTTCATCGCGGTCTGCGGGCTGTCGGAGGTGTAGCCGATGCGGAACGCGTCGCCTTTCACGACCTGCACGACGATGTCGCGGCGCATCCGATCGACAACGTCTTCCATGATTCCCTTCTGCCGCTCGGCGCGATACAGATTGAAATCCTGGATGATGCGTTCGAGCCGCGTGCGGCTCAGGATCTGCTGGCTGATCGAGTGCAGCCGATCCTCGATACGGGTCGTGACCGTCGCCTTGACGTACGTCTCCGGGACGCGCTGCGGCACGACCATGATGAGCGTCTCGGATCGATAGCGATTCGGAAGGAACCGCGACACCACCAGCGTTGCGAGCGTCAGCGCCGCGAACGGCACGACGATGACCCACACGCGCCGCCGCACGAGCCGCAGCAAATCTTCTGGTTGATACTTCTTTCCTGGCAGCACGATGGAGCGGTCCCGTCAGTCGATCAGGGGAAGAAACAGGTTGAGGCCAACGCGGACGCTGCGGCGGCCGAAGTCTCGCGGCAGTCCTGGCGCCAGGCCCGAGCCCGTTCGAAATTGATACTGGTAGTACGCGTACTCGCCGACGAATGCGGCGCTGCGCGTGAGCGCGACCCGCACCCGGCCCGACGCGCTGCGCGTGTCGAACGGATTTCGGCCGCCGGTCACGCCGATCTCCCCGGCGCTGAACGAGCCCTGCGCTTGCACGTCGATGCGGCGGTTCACGAACCCGCCGAGCGACAGCGTGGCGGCGTCGGACAATGCCGGCCCGGCCACGCCCTCGATGATTGACGTGCCGCGGTTGAACGCGGCCCGCAGGCTCCACGTCCGTCCGATCTCGTGTGTGAGTCCGGCGTTTCCAAGGAGCCGATAGACGCGAGCGCCGTCCAGCCCGCGTGCGGCCGAGGAGCCGGCGCCGAAGTCGACGACCGTCCGTCGCGAGAACGACAGCGGGCGGCGATAATCGACGCCGAGGTCGAGCGTGTCAATCCGCACGCGCCCGGACTGCCCGGACTGATCGATGGCGCCACCACCCTGCTCCACGCCGTACTCCGCGCGAAGCGCCGCGTATCGGGTCGTGCGATGGCGATACCCCACGCGCACGGCGTGCGCGGTGAAATCACTGGCCGCGCCGCCGACATCCTGGGTGTAGCGGAGTCCATAGGACGCAGACAGCTCACCACGGGTCGAAACCGCCTGCGTGATCGTCGCGCTCGTGTCGGACCGGTACGCGCGACTGCTGCGGATCGGGTGGTCCGCCTCCGGCGCCGCGGCATCCATCTCACCGCCGACGGTCGGGAAGAAGCGGAACGAGTAGAACGGCGTCCGCTGCGCGGTCTCGGCCAGTGTCAGCGTCGTGCTGCCGAGCGTGGCCTTCAGGTGCACGTTGGCGTTGGTTTCCACGCTGGTCATGTGCTTCATCGATGCGTAATAGCGCATCGAGGAGGCGCCGCTCGCCGCGGCGCTGAAGCGCCGACCGGCGTGGTGATACGTGCCGTTCACCCACCCGAGGCTGTAGAACCCGCCGGTGTTCACGCGCGGATCGGGGATCTGAGACCCTTCATCCGCGAAGACGTTGTCGTCGTACGACTGCATCACGGAGCACTGCAGGTCGAACCGATCCGATTCGGGCCGCCGCACGTCGCCGAATAAGCCGCGAAATGGACGTTCCGGCCGCACCGTCTCGACGACGGCCGCTGGCTGCGTCGACTGCGCGCGGACGATGGCGGCGCCGCACGAAAGCACCACGCCGAGCGTGGCGAGCTGCCGGGTCACGGAACCACCACGGTGTCGCCGGGTCTCAGCTCGATGTTCTGATGCAGGTTCTTGCGGCGGATGACGTCGTTGTAGTTGAACGCGAAGCTCTCGGAACGCCCTCCCGTCGTGCGCATGACCACGATGTGGCTGGCGTCCGCGTATTCGAGGACGCCGCCGGCGGTCGCAATCAGCTGCAGCACCGTTGTCGGGCCCGTCAGGCTGTACTCGCCTGGCTTGGTCACCTGCCCGGTGATGAAGATGCGCCGGCTGTTGATGGCCTTCACGATCACCGTGACGGTGGGATCGTCCAGGTACTTCGCGGACGCGTCGGTGATGGCGCGGCGCAGCTGTTCGGGGGTGAGGCCGGCCGCCTGAATGTCATTGATCAGCGGCAGCGAGATTCTGCCGTCGGGGCGCACGGTCACGTCGGCGGACATGTCCTTGTCGCGCCAGAACAGCACGCTCACCACATCGTCGGGGCCGAACACGAAATCTGCGGGGACGGCAGGAGCCGCGACCGCGCCGTCGTGACTGGCGAATGACGGCGAGGACGGCGTCTGCGCGGCAGTCGCCGCCACTGAGAGCACCATGACAGTGGCGAGATGCGCCGCGTAGGTAACGATGTTGTTTCGAATCTTCATGGGCGTATCCGTGTCCTGACTTCGACTAGCGGTACTCGCGGTACGGCACGTGGCAATCGTGCTTGCGCAGGAAATTCATGAACCGCTTGTATTCGTGTTCCTGCATGTTGAACAGCTTCGCGACGATCCGGTAGTTGCCGCGGGCGTCCTGCAGGCCCTTCCGCAGCAGATCGCGGACGTTGCCGCGCGTCAGATCGCGCTGCATGTAGAGCGGATAGATCGACGTCCAGAAGGACTGGCGCTCCTCGAGCAGACGGCGGTAGAGATCGTCGGCAATGGCGCGGCGATGCTGGTTCATCGCCCAGGACGCCGCCTCCACCTGACCGGAGGCGATCTCCTCGGGGAGGCTGGTGATCGACACCAGCTCGGTACGGCCGGTGACCACGAGGCGCTCGATCACGTTCTCGAGCTCGCGGACGTTGCCGGGCCACGAATACGCGCACAGACACGCGAGCGCCTCCGGCGTAAAGCCCTTGACGATCGAGCGGCTCGAGGCCGTGAATTTCCGCAGGAAGTGATCGACGAGCTCGGGGATGTCTTCGCGCCGCTCGCGGAGCGGCGGCACGACGAAATGAATGACGTTCAGCCGGTAGAGCAGGTCCTCGCGAAACAGGCCCTGGGCGATGCGGTCGCGCAGATTGCGGTTGGTCGCCGCCACCACCCGGACGTTCACGCGCATGCCGATGCCGTCGGCGCCGACCTTCTGCAGCTCGCCGCTCTCCATGAACCGCAGCAGCAGCCCCTGCATGCGCAGCGTCATCTCGCCGATTTCGTCGAGGAAGATGGTGCCGCCGTGCGCCATCTCGAGTTTCCCGGCCTTGTCCCGATATGCACCGGTGAAGGAGCCCTTGACGTGCCCGAACAGCTCCGATTCGAGGAGCGTCTCCGGCAGCCCGGCGCAGTTGACGGCGATCATCGGTTGGGCCGCACGCGGGCTGTTCGCGTGGATCGCGGTGGCGACCACTTCCTTGCCGACGCCGCTCTCTCCAGTAATGAGGACCTTCGCGTCAGACCCGGCGACGCGCTCGATGTCGCGGATGAGGGCGTGAATGCTGTGACTCGATCCGATCAGTTGATGGTGCTGTGCGGCTGAACCCATGGACCCCGATACTTGTCCTCGAACGCCCGCGATCCCGGCGCTCTGCACACTCCGACCGCGACGGACCTCTTCACCGTTGGTCGAAGCAACGTTGTTGAGAGATGAAACCGGTTGCGTTTCACCAGTGCAACCGCGTGGCCACCGCACGGAGAACTTTGTCCGCCGTGGACGCGACTTTTTTCCTGCGAAAAGCGGCGATCCTTCGAAACCCGCCTGATCGCGCGTCAGAGAGAGGCGCCGCCGAAAGTCTGCCAGGCAGAAAAAACTCTGCCTCGGCCGCAAGCACCTCGCGGCGCACCGGCTCAGAGCTCCGTCAGCAGCATGTAGGCGAACTCGGCGGCCGTGCGCACGAGGCGCAGCGTCCGTCGAATCGCCACGCTCACGACGTCTGCTCCTTGAAATGGATCTTGACGATGCGCTCGGAAGGGACTGGCGTGCCGTTCACACGACCGGGCTGATACTTCCACTTCTCGGCCGCGCGCAGCAGGATGCCGTCGTACGACGGGTGAATCGACTTCAGCAGTTCGACCGACGACACCGTCCCGTCGACGCCAATCGAGACGCGCACCGCTCCGTCGAACGCGAAGCGCCGCGCCGCGCGCTCGGCCGGCGCCCACATCGGCAGGTCTTCGCGGATCGGCACCGGCGGCTGGACGCGGGGGGCCGCGGCTACCGGCGCACGTGGTGACACGGGCTCAACCGGCGCGGCCGCCACAGCATGCGGCTCTTCGGCGGCGGGCAGCGCCTTACTGAGCGTCAAGAATCCACCCGCCAGCACCCGAATCTCGGCGACCGACGGATCGTCACGAAGATCTGCGTCGTCGGTGACGCGCACCAGCGCTTCGAAGGTGTGAACCGCGACGGCGCGGTCCTTCCGCTCGAACGCGTCCTTGCCGTCGACATACATCGTCTTCGCGATTGACGGGCCGACGCGCCGACGCACGCTCGCGAACAACTCCTGGATGCGCGGCGGCGTGTCCACCGCTTCCGGGCGATACAGCGGTTGTTTGCTCAACACGCCTTCGATCGCCTGCTCTGCGTCCGCGGTCCTCCCGAGGGCGACGAGGCAGAGGATGCGATAATGTGCGACCTCGAGCGCAGCCGCGGAGTCATCGATGTTCGCCGCCGCGCTCAGCGCCGCCTCGTAAGCCGCGGACGAATAGAGGTTCCGGACGCGCTCCAGCGGGTCCTCCGCCTGCGCGCGCAGTGTCACGGTGACGCCAAGAGCAATCGCGATCGCGCGAACCGCGTGATAACTGAACGGCTTCATGGAGTTCTCCGCCTCAAATCAACGCCCAGCCGCGCCGGCTGGCGTTCCGTCACGGTTACGATTTCCCGCCGCTCGCCAAGATCGGGATGGCGGAACACGACTTCGTGGCGGCCGATCGGACGCGACAGATTGCCGATCGGCGTTTCGCCGACGCGTGCGCCGTCGACCCACACCTCCGCCCACGGCTGCGCGTTGAGGCTGAGGGATCCGTTCGGCACGTCGATGCGCACGGCCGCGAGCTTTCCGGGCGCGACGTTCACCGTCCTGCGCACCGAAAAGCCGAGCTCGTCGTTCACGACGTCGATCGTGTGTGCGCCGGCGGGAACCATCACGCGCTCGGATTCCGTCGAGCCCAGCAGCTTTCCCGCTTCGCGAATCTGCAATGGAATGGGTGCTGCGACGCCGATCCACCCGGCGGCAACCGCGCCCGGAGTCACGGCCGGCGCGCTGAGCAGCAGCGACGTCGTTTCACCGGCGCGGACGCTGATCCGCCGCGTGACTGGCTCGCGTCCGTTCACCGCGATCACTTCGTGTTCGCCGGGCGTCATGTCACGGAGCGTCAGCGGCGACACACCACGCGGGATCCCGTCAACCTGAATGGTGCGCCCTGACGGTTCGGTTTCGACGCGGAGGATCGCCGGTGTCGCGGCGCTGTGAACGGGACTCGTCGTCATCTCCAACCGCTGCACGACGGTCGCGCCTGCTGCAAGCGTGGCCTTGACGACTCGCTTGCCTTCACCGGTGCCGACGACGGCCTCGTAAGTGCGCGGCGGCAGCGTCAGGGTCAATGGCGTCCGTCCGCGGCTGACGCCGTCGATCGTGACGTCGAGGCCACTCGGGTCCGTTTCGATCGTCAGCATCGCGGGGCGCGCGGCCCTCGACGAGTTCCGCAAAAACCCAAACGACGCGCCGGCGCCGACAGCGACGCACGCGGCGGCGACGCCACTCCGCACAACCCGTGCGCGCCGGCGCCTCCTCTGGCGACCGGGCACCGACCCTTCGGTCGCCGATTCAGCCGCGAAGGCCTCGAGTCCCTCATCAGGTGCCCTCGACGGGGCGGCGATCGGCCCCGCCGCGGCGCCCGCGGCGAGCGGCGATTCCACAGATTCCATTCGCACGTTCACGTCCTCCGGCTGGACGGAGATTGCACCGCCCCGGCGCGCGCACGCTGCACGGCCGCGGGTGTCTCTCGAATGTCGAGCGTTGGCGGGTGATTACGCGAATGGCGTACCAATCACGCAATCGTATGAAGACATCGCCTGTGCAGGAGATTTCTGCTCTGCAACGGCGAAGAGTTCTGCCTGACGGGTGCGTTTTATCCCCTGTGCGCGCGCGCGGTCACGGCGTGCGGACTAGCGGACCGTGCCTGGATCTCCGTAGCCGTAGCCGTAGCGGTCATGGCCGCCGACGACATCACGCTCGTCGACGCAGTTGAGCACGACGCCGAGGATGCGCTCGCGTCCGAGCGTCGCTACAGCCGACGAGACGAGCTCGTGGCGGGTGGCGTTGGCTCTGATCACGAGCACCACCGCAGGCACGAGGCCGGCCAGCACGTGCGCGTCGGACACCAGGCAGACGGGCGCGGTATCGACGATCACCCAGTCGAACGTCTGCGCCGCATCGCGCAACAACTGCCGCATGCGGTCGGAAATCAGCAGGCTCATGGGTTCGGCGTCCGACGAGCCGGACGGTAGCAGCGACAGGTTGGGAGCTACGTCGATGAGCGGCATCGGCGTGTCAGCGCGCGTCGCGAGCCCGTCGAGCAGACCCTGCGAATTCGAGACGTTGAACAGGTCGTGAAGGGTCGGCCTGTGCACGTCGGCATCAATCAGCAGGACCCGACGTCCATAGAGGCTGAGCGTCATCGCGAGGTTCGCCGCCGTCAGACTCTTGCCCTCGCCGGGCATCGCGCTGGTCACCATCAGGAGTCGCGTGTCCTTCTCGCGCTGCGCATGGTGCAGCGCGGCGGCGACATGGTCGTAGTATTCGCGTCCGACGCTTCCGCCCGGTCCGCCGACAATCTTTTCCGCGAACACCGGGAGCGCCGAGCGCGCCGCCTCGCGGACGGCCGGCTTCGGCGCCTCTGCCTTCGGCACAGGTCGCAGCGGCGTGGCGGGCGACTTCGTCGTGTGCGACGCGCGGGACAGGCGCGGCTCGGGCACCGGCGCCGCGTCAGCCTCGGTCGGAAAGCGCTCGTATTGCCACGCGGCGACCACGGGCGTGTTCAGTGTGTGCAGATCCGCCGCAGATCCGTCGCATGCCTCGCCACTCTTGAGCGCGCGCGCCCGCTTCAGTGCCTGATCGACTCGACTCATGACGCCACGCTAGAAAAAGCGGAACCGCCGGCGGGGCACCGCGGCCGCAAACAGCGTTTCGCGCACCGCGCGCTCGCCTGCGGACTGTGATGCGTGCTCCGGAACGCCCGAGGGCTTCTCCTCGATCGGTTCCGCTTCATGCGCGACGCCGGGTCGCGCGCCAAGATCGAAGTCCCGGCAGACGTCGAGCACGATGTCGCGGGTGACCGGACGTCGATCGAGCGCGAAGCCGTTGACGAGGGCGTTGTCACAGAGGACGCAGATCGTGCGAGGAATCCCTGCCGATCGCTCGTGAACGAGTGTCACGGCCTCGCGCGTGAACACGCGCGCGCTGTCGCCCCCGGCCATGCGGATGCGCCCGGCGATGAAGGCCGCGGTCTCGTGGAGATCGAGCGGCCGCAGCTCGCAGCGGAGCGCGATGCGCTGCTTGATCTGGCGGAGCCTGCGCCGATTCAGCCGTCTCGATAACTCTGGCTGCCCTGCGAGGACGATGGGCAGGAGCTTGCCGCCATCCATTTCGATGTTCGCGAGGAGGCGAATCTCCTCGAGCAGCTCGTCGGGCAGGCTCTGCGCCTCGTCGACGACGAGCGCAACATGCCGGCCGGCGTCGCGGCTGGCCGTGAGCGCAGATTCGAGCGTCGTCAGCATCGTCGCTTTGGACTGCGCCGCGTCTCTCCCGAGGTCGAATGCGGCGGCGAGCCATTCGATGAACTCGCCGCGCGTCAGGGTCGGGTTCGAGAGACAGCAGACGTGACCGCCCTCTTCGGCCAGCGCACCCTGCATCGCACGAATGAGCGTCGTCTTGCCCGTGCCTGCCTCGCCGACGAGCAGCGTCAGCGGCTTGCGCGCCTCGACACCGAAGCGCAGGTTGCTGAGCGCTTCACGATGTGACGGCGCCGTCAGCAGGAAGCGCGGCGTCGCCGTGAGCTCGAACGGCAGCTCCGTCAGGCCGTAAAAATCCAGGTACATCACCTCACCCAGCCTTCGATGGCGCCGCGGAACTTCCAGGCAACCGCGGCCGCGGTCACCGAGACGCACGCGGCAGCGAGCGCCCACCCGAGCACTCGGACGCGTCGCGACACGCGGCTGTCATTACCAGTCCCGACGACAGGCACGGTGCCAAGCACCGGCAGCGACAACACGAGCTCCACGTCTGCCTGCGATCGGAACGACCGATCGAAGTACTCGAGCAATGCGATGAGCGCCAGGCCCACGGCCAGACCGCCGGCCATCCCCGCCGCCGCAATCATCCGGCGGTTCGGGCTGAACGGCCGTTCGGGCACGCGCGCGGCGTCGAGGACTTTGAAC
>JBKPRU010000091.1:0-5355 GCA_046734675.1 Acidobacteriota bacterium
TTCCAGTTCACCGACGGCGAGCGGTTTCTCGCGCTGAACCCCGACGCGAAGGCGACGCTGCTGCAGGCGATCGAGGACGTGGTGGCAGGCCGGGCGAACGTGGCGGACCGCCTGCGGCGCCGGCAGCTCGGAGTGGCGCGCCGCCGCGCCGCTGACGTGGCGCCGGTCGTCTACACGGATAACGCCTCATCCGAGCGTTACACGATCGTCGAGATCGTCGCCGCCGACGAGCTCGGTTTGCTGCACCGCATCGGCGCCGCGATGTCGGCGTGCCAGTGCGAGATTGATCTCGTGCTCATCGCCACCGAGGGGGCGCGCGCGATCGACGTGTTCCACATCACGAAGGGAGGCGAGAAGCTCTCCGAGGCGGAGCAGCAGTCGCTCGCCTCCGCGCTGCAACGGACGCTGGAGGATTCGAATGAAGCTGCTCAAGGCGATCATCCGTCCCAATAAGGTCGACGAGGTGAAGGATGCGCTCGCCAGGCTGAATCTGTCGGGGATGACCGTGACGGAAGTGCGGGGGCACGGGAAACAGAAGGGGCATACCGCGATCTACCGCGGCAAGGAGTACAACGTCAGCCTGCTCCCCAAAATGGAGATAGAAGTCGTCGTCGCCGACAACATCGTGGATGAGGCGATCCGCGCCATCATGGAGGCGGCGCGCACCGGTGAAATCGGCGATGGACGCGTGTTCGTCATTCCAGTCGAGCAGTCGTACCGCATCCGTACCGGCGAGCGGGATTTGTAAAAGTCTTCCTTTCGGCTGCAACCCATCTCATCGCCGCATGCCGGCGATGTGATCATTCTATTTGTGCGGCGCCCCCGGACCTGAGATAACCCAAGGCACGGGAGCGCCATGCACGATATCGACCCTCCACAGTCTTCGGGCCTCTACGATCCGGCGCACGAGCACGACGCGTGCGGAGTCGGATTCGTGGTCGACATCGCCGGCCGGCGTTCGCACGACGTCATCGCGCGCGGTCTCCAGGTCCTCATCAACCTCCAGCATCGCGGCGCCTGCGGCTGCGAGGCCAACACCGGCGACGGCGCCGGAATCCTGGTCCAGATGCCGGACCAGTTCCTCCGCAAGGTCACGGCACCGCTCGGGTTCGAGCTGCCGGGCGCGGGCGAGTACGCGGCCGGGCTCGTGTTCCTGCCGAAGGAGCGCGCGGCCCGCGAAGCCGTGCGCGCGGTGTTCGAGCGCATGGTCGCGGAAGAAGGGCAGCAGCTCCTCGGCTGGCGCAGTGTCCCCGTCGATCTCGGCGACCTCGGCAACTCGGCGACCGCCGCGTGTCCGGCAATCGAGCAGGTCTTCATCGGCGTCGGCGACGCGGTACGTCAGCGGCTGGCCGACGACCCGCTCGCGTTCGAGCGGAAGCTGTATGTCGTCCGGAAGCGAATCGAGCACGCGATCGACCAGTCGTCGCTCGCCGAGCGCCAGCGTTTCTACGTCGTCAGCCTCTCGTCGCGGACGCTGATCTACAAGGGCATGCTCACGGCGGCGCAGATTGCGCCGACCTTCCCGGATCTTGGCGACCCCGACATGGTGTCGGCGCTCGCGCTCGTGCACCAGCGCTTCAGCACGAATACGTTTCCGTCGTGGCCGCTCGCGCACCCGTACCGGCTGATCGCGCACAACGGCGAAATCAATACCCTCCGCGGCAACATCAACTGGATGAAGGCGCGCGAGAGCCTGCTGCGGTCCGCGCTCTTTGGCGACGACCTCAAGAAGATCCTGCCGATCATCCGCGAGGGAGGCAGCGACACGGCGACGTTCGACAACGTCCTCGAGCTGCTCGTGATGGCGGGCCGCACGCTCCCGCACGCGATCCTCATGATGATTCCGGAGCCCTGGTCTCATCACGAGAACATAACGCCGGAGCTGAAGGCGTTCTACGAGTACCACTCGGCGTTGATGGAGCCGTGGGACGGTCCGGCCTGCATCGCCTTTACGGACGGCACCGTCATCGGCGCAGTGCTTGATCGCAATGGCCTGCGGCCGTCGCGCTACTGCGTCACTCGCGACGGGCTCGTCGTGATGGCCTCAGAAGTCGGCGTGCTCGACATCGCTCCCGAGGACATCGTGCTGAAGGAGCGCCTGCATCCCGGGCGGATCTTCCTCGTCGACACCGCGCAGGGACGCATCGTCTCCGACGACGAGATCAAGCGCGAGCTCGCATCCGCGCATCCCTACGAGCAGTGGCTCTCCGAAAACCTCGTCGACATCGACACCATCACGGAGCCGCCGTACCTGCCGCGTCCGAGCGGCGAAGCGGTGTTGCGCCGCCAGCAGACGTTCGGCTATACCGACGAAGATCTGCGCCTGCTCCTCGGGCCGATGGCGACTGCCGGCGAGGAACCGATTGGATCCATGGGATCCGATACTGCGCTCGCGGTGCTGTCGGGACGCCCGCGCCCGCTCTACGACTATTTCAAGCAGGCGTTCGCGCAGGTCACCAACCCGCCGCTCGATGCGATTCGCGAGCATCTCGTCACGACCATGGAGTCGACGGTCGGGCCGGAAGGCAACCTGCTCGAGCCGCGCCCCGAGTCCTGCCGGCAAATCAAGATCACGTATCCGGTCATCGACAACGAGCAGCTCGCGCGTCTTCGCCACGTCTATCTGCCGGCCTTCCGCGCGACGACGCTGTCGATGGTGTTCGATCCATCGAAGGGCGGAGCGGGCCTCGAGCGCGCGCTGGAGCAGTTGAAGCAGCGGGCGAGCGACGCCGTCGACGCGGGCTACACGATCGTCATCCTCTCGGACCGCGCCGCCGACCGCGATCGCGCGCCGATCCCGAGCCTGCTGGCGACCTCCGCCGTGCACCATCACCTGGTGCGCAAGGGCACGCGCACGCGCTGCGGGCTCGTGGTGGAAACCGGCGACGCGCGTGAAGTGCACCACTGCGCGCTGCTGCTCGGGTACGGCGCCGGCGTGGTGAACCCGTACCTCGCGTTCGAGTCGCTCGACAACATGATCTTCGACGGGCAGCTCGCCGGCGTGACCCATGAAGAGGCGGTCGAGCACTACATCAAGGCGCTGAACAAGGGCATCCTCAAGGTGATGTCGAAGATGGGGATCTCGACGCTGCAGAGCTATTGCGGCGCGCAGATCTTCGAAGCGGTGGGGCTGGAGCGATCCGTCGTCGAGCGCTACTTCACCGGCACCGCGTCGCGCATCGGCGGCATCGGTCTGGACGGCATCGCCCGCGAAGTCGTCGAGCGGCATCGCCGCGCGTATCACCATCGTCCGCGCGCCGCCTCGGAGCTGCCGACCGGCGGCGAGTACCAGTGGCGGCGCGACGGCGAATACCACCTGTTCTCGCCGGAGACGGTCTTCAAGCTGCAGCACGCGACGCGCAGCGGCCAATACAAGATCTTCAAGGAATACACGCAGCTCGTCGACGATCAGTCGAAGCAGCTCGCCACGCTCCGCGGCCTGCTCCAGATCCGTCCCGGCGGGATGCCGATCCCGATCGACGAAGTCGAGCCGATCGAAGCCATCGTGAAGCGTTTCGCGACCGGCGCGATGTCGTACGGGTCGATCAGCGAGGAAGCGCACACCACGCTCGCGATCGCCATGAATCGCCTTGGCGGCAAGTCGAACACCGGCGAGGGAGGCGAGGATCCGGCGCGCTATCGCCGCGACGCCAACGGCGACTGGCGCCGAAGCGCGGTCAAGCAGGTCGCCTCGGGCCGGTTCGGCGTCACGAGCGAGTACCTGGTCAACGCCGACGAGCTGCAGATCAAGATGGCGCAGGGCGCCAAGCCCGGCGAAGGCGGGCAGCTGCCCGGCCCGAAGGTGTACCCGTGGATCGCGAAGGTGCGCCACGCGACGCCCGGCGTCGGCCTCATCTCACCGCCGCCGCATCACGACATCTACTCGATCGAGGATCTCGCGCAGTTGATCTTCGACCTGAAGAACTCGAACCCGCAGGCGCGGATCTCGGTGAAGCTCGTCGCCATCGCGGGCGTCGGCACCATCGCCGCGGGGGTCGCGAAGGCGCATGCCGACGTGGTGCTGATTTCGGGGCACGACGGCGGCACCGGCGCCGCGCCGCTGACCAGCATCAAGCACGCGGGCGTCCCCTGGGAGCTCGGGCTGGCCGAGACGCAGCAGGTGCTGCGGATGAACGGCCTCCGCAGCCGCATCGCCGTGCAGGTCGACGGCCAGTTGAAGACCGGACGCGACGTGGTCATCGCGGCGCTCCTCGGCGCCGAGGAGTTCGGGTTTGCAACCGCGCCGCTCGTCGTCTCGGGCTGCGTGATGATGCGCGTGTGCCACCTGAACACGTGTCCGGTCGGCATCGCGACGCAGGATCCGGAGCTCCGCAAGCGCTTCAACGGCAAGCCGGAGTTCGTGGTGAACTTCTTCCGCTTCATCGCCGAGGAAGTGCGCGAGCACATGGCCGCGCTCGGCTTCCGCACGATGGACGAGATGATCGGCCGCGTCGATCGCCTCGACGTGCGCCAGGCGGTCGACCACTGGAAGGCGCGCGGCCTCGACTTCTCGTCGATCCTCCACGCGCCGGCGCTGCCCGAGCGTTCGCCGCGCCGCAAGGTCGAAGCGCAGAATCACCAGATCGACGCGGTGATGGACGTCGAGCTGATTGAAGCCTGCCGCGACGCGCTCGTGCACCGCGAGCCAATCGTGCTGAACCGCGAGGTCCACAACACCGACCGCACTGTCGGCACGATGCTCGGATCGGAGGTGACGCGGCGCTGGGGCGGCGAAGGGCTGCCCGACGACACCATCCACATCAACTGCACGGGATCGGCCGGTCAGAGCTTTGGCGCCTTCGTGCCGCGCGGGATCACCCTGGCGCTCGAAGGGGACGCGAACGACTACGTCGGCAAGGGCCTTTCCGGCGGACGCATCATCGTGCATCCGCCGCGCGCGGCGGCGTTCGTCGCCGAACAGAACATCATCGTCGGCAACGTCGTGCTATACGGCGCGACGAGCGGCGAGGCCTACATCCGCGGCATTGCCGGCGAGCGGTTCGCGGTCCGCAACAGCGGCGCAATGGCGGTCGTGGAAGGCGTCGGCGATCACGGCTGCGAATACATGACCGGCGGACGGGTCGTCGTGCTCGGAAAGACCGGGCGGAACTTCGCGGCCGGCATGAGCGGCGGCATCGCCTACGTGCTCGATACCGGTGGCGCGTTCAGGCAGCGGTGCAATACCGAGATGGTCGACCTCGAGCCGCTCGAGGAAGTCGAGGATCTCGAGCTGGTCAGGAGCCTCATCGAACGCCACGTGGAATACACCGGGAGCGCGCTCGGGATGCGCGTGCTGGACAACTTCCAGGCGCTGACACCTGTGTTCGTCAAGGTGATGCCGCGGGACTACAAGCG
>JBKPRU010000092.1:0-12218 GCA_046734675.1 Acidobacteriota bacterium
GCCATACAACTCGGGAACAAATTGGGAACAAGAGCGCCCAAACGCCGGGGAAAACGGGGAAGTAGGGCCGACCAGTAAGCAAGACGAGTCAACAACATAGAAAGTCCGGCCCTGTCTGCAAAACCTCCATCCCCGGTTCAAATCCGGGCGGCGTGGCGCTTCGTAAGAAAGGCCACATTTGCATACTGCCCGGCGCGGAACCCAAATCGGTCGAGGTGCCGCCCCGCCAAGTACACCGACGTGACGTCGTCGCTCTCAAAGACGATTCGGTCGATCCGGAACCTGTGCCGCGCAATGTTGAAGACCGGCCGACCGGCCCGGAATGCGATGAGTGCACCGATCACCGCGACCTGCAACGTGACCCAATAGCACCCCCACCACGGACGCTTCACCATCTCGGCTCCACTGGCCTGATGGAGCGCTGCGAAGCCGATCGCGAAGTACATCGCGAGATGACCGCTGTGCCACGCGTCGTACGAGAGACGCCGCCTGATCGGCGGCAACGACGAGACGAGGACACTCACGATGATCACGATTGCCGCAATCGCCAGCCGCGCGTGCGGCCAACTCTGTGCGATGTCAACGAATTGGTTTGCCGGCGAGACATGATGTCTGCGTGCGTGTCCGAACGTGAGGAGCACCGGATGAGTGAGGAGCAGCGATGCGGCGAGAAAACCGGCGCATCGGTGGACACGGAACAGTCGATCGCATCCCAGGGAAGGCTCGATCCATGGAAGACGGCTGACCAGCGCCAGTTGAAGCAGCACCGATGATCCGGCCAGCAACCCAACCAACCTGCCAACCGCCACAGCGCGACTGCCTGGCACGGTATTCGACATGAGAGGGTCGGAGACGTCCCACCACGTATAGGCCAGTGCGCACGTGTGCAGAACACATGCCCCGAGGAAGCAGTGAAGGGGTCCAATCCGTCGCGCGCCGCCCGTGAGCAAGTCCACGATCTCACTCCTCAGGTTTGTAGACTGCACGTCCGCATCGAATATTCCCGCGGCATGCCCCCATTCAACGCTTCGGGATAACCGCTGCGCGTATCGAGTCGTTCAGTAAGTGGCGCTCAATTCGAACGCCGCATCACAGAGGCGACACACACATGAGAATGGGCGGGCGCTGGGGCTTGATGGCAATAGTGTTCTGCGCAGGCTTCGCCGTCCCCCGCATTGCAGCCCCAGACGAATGGAAAAGGAGACGCACTACTGCTGTCTAGTCAATGACTCGAAAGCCCTTCGGTGGGTGTCGATGCGCAGTTGGCTGACCGCTGGACACAATCGGCTTGATGATGACCCTGCTGGTCTGACGCGTCAATTCCAGGATTGCGTCAATTCTCAGCCGGAATCGAGTGATGTTCGTGCGTGACGACCCACTCCCCGTCAATGTTTCGGAGGCCGACGGTCAGACGAAAATTCAGTTCGATCCTTTCCCCACTAGGCTCGACGCCTGCGCACCGCATGAGGGCGGCGGCGAACGCCACGTTGGCACCGACGGTGACATGCATTTCAGCGATGTCGAACGTCACCGGGTCGCACGACCACGAGAAGAACACTTCCCACGCGCGACGATAGGCATCGATGCCCTCCGATTTCAACGGTGGCGGCACATCGAAGATCAGGATGCCCGCGGAGCGATGGCGAAGAACGCCGGCAAGATCCTTCCGGCGGACGGCTGCTGCCCATTCCTCGACGAGATCCCGGATTATCGTTTCATCATGTCGTGCCTGGTCGTGACCCATGAGACACCTCCGTCGATTGATCCTGAAGTCAGTGGGCCTCGGTTCCACCTTAGAGAGTGCGCGTCGGTGACCGAACCCACCACAGGGCTGCGATCCAGAACACCTGCAGGGGCAACCGCCACACGAGCGGCATGGCGGGGCGTCCCGCGATCACCAATGCCTTCCGAGCGGCGTGAACGTTGGCGGGGAACATCGCCACGAGAAGCGCGATCAGCCCATATGCTGCGGCGGGCCGCGCTTGCGGGATCAGTAGGGCGACGGCACCGGTCAACTCGAGCAGTCCGGTTGCCGTGACCAGAAGGGACGCCGCAGGCACGCTGGCGGGCACCATTCGTATCAAATCCGTCCGTGTCCGGGGAATGAAGTGCGACATGGCGGTGAATACGAACATCCCCGCCAAGCCAATGCGAAGGGCGTCGCGCCACGAGTCGACCGCTAGCCACACACCTGTGCCACCAAGGGTGCGGGCGACGACGCAAACGGCAAGCATGACAATCAGCGGTGCCATGCACGATCACTCCTGATGTACGACGTTCCCAAGGATCTGAGTGTGTCTCACCTCGCGACGAATGTACAGACTCGAGCCGGGGCCGTCTTGAACGAACTGGCTGCCGTCGATTGCGGGGGTCCGGAGGGGCCGCGATGCCGTGCCACAATCGCCGCATGCTGCTTCCCGCCTCGAGGCATGTAGACGCATCGGCATTCGCATGGCCGGCCGCGCTGTTCCTCTGGGGACCGGGCTCGTGGACCGACCTGCACCGGCATCACTGCGTCCAGCTCGTCGTGGCGCTCGATGGGGCCCTCCGGTTCCGCCGACAAGCGCGCCAACGCTGGACGATGTGCGGTGCGGTCCTCGTGAAGTCGGACGCGCGGCACGAAGTCAACGCGCGAGGGGCGGACGTGCTCATCGCCTTCGTCGACCCACAAAGCGAACTCGGCGTTGCGTTGTCTGAACGAGCGGCAGCGGAGGTGGCAGCGATCGAGCCGGCGACGGTTGCCCAGTGGCGTGCGGAGTTGGGTGAACCGGCCTCCTTGACCGGGGCTCGCGTCGAGCCCTGGGTGGCGAAGACGCTGCTGCCACATCATCATCGACCGCCAGCGATCGATCGACGCGTCAGACGTGTGCTGCGGGCGCTTCCGAACCGGCTGGCTGAAGCCGAGACGGTGTCGTTGAGTGCCGTCGCGGCGAGCGTCCGTCTCTCGCCGTCGCGCTTCCTGCACCTGTTCACGACCTCGGTCGGCGTTCCCTTGCGCCCGTATGTCCTCTGGCTTCGTCTGCAGTGCGGAGCCCGTGAGCTCGCGTGCGGAAAGTCCGTCACCGACGCCGCGTACACCGCGGGTTTCGCGGATGCGGCACACTTCACCCGAACATTTCGTCGGATGATCGGAGCCACGCCGCGTCAGGTCCTGAGGCAAGGATTCGCTGCCCGGGATTTTCACCTGAAAGACTGAATGCTGGGCTGACCCTGCTGCTCGGATTCGAAGGACCCGTTCAGGCGCTGCTCGCGATTCGAACGGCGATGATCCTATGGCCGGTGATGCTCGTCGTGGCACACTGACGTGGACGGGCGCGTTGGCCACTACTCGCGGAGCCGGCGCTCGCCTGCACCTCGGTTGGTGGGAGCGTCTCAGATTTCCGTCTGCACCCTAATCTGCTCTGCGAATCTCTCTGACGCCATAACCCAAATGACGTCGCAGCAAGGTCCGCAACGTGACGCCATCGGCGTACCCGACGCGCGCAGCGATCTCGTCGACGCTCTCATTGCCTGTCTTCAGCAGGTGTACCGCACGTTCCACCCGGAGAGTCTGAAAATACGACAGCGGCGACTTGCCCAACACCGCGTGCATGCGGCGCGCAAGCGTCCGCTTGCTGGACGCGACCGCCTTCGCCGCTTCATCCAGCGAGAACCCCTCCGCGAGCCTGGTGCGGGCCCATCTTTCGAAGCGTTCCACCAGCGGATCGCTGTGAATCAGATGATCGGTCAGGACGTACGCGGACTGCGACGGGCGCGAATCGACAATCAGGTATTTCGCCGTCAGGGCCGCGAGCTTTGGGCTGTGCTGCCGAATGAGCCACAACGCCAGATCCATGTGACTCAACGCCGCTCCAGCGGTGACGACCGCTCCTGATTTGATCAGCATGCGGGATTCGTCAAGCCGCACACACGGATAGCGTGTTCGAAACAGCGGTGCCAGCCACCACGTCGTCGTCGCGTCGCGATCGTCGAGCAGGCCGGATTCGGCCAGCACGAACGTTCCGATACAGGCCGCGGCCATCGTCGCTCCACGCGCGGCCCATTGCCGAAGCGCCACCGACGCATCGCGGATGTCGGGCCTGGTCAGCGCCTGCAGCAGCGCGTCGGGCATCTTGAAGCCAATTGCCGGCACCACGACGCAATCCGGAGCGCGCTTCGTTGCGGGGCGAACGGGTACGACAAAACCCTGCGCCGTCCTGACGTTGTTGCGAACGCCGACCACCGAGACGTCGAACTGAGAGGTCGAGATACCAGACAGTTCGGCGAGTTCGTTCGCCGTCTGAAAGGCGTCAAGGATCGTCGCCAAGCCGGTGTCGAAGGCGTTGTCCAACGCCAGCACGAACACACGCATGGCGAGAACGATATCGATAATGGCGTTGTTGTCAATAGCCGCCGCCGCGGCCGAGGGCTAATCTCCTGATCCAGACGAAGGCTCCAGGTCGGAGTCCTCGGATCAAGGAGAGGCGTCATGAAGCTCGCATTGTTCGCCCGTCTCGAAGCGAAACCCGGCAAGGAGCAGGAAGTCGCCGACTTCCTGGCTCAGGGCCTTGCGCTTGCCAACCAGGAAGCGACCACGCTGATGTGGTTCGCGCTGCGCGTGGGCCCCACCACGTTCGCCATCTTCGATACGTTCGGCGACGAGGCCGGACGGCAGCGTCATTTGAACGGACCGATCGCGCAGGCGTTGATGGCGCGGGCGCCGGAACTCTTTGCGGCGCCTCCACAGATCGAGCCGCTGGAGGTGTTGGGCGCCAAGCTGCCGGCCGCGGTGTGACCTGGCCCGCGGCATCGGCCGCGCGCACCAAATCGTTCAGCGATCTGGTGCGCGCGATCGCCGATGTCGTCGACGCCGGCGGCCGGCGCGGGACGATCGCGACGCTCGTCACCACTGGCTCTCTTCTGATCGCGTTCGTGACAAACGCCGACATCGGCCGCTGCGCGGAAACCACCGCTCAGTGCGACAGGGTTGGGCGCACGATCCCGAGCTTCCGTATCCGGTACCGCAAGGTCGAGCCAGGCGGCATCAAGCTGCTATCAGGCATTGTTCGATCGCGAGCGCCGTCGATTGCCGCATCGATCGCCAGATGTTCGATCACCGTCGTCAGGACACGAACAGCGGAGGGCTTATCGCTTCGATTCGCAAGGAGATCGTCACGCGTGCGCGTCCGGAAGATGTCTGGGCTGCGTTGCGCGATATCGGTGCTCTTCACACCCGACTGGTCCCTGGATTCGTCGTCCAGACGGAACCCTGCGCATCGCTGATCGCGCGGCGGCCTAATCGATCGCCATCAATGAGGGCTCGTGATGGCGACACCACTCGCGTGCGGCGTGCTGAACACAGACCCCGTCCATCGGCACCGCATCCAGACGCTCACACAGCGTCTCCGCGCTGTGAGCCTGAAGCGCCGCCCAGTCGAAGAAGCCGAGGATCCTACCGGCGCCTCGGGAGTCTGTCTGTCGCCGCGAGAGTCAGAATTGGGAAAAATCTGGGAACAATTACGCCCAAATACCGGGGACAGCGGGGGAGTAGGGCCGACCAGAAAGCAGGACGAATCAACACGATAGACATCCCGGCCCTGTCTGCAAAACCTCCATCCCGGTTCAAACCCCGGCGGCGCCTCCAAAATCTTCAAGAACAGCGCCTCGTTTGTTCGTTCGCGGCACAATCGAGTGCCTGGCACATGGACTGAATGAACCAAAAGGCGCGCTCCGCGCGCGGACCGAATCCCGTAGCCATTGAGTCGACTGCGTCTGCCAATTCACCCACTCTGAAAAGTAGGGGTTTGCGGCTCTCGCGAATCGCCCCTTCGGGCGGTCGAATCGCGGCGTGCCGCTGACCGCCGGGCACCGCGTGATCACTGCGACCGAACCTCGTGCTCACTGCGCGCGAGCGGATCGTACGAGCGCCGTACGGGCGCTGTGCGCAGGCTGTCAGTGGCGGCCGGACCGGCGTCAAGACAGACTGCTCCATGGCCGGATAGCGCGGCCGTGAAACAGAAGTGAGGAATACAGTGAAGAACGTAACAGCCATTTCGCGCTTTGGACTCCCAACGGCGGCGGCCATGATGGGTCTGCTCCTGGCCCTCCCACATCCAATGCAGGCGGAGCGTCACGAGGGACACAGGGGCGCGCAGCTGCTGATCGGATCGGATGCCGACCGGCAGGACAACGCGGCGATTCAGAGCGGCGCGGCCGCGAATCAGTCACTCAATCGAACCGACGTCATTAGCGGTGGACCCGGCAATGATGTCATCTTCGGTCTGAACGGAAACGACGTGATCGACGGGGGCCCCGGCGCAGATATCATCCTGGGCGGGCCCGACGGAGGGCCGGCGCCGGGAGGCCCGCCGAACAGTGACATCATGTTCGGTGGTCCTGGCGACGACGTGAATCTCTGGGCGCCGGGCGATGGCAGCGAGGCGTTCCTGGGCGGACCCGGCCGCGACGCGCTGGTGTTCGGGATCACGGATCGTGACGCGGTTGCCGATCCGGCGACCGGGGTGCGGCTGCCGACGCTGCTGTTCGGCGTGCCCGACTTCCCGCAAGGGATTCCCACGGCGAACGTCACGGGTCAGCCCAATTTCTGCACGATCGACGACAGCCCCTTGCGTGCCTATGAACACCTCGTGCGGTTCCGCGGCGCCGCCGGCAACCTGATCGTGACCGTACGGGTTGCCGATGTCGAGCAGGTGTTCTGCAGCGAGAACGGCGCAATCACGTTCGCCGATCTGACCGCGCCATCCCCCGTGTTCACGCCTGTGCCGCAGCGCGACGTGCAATTGCTGAATCCGGTCGTCGCGGCAATGATTCGGTAGGTACTATTGCCGGACGCGACCTCGGAGTGCGCCATCGATGTCCGTGATCGAGGACTCGATCGAGGTCACGCAACCGGCCGCGTGCGCGCGAGCCCACCGATCCGGGCCGAGACGCGCACGCACTTCTTCTTCGATCTGCTCTCCCAATGCGTGCACCCATCGGTCGGCGATGGTGGCGCCGGTACGTTCGGTAACGGCATCGCGAGCGCCGAGGATTCGCGCGGCCCAGAGATCGTCGCCTTTGAGCACCGCCGCGGCGGCGAGCGGAACCATCAGGTACACGACGGCGAACTTGTCCTGCACCTGGCGAAACAGGGCGAGGCTTTCGCGGACCAGGAGGATCGCGTCGTCGGCGCTGCCTCGGCGCACCGCGACCAGGGCGCGACGGTAGAGAACGAGCGCCAGGAACCAGGGACAGTGGCGGAGTACCGACGTGGCTTCATCGAGCAGGCGTTCCGCCTCGACGACATCGCCGTCCGCCAACGCCACTTTCGCGAGGCCGTTGAGCGAGTTGCCGAGACCCCATGGGATGGACAATGCGCGGAAGCCCGCGGCGCTGCTCGTAAAGCAATCGTGCGCGCCGCGGACGTTGCCTCCGGCGTGCTCCACGTGACCGAGCAAGTGCTGCGCCTGCGCCAGCATTTCGGCGCTCCCCGCGTCGTGCGCCAGACCGGCGGCGCGGACCAGGCCGCTGCGGGCGCGCGCGAGATCTCCCAGCGAGTACCGCATCATCGACGCGCCAACCAACACCTTCGACTCGGGGACGAGAGAAAGGGAGGATAGGGCGAGAATCTGCTCGTACCATCCGAGGCCTTCCACCGCCATTCCGCGGATCGCCCAGAAATGCATCAACTCCCAGGCGATGTTGACCGCGTCGATCGGGCGGTTGCGCTCGATGAGCCAGGTCAGGGCGCCGCGGTAACTCTCCAGATCGTCACTCACGCGGGCCAGCCACGCGGCCTGGTCGGGGCCGACCAAACCCGCGGCAGCAAGCGACGCCTGCGTGACGCAACAACCTGCCAGTCTGGACAGTGTTGCGTCCCGCTCTCCTGCGGCGTCGAGTTCGAGCGCCGCGAACGCGCGCACCGTCTCCAGCATGCGATACAGCGGGCGCCTTCGGTCCGAGCTCTCCGCGCGCAGGAGCAGGCTCTTGTCCATCAAGTTTGCCACTGCGTGCAACGCGGCATCGCTCGCGATCGGGCCGGCATCGCGATCGCCGAGAACGACGGCGGCGGTGTCGATCGCGAATTGGCCCGGAAAGGCGCCGAAAACACGAAAGGCGCGTTGCTCGCCTGGAGAGAGCAGTTGGTAACTCCAGGACACGGTCGCGTTCATCGTCTGCTGCCGTTCCGGAAGGTCGCGCGGGCCGGCCGTGGACAGAAGCACATTGTTGTGTGCCAGCCGGTTGAGGAGATCCTCGGCCGGCAGCACTTTCATCCACGGCGCGACGAGCTCGAGGGCGAGTGGCAGCGCGTCGAGACGCTTGCAAATCTCAATCACGACCGCGCTGCTCGCGGAGGTGAGACGGAACTCAGGCTGCACATCCCGCACGCGTTCGATGAACAGGCGCACCGCAGGAGCGCGGCCGACTTCAGCGGGTGTGTGTGCGTCGTGGGCGGACTCCAGGGCGAGCGGCCCCAGGGCATACTCTCGTTCACCGCGGATGCGGAGCGGCGCGCGACTGGTGGCCAGTATGCGGAGGGCCGGTACCGTCGTCAGGAGCGTTGCAACCAACGCGGCCGCCTCCAGTACCTGTTCGAAGTTGTCGAGGAGCAGCACCGTCGGCGTCGCGTCGCAGGCGAGCCGCGCACGCCGTGGTAAGTCGTGAGCTGCGTCATCGACGGCGCCGAGCGCTTCGGCGATCGCCTGGGCGACGAACGCCGGGTTTCGAACCGCCGACAACCCGACGAACAGCACCCGGCTAGTGCCCGCCGCCGCGACGTCGCGTCCGAGCTCGACCGCGAGCCGCGTCTTGCCGACACCGCCGGGGCCTGTCAGCGTGATGAGGCGTGCGTCGAAATCCGCCAGCCACAGACGCAGCGTCTCGAGATCGCGCTCGCGACCAAGGAGGGCGTTCGGGAACACGGGCAGCGAACCGGACGTGTACGGATCGGCCGTTGTATCCGTTGCCGGCGCACGCGAGCTCGCAACGAGGGCGTCACGCGCCGAATCCGCGAGATCGAGTGCGGCGGACAGCGCGCGCACGGTTTCGACATGAGGTCGGCGCCGCTGTCCGCGCTCGAGCGCGCTCACGGCGTGAACGGACAGTCCCGCGATCGTCGCGAGTTCGTCTTGTGTGAACCCTGCAGCCTCGCGGAGCGCTTTGAGCTGCGCGCCGAACGACTGCGCGCTCCCCGACTTCATGGCCGGCCCATTTTACTGCCGGATCAGCCGTGGACGATGTGGCGTGTACTCGGCCCGGTTAGGGGCGCCGCGAAGGAGCACGGCCCGACCCGACATGCGTTCACCTTCCGAGCGCCGTTTCCGCCGCCTGACGCGGAATCGAGCGATGCCGCTGGTCTCGACGCGCGATTCTGCGAATGGGCGCATGGCCCCCTGTTCACTGAGTCAAGGAGCGCCGGACGTCCGAAACTTCAGTCCAACTTCAGAACACGAGCGCCCAAACAACCCCGAAAACGATGGAGCAGAACACAGCAGAGAGCAAGACGAATCAACAACTCAGACAACCCGCTGAAATCTGCAAAACCTCCATCCCCGGTTCAAATCCGGGCGGCGCCTCCAAAATCCTCAAGAAAACGCATTGCTTGTTCGTCGCTGACACAAGCACGCATTCGCGAGTGTTCCCAAGTTCGGCCTCCGGGAGTCCGTACGCGGATCCCTAACTATGAGATCGCATGGAGTTTGTGAGAGCCGCTGTCGGAAGGGTAGGAGGTTTAGAGAACCTCCACGTCGGTCGACAGCGTCAGCTCGCCAAGGAACCGAGCGCCGCGCCCGCGGCAATCAACCACGCTGAATTGATTCGGAACCGAACGAGTGCGACCAGACTCACCAGCGCAAGAGCCACCGTCAGCGGATCCGCAAGCGCCGCTCTTCCGAGCTGCCACGATACAACCGCCATGAGCGCGAGCGACGCGACGTTCACACCATCCAGGACTGCACCGGCAAGCGATGATTGCCGCAGCCTTGGCACGAGCGGCCCACTCAGCGCGACAAAGAGGAAGGCCGGCAGGAAGATGCCGACGGTTGCGACGAGCGCACCGGTTGGTCCCGCAAGCACGTAGCCGATGAACGTCGCCGTCGTGAACACCGGGCCAGGCGTGACCTGCCCGATCGCCACGGCGTCCAGCAGCTGCGGTTCGGTAAGCCAGCCGAGACGTTCGACGAGATCAGCGCGCAGAAAGGCGAGCAGGACGTAGCCGCTGCCGAAGAGTACCGCCCCTGCCTTCGCGAACACGAGAAAGAGGGGCCACAATGAGACCGACGTCATGGACGTGCTGATCGCGGCAGCCCCGACGGCGGTCCGCGCGGTGCCTTTCAGCCAGGTACTTGCGAGGAGTGGCACGACGGGTGCGCGGCGGAGTCGCGAACCGAGCTGAACGACCGCGGTCAGCGCACCAGTCGCTGCGAGCACGATCAGTTCGTCCACTCCAGCTGCCGCCGCAACAATCGCGGCAGCTCCGATGATTGCAAGACGGCTCGATTTAACCGCGGACCGACCCAGACTCCACAGTGCCTGCGCCACCACCGCCATCACTACGGGCTTGACGCCGTACAACAAGCCCTCCACTTCCGGCAGGGATCCGTACCGCACGTAGCTCCACGCCACGGCAGTGACAATCAAGGACGCCGGCAGGATGAATGCGATCCCGGCGACCAGGAGACCGGCCCACCCTCCCCGGGCGTGCCCAATGTGAATGGCAAGCTCCGTCGAGTTTGGGCCAGGGATCAGGTTCGTCGCGCCCAGGTAGTCGAGGAACTGGTCGCGTGTGAGCCAGCCGCGGCGGCGCACGATCTCGTCTTCCATCATCGCGATGTGCGCCGCTGGTCCGCCGAACGCGATGGTCCCGAGCTTGGCGAACAGTCGCGCGATCTCGCCAAGCGATCCGCGTGGTTCTCGGCGTCGGTTTGTGCGCAGGGCCACAGCGCTCACCGGCGGTGCATGCGGCGCTCGTCCAACGACAGCGGGCCTGGACCCACCAGCAGAAGGAACAAACAACCCATGATCATCGAGAAATCCGTACGAGTCTCGTGCGTGAATCCCCAGAAGCCGTAGTACGGGAGCTGAGGGAGCTGAAATGGCCCGGCGTCCTGCCCGAGCAGAATCGGGAGCTTCGTGGTGACGAACGCGACGGCCATGTCGCCGAGCAGCGGAAGCACGGCCCATCGCGTGAAGAGTCCGAGGAGGACCAGCGTGCCGCAGACGATCTCGACGCTTCCGACGAATGACGTCAGCAACTCCGGCTGCGGGATGCCAGTCTTGGCAAAGCGACGGGCTCCAACCTGCGCCGGGTACAGGAATTTCTGAATTCCCTCGGCAAGGAATACCGCGCCGACCATCACGCGAATCAGAATCGTAGCACTGGGTGCCGATCTCGATACGAGAGTCATCTCATGTACTCGCTTGGCTGATGATGATCTCCAGATCGCCGGACCGATGCGCGTGATAGCTCTGGAGAACGCGCCGGCTCTGAGTATCGGTCGGAACGCTACCGTTGAGCAGCTGCTCGCGTGTATAGACGCGCGCTACGTGCGGGATCGATCGTGCGCAGCCGCCGCGACCCGCCTTGCTTCCCTTGATCCACACCGCGCTCCGCCATCAGGGCGTGATTCAGGTATGGCGACGTTCGAAGAAGGGCCACGGCTTGCTTGCGGCTGTAGTCGACAACCGTCTACAGTGACCGATTAGATGGCGCTTGGACGCATCGATGCCAAGCAGGACCTGCCGCCCGACACGATCAAGGACGCGGCAAGCATCGTCCGTACGTTCATCGAGGACTATCACGAGAAGCTCGAAGAGGATTACCTGTTCCCGCGGTTCGAGAAAGCCAGGCAGCTCACCGATCTGACGACGGTATTGAGAGCGCAGCATCAGGCTGGCCGGCGCGTCACCGATCGTGTTGCGCAGCTGGCGACAACGCACACACTCAAGGACCCGCAGGCGACCGCCTCGCTGCGTGACCTTCTGCGTCAGTTCGTCCGAACGTACGCACCCCATGAGGCGAGGGAGGACACGGTGCTCTTCCCCGCATTGCGGAAGCTGGTGTCGAAGGAGGAGTACGGCGCGCTCGGTGAGAACTTCGAGAAGAAAGAGCACGAACTGTTCGGCAAAGGCGGGTTCGAGAAGATGGTCGATCGGGTCGCAGCAATCGAGAAGAAGCTTGGCATCTACGACCTGTCACAGTTCACGCCCAAGGTGTGAGACGACGCTGCACGCTTGGGGTC